>JAABSP010000110.1 GCA_011390345.1 Desulfobacteraceae bacterium
TGCGGCCGAACCCCACTGATCGGCCGGCGCATCGGAGATCACATACCGTGCCATCCCCCGACGGACCAGCGCGGATCGATCCACATCCTCGAGGCCATAGACACGCTCTCCGTCCGGGGTGCGGATCTCCGGGAAGAGGGCAGGCCGAATCCCGCTTTCTGCTGTGATTTTCCGCGCGTCGATGATCAGCCAGAGATCCGATTCCTCATCCGCCGTCTGGTTCCGGGGTTCGGGTTTGGGAAAGCCATTCCAGAGATCGGGCTCGGCTCCGAAACGATCCAGCAGCTTCGCGGTCAGACCCTCCACCCCTTTGAGGCCGGCCCGCCGGGTCACTTCGAAATATTCTCCTCTATCGTCGCTGGTCTTGCGGGTACCGGCCTCCTCATACCGGATAAGCGCGCGCAGATCGATGACTTGCCTGCCCCGGCCCAGCTTTTGGAGGGTGGTCCGGTCATCCAGCCGGATGCCGGAGGCGATCTTCAGGATCGCGGCCGTGGCCAGCACCTGGGCCGCGCGCAGGGCCCGTCCTTTGGAATTGCCGTTGAGATGGAGATATCCTCTGCCGATGCCGTAGATCTCCCCACGGTCCCAGTCGATCCGGCCGTCGGGCCAGATCTCCACATAGGGGGAGAAGGTCGGGGTGTCCGGCTCCTCCGCGGAGCAGGGGATGGGGGAGAGGAGCCGCACAGAGAGGAGGAGTGCGGCCGGCAAAATCCAAAGGAGCTGAACGGGTGAGAGAACTTTTGCTTTCATGGGCGGCCTCCGGAGTTGAAGGGTTGTTATCAAACCTTTTTCAGAACCGGGCCGGTTTGTCAAGTCTTCTCTGCTATATCGCGCCCACCTCCGACGCGGAAACCCACCCGATCTTGCTTTCAGAGAACGCGATCCGGTAAAATCCCTCTTTCTCCTTCTGGATCTTCACCTTTGTGCCTGCATGGAGCAGAAAAAGCTCGGTCGCGCTCTTTGAGAGGCCCGAGCGGACCGATACCGCTTCCGGGAGAATGATGCCGCTCTCTCCTGTGCCTCGACCTGTATAGCCGTAGAGGGCAGTCGCGGTGAAGATGAGACTCACGATCAGCAGGAGGTGGACTCCGCCCTTGAGGGGCCGCTTTCCCCGAACCAGCCGGATGGCAAGGAGCAGCCAGAGGAGGAGGTTGAGAAGGATCGCGGTCCACTGGATGGTCTTTGGGCCCAGCAGGTCGTTCCAGAAGAAGAGTACCCGGAGCGGTTGCATCCCCTCCTTCTCCGGAACATCCTTGACCAGGGATCGCGCGTATTCGACATTGAAGTGGAGATCCGGATCATCCGGGATGAGGTTCAATGCCCGCTCATACCAGAGGATGGCATCTCCCAGATCCCCGTTCTTGAGGTGGGCATTGCCCAGATTGTAGTAGAGTTTGCCGTTCTCTATCCCCTTCCGGACAAGCCCGGTGAAGAGGGTGACGGCCCTTTCATACTCCCCCTCCTGGTAGGCTGAGATTCCCTCCAGAAAGGTTCGGGCCTCATCTGATGCATCAGGAGACGCGGCCGGAAAGAGGAAGAGGCTGAGGAGCAGCCCCCAGAGGAGCAGGCCGGGCCTGTATCCTGAAATCAGACCGGAGCGAATCATCGCAAAAGCCCTTTGATCTCTTCCCGGGTTTCGGAGAGGAGGCTCTTTCGCGCTTCATCCAGATCCTGTCCGCTGAAGCGGGCCGATTCGATTCTGGCCAGGGTTTGAGCGATTTTTCGGGTCTCGGGCTCTGGATAGCCGGTCTCCTGAAGCAGATCTCCGGCCTCGTCGGCTGTAATCGCCTCCCGGCAGATCCGGGTCCGGGCGCAGATCGCGGCCGTGAGGGCCCTATGCAGGTTTGCCAAGAAGTTCTCCTGGGAAAGATCGGCCTTTCCGGCCTCCTGCAGGGCTTTCCGGCTCTTTTTGGTCATGAGAATGGCCGGTTCATCGCTCTTGTGCCGGATTCGGCCGTATGTCCATGCCCCGGCAAAGAGAAGGGCCGGGCAGAGGAGAAAGAGGGCAAAATGGTGCATAGGCAGGGGCCGTTTCGGCTCCAGCGCGTCGAGATCCTCCTTCAGTGGAAGGATATCCCTTCCTGTAAAAGCCACTGCTTTCCGGTCCGTGCCCGTGCCCGGCTCCGATGCTGAATAGACCGCCAGGGTCTCGGTCTGGGCCGAAGGGGAGACCGAAAGGGAGAAGGTCTGGGAGGAGAGGGTCTGATAGGTTTGGGAGCGGGTGTCGAAGTAGGAGACCCGGATCGGATCGATCCGGTATTCCCCGGGCTCGACCGGAACCAGGGCCGTGCGAAAGGTCTTTTTGCCGAAATACCCCTCCCGATCCAGCGCGATCTCCTCCTCGGCCGCATCTTTGTAGACCTTGAAGCTGTCCGGGACATGGAACTCCGGGGCCCCGGCATCCATGATGTTGCCGTTTCCGTTGATGGTGAGGGAGAGGGTTGCGGAGCCGCCGGTCTCGAGCGTGCTCTTCTCCATCTCGGCACTCATGGAAAAGCGGCCCACCAGGCCCGAAAAGGGGGCGTCGCCGTTGTATGAGGGGAGTGGGAGGACTTCAACGGTTTGGGGCTGGGTCTGAAGCACCTGGGATTCTCCACGGAAGGAATTGTCAAAGAAGAAGCCCAAGGTGCGCCGCCGGTCCTGGCGGATCACATCGCACTGCAGAGCCGCGGGCTCGATCGTGATCGGTCCCGGCTCCAGGGGGAGCAGGACATAGGAGAGTTCGGTCACATGAAACCGCCTTCCGGAGATGACCCGCTGGCTCGACCCCTCCTCTCCGATCTGTTCTGCGGTAAAGCCTTTGAAATCGGGTCGCTGAAACCGGATATTGTTGATGTTTACGGTTCTGTAAAGCCGGAAGGTATAGATGAGCTGCTCCCCGACATAGGCGCTCTGCTTTGAGATGCCGGCCTCCACAAAGATCTCCTGTTCGGCCCGGGGGGCCTCGGCCTGGCCCGGGTCCGTGACGGTGATGTGGATCTCATTTGTCCGTACTTTTTTTCCGCGGATCTCCACCGGCAGGGACGGAATGGTCAGACGCCCTTTTTTCAGGGGGATCAGCGTATAGGTATAGGTGACGGTATGGCGGCTCTGGCCGTTGATGTACTGATAGTTGGTGCTGGTTCCCCGGGAGATCACCTTGAAATCGGTGATGAGCCCATGATTGACCTCTCCGCTCCCGCCCTCCACTGTTACGGTCAGGGTGAGGGAGTGGCCCAGAGCCACGGTGGCGGTGTCCACATCCGCGGTAACGGTCTGGGCTGCACCGGCCCCCGGAAAAGCCAGCAGTTGCAGGAGAATTAAGATCGGCAGAAGCGCTCTTCTCATCACCAGTCCTTCTCCACTTTTCTCTCCCCGTAGGCCGGGATCATGGCCTTTCCGGGCTGATCCTCGAGCCGGTTGAGCATTCTGGCGGCATTTCCCTTCTGGTCCGGATCTTTCTGGTCTTCTTTGGCCTCTGCAGATTGCGGGGCCCCGGTTTCTTCGGGGGGATTCAAATCCGGCTCCTGCCCCGATTCTCCATTCTCTTCACTCCCTTTCTGATCTTCTGGCGGCTGATCGCGTTCCGGCTCCCCGGATTTCTCTGAATTGGATTTCTCTGAATTGGATTCCTCTGAAGGGGAATCTTCTGTCCGCGGCTGCGGTTGAGATTCTTCCTGCTCTTCCGATTCCTCTTCAGAGCCCTCTTCCGGGCTCTGCTCTTCCCCATCCGATTTTTCGTCCTGATCCTTCTTCTGACTCTTTTGGGAAGGCTGCTGCTTCTTCTGCTGCTCCATCCAGGCTTTTACGAACTCGATATTCTCCCTGGCCTGAAGATCGTCGGCCGCGATCTCCAATGTCTTTTCGTAGCTCTTGATGGCTTCTTCGGCCTGCTCTTTCCGGAATTGCGCGTTTCCGATGTTGTAGAGGGCATTTGCCTTCAGCTTCTGATCCCCCTGCGGGGCACGCTCAATGGCATCCCCGTAATAGCGGATCGCCATCTCATATTCCCCATTCCGGTAATAGGCATTGCCGATATCATAGAGCAGATCCGGGTTGTCCGGATCTTCGAGCTGTGCATCGATCAGGTGTTTGAGCGCGGCCTCGTAATCCCCTTTTTCATAGGCTTCCAGCCCATCCTGCGCAGGGCCCGCATCCGCGATGACCGGAACCATAAGCACCGCGATGATCCCGACCGTGACCCGGGCTTTCGGCGAGATGAAGATCTCCGCGATAAAGAGCACCAGCGCGGCCAGCAGAAACCACTGGAACCGGTCCTCCCAGACCTGCTTCCGGCCCGAAGTGACCCGCTCCCGCTCCATCTTTCCCCGGATCTCCTCTGCATAGATCACATCCAGATCCATGTCCCCGGCCACAGAGCGGACATATGTCCCGCGCGTAATGACCGCGATCTTCTTCAGCAGAGGCTCATCGAGCCGGGAGAGGACGATGTCGCCTTTGGCATCCTTCTGAAATCCACCTCCGGGCGCGGGGATGGGAACCCCCTCCTCTGCCCCCACGCCGATGCAGAAGAGTTTGATCCCGGCCTTCTGCAGCTCCTGCGCAGCCTCTATCGGATCTCCGGAGCCAGTATTCTCACCGTCCGTGATCAGGATCACGGCCTTGTCAGTGTTGGCCTTGGGATCGAACGCGGCCTGCGCCGTCCGGAGGGCCTCGGGGATGTCGGTTCCACCCACCGGCAGAAAATCGGGCGTCAGCGCGTCGAGAAAGATGTGAAATCCGCTGTAATCCAATGTCAGGGGGCACTGGAGAAACGCGGTTCCGGAAAAGGCCACCAGCCCCACCCGGTCCCCCTGCAGCCGGTTCAAAAGGTCGTAGATCTCCCGCTTGGCCCGATCGAGCCGGGTCGGCCCGATATCGGTTGCGGTCATGCTCCGGGAGCAGTCGAGCGCGAGAATCAGATCGACTCCCCGCTGTTCGATCTCCTGCCACCGGAACCCGTACTGGGGGCCGGCCAGGGCCAGGGAGAGAAAGATCAGCACCCCGAGCATCAGCCCCCCCTTTATCCAGCGCCGTCTCGGGCTTGCCCCCGGGGCCAGCGACAAAAGCCCTTTTGCCGAGGAGAAGCGCTCCAGCAGCCGCTTCCGGCGCAGCATCCCGTGAATCAGCACCAGCCCCAGCAGGGGCGCGATCCAGACCGCAAAGAGCATTTGAGGATCAAAAAATCTCATGGAACCTCTAAAAACCGCGTGTTGACCAGAACCATCCAGAGGCTGATCAGTCCGAATGCCGGGATGAGAAACCAGGGGTAGAGGTCATTGTACTCGGCATAGACCTTCACCTCCACCTCGGTCTTCTCCAGACGGTCGATGGTCTCGTAGATCTTCTCCAGCCCTTGGGTATCCTCGGCCCGGAAATAGAGGCCCCCGGTGGTCCGCGCGATCTCCTCCAGGGCATCCTCGTCAATGTTCACCTGCTGATAGATGTACCGCTCCCCGAACAGAGGATCATTCACCAGAAAAGGAGCCTTGCCCCGGGTCCCGACGCCGATGGTATAGATCTTCACTCCCTGTTCCTCGGCGATCCGGGTGGCGGCCTCGGGGGAGAGCCCCCCCGCGTTGCTCTGGCCGTCCGTGAGCAGGATGATGATGTTCGACTCGCTTTCGATATCGGTCAGCCGCTTCAAGGAGATGCCGATCGCATCGCCGATGGCCGTGGTCTTTCCGGCCGCGCCGATCGTAAGCCTCTCCAGGATCGAGGCGATGGTGTTGTAATCACGGTTCAGGGGAAGCTGGGTATATGCCTGGCTCCCAAAGACCACCAGCCCGATCCGGTCTCCGCCTCTTTTGGCAATGAAATCTGCCACCACCCCTTTGACGGCCTCCAGCCGGTTCACGATCTTTCCCCCCTGCTTGAAATCGAGAGCCATCATGCTCTCGGAGAGGTCCACTGCCAGAACGATGTTGACCCCGGCCGTCAGGATGCTCTCCTGCCGGATTCCCCACTGGGGCCGGGCCAGGGCAATGATCATGAGGATGAGCGCGGTATATTTCAGGGCCAAAAGGATCTTGCGGACCCGCAGCATGAGCGAGGGCTTCACCCCTTTTGCCGGGGCAAGGCTCGATATCCGCAGCACGGGCCGGCCCCCTCTCCGAAACCGCCAGAAGATGGCAATGGGAAGGAGCAGAAGAAAGGTCAGAAAAATCGGGGAGGCCAATCGAAACATCTGAATCGGCTACGCCTTCTGCACCAGGCGCGGCTTTGCTTCCGCGGCTTCGGGCCCGAGATCTTCCCGGGAATCGTGAACCAGCTCCCGCACCCGTCCGTGGTCCCGGCGCATCCGGTTTTCGGTTGTCCCCTGATCTGCAAATTTCACCGGGTCCGCATCGAGCAGCATCTTCCGGATCTCCTGCTGCGACTTTTCGTCCAGGGGGAGTCTCTTGAGGTGGGGCAGCAGCTCTTCGGTGGTCATCTCGGGCGCGTTGATGCTGTATTTTCCGCGGATATACTCCCGCAGGATCATGGTGAGCCGGAAATAGAACTCCTTTCCTCTAAATCGCTCCACCTCCCGCAGCTCGTCCAGGGCCCGGTCCGCCCGCTCCTCGGGCGAGAGGAGCGGCATCTGCAGATCCTGTGCCCCTTTTCTTCTCCGCCGGCGCAGAAAGAGGATCAGCCCGGTGATGAGTCCGATCAATGCCAGCCCCATAAGCAGCGGATAGAGCCACTCCTCTGCCCCAAACGCGGGAAGGGGAACCGGCGGCTTGATGTCGTGGATGTCCTGCAGGCTCTTCTCCGGCATCAGCGCCTCATCTTCTCCCGCATCCGGAAATACCGGGTCAGGGCATCGGCCACAGCGCCGGCCGTGGAGATCTCCACACAGTCGATGTTGGCCCGCTTCAGCGCATCCATCCGCATCCGGCAGCCTGCAATCATCTGTTTCTCGAAAAACTCGCGGCCCGCTTTATCAGAGGCATCGATCCAGAGCCGTTCCCCTGTCTCCAGATCCTCCATCTGCACCATGCCGCCACCCGGCAGGGTAAACTCCCCCGGGTCCGTGACCATCATCCCGATCAGCTCATGCTTCCGGGAGATCGCACCCAGCCCCTTCAGGGTCTGTGCCCGGATACCGATCTGGTCCGGCTCGAGAAAATCAGAGATGAGAAACGCGATCGATCTTTTTCGGGTCACCCGCCCCAGAAAGCGGACCGCGGCCCCGATATCGGTTCCCCTTCCTGCGGGGGTGAATGCGAACATCTCCCGGATCACCCGCCAGACATGGGCCGCGCCCTTTTTCGGGGGAATGTACCCTTCCACTTTGTCTGTAAAGAGGATCGCGCCGACCTTGTCGTTGTTTCGGATCGCGTTGAACGCCAGAATCGACGCGGCTTCGGCCGCTGTCTCCCGCTTCAGGTTCTCGCGGGTTCCAAAGCTTTCAGAGCCGCTCATATCGACCAGCAGCATCATCAACAGCTCCCGCTCCTCCCGGTACCGCTTTACAAAGGGCCGGCCCAGCCGCGCGGAGACCTTCCAGTCGATGCTCTTCACTTCATCACCCGGAAAGTACTCCCGCACCTCCTCGAACTCGATGCCGGCCCCCCGGAACACGGAACGGTACTGGCCCGCCATCACCGAATCGACCTGCCGGCCCGCGCGGATGTGGATCTTACGGATCTTCTGGATGATCTCGGCCGAAAGCATCGCTTTTTACGGAACCTCCACAGAATCGAAGATATTCGCGATGATCCCGTCTGCAGGGATGTCTTCGGCCTCGGCCTCATAGGTTAGAATGATCCGGTGGCGGAGCACGTCCGGGGCCACGGTCTTGATATCCTGGGGGGTTACATAGGCTCTTCCCTGGAGAAATGCCCAGGCCCTGGCAGCCATGCTCAGGTAGATGGTGGCCCGGGGGGAGGCGCCGAACTGGATGTAGTGTGCGATGTCGATGCCGTAGGCCTTGGGGTCCCGGGTGGCAAAGACCAGATCCACGATGTAGTCCTTGAGCTTCTCATCCATATAGATCGACCGTATCAGCCCCGAGATCTGGTCGATCCGGGCCGGATCGATCACCGAAAGAGCCCGTGCCGGCACATCAAAGCCGATTCGGCGCATTATCTCCTTCTCTTCGGTCTTGTCCGGATAATGGATGATCAGCTTGAACATGAAGCGGTCCACCTGGGCCTCGGGCAGGGGGTAGGTTCCCTCCTGGTCGATGGGGTTCTGGGTCGCCAGCACCAGAAAGGGGTCCGGCAGGAAAAAGGTGGTCTCGCCGATGGTCACCTGGCGCTCCTGCATCGCCTCCAGCAGTGCGGACTGCACTTTGGAGGGGGCCCGGTTGATCTCGTCGGCCAATATGATGTTGTGAAAGAGGGGCCCCTTTTTGATCTCGAAGTCCCCGGTCTTGGGCCGGTAGACTTCGGTGCCGATCAGGTCGGCCGGCAGCAGATCCGGAGTGAACTGTATCCGCTTGAAATCGGCCTCGATGGTGTCGGCCAGGGCCTTGACCGCGCTGGTCTTGGCCAGCCCTGGCACCCCTTCGATCAGGATGTGCCCTTTGGTGAAAAGCCCCATGAGCAGGCCGTCCACCAGATGGCGCTGGCCCACCAGCACCTTTCCGATCTCCTCCTTGATCAGGTGAATTGTCCCATGTGCCGCTTCGATCTCTTCTTTCAATGCTTCAACTGCCACGCTCTCTCCTTGCTCTCTCCTTGGTGCCGGTAATGGAATCATCAATGCAAAACCGATATGATTTTAATCAATCTGGCAGAATTGTCAAGGTGCGGAATAAGGATGGCTGAGAAGCAAAAAGCCCGCAGGATCTCTGCGGGCATGGTTTCCCGATAGATGGGCCAAGGCTTCAGGAGACTGTAAAGCCGTCCGTATCCCGGGAGTCCTTCATGGTCTTTCGGATGATCGATTCCTTGGTCAGATCGACCCAGCGCATTACCTGCTGGACCTTCTCTTTTTCATGGGATCCCCGGGCAAGGCGGAGAAATCCCTGCTCGGACCAGCTCACGCCGTCCAGAATGGCCAGGTCATTATCATCGCCGATGCGCCCCAGCCCCCGGAGCAGCACCTTGAGATGCTGCAGCAGAGTGACGAACTCCTCGCGGCTGCGGGGAAGGTTATAGATCTGGGAGCCGGAGTCTCCGTATGTCCGAATCGCATTCCGCAGGATGCTCAGGGCTGTCTTCCCTTCCACCAGGGAGAGGAAGATGAAGAGTTCCCGCTCCAGGGAGAGGACATACCGGAACGGGAGCGCGGTCGATTCCCCGCCCTTGGCCGGCGAGAGGGATTCCCGGATCTGGCGCTGGATCGTGGATACTTTCCGGAGAAACCGGATTTTGGTGCTGTCGATCACCTTGGCCACCGCGGCCGCGATCTCCCGTTCCACCCCCTCCCGCACCAGAAGCACCTCCTCCGGGGTCAGCTCGATGTCAAGGTTGAGTTCTTTGTTGTATTTCCGCACCAGCAGGTTGGAGAGCATGATCGCGTTCCGGTCCGAAAAGGTGACGATGGTCGGGTTTGCCAGAAAATCGGTCATGAGGATGCGGATGCCCTTTTTGGGCTGCTTCATCTCAGAGATGAGGAGCTGGAGGGCATTGAGAAAGGAGATCCGGTCCTGCCGGCGCTGCATCGATTCTTTCAGGTAATGCCACAGAAAGCCGAAGATTTTGTCCTCATACTTTGCAAACTGAGGAATGTTCCGGTCGAAATTCTTTCTCAAAAATCCGCCGTTCTCATCAAAGCAGTTCTGGAGCAGGGAGACGATCTCTTTGGCGTCGGTCGGTTTGATGGAGAACTCTTGGGCCAGTGCGGCATAGTCCCGATCCGTAAAATCGACGTTTCCCTGGACGATGTTCTCCATTTTCCGCTTGATGGAGACTCTGGCCTTCGCGGTGGAGATGATCTTCAGGAGCCGGGGGTCCAATTTTCCAAGGTCCGCCTGTTTTCCGGCTGCGCGGATCTTGACGCTCCCTTCATGTATGGCCAGGTTCCCCCAGGTCTTGTCCTGGACATACTCGAACCGGTCTGCGATCTGGTAGAGGACTTCTTTCTGTTCTTTATCAGTATTCGGATACTCTTTTGCGATGTCGAGAAACTTCTCCACCATCAGAATCCGGCTCCCGAGTTGCTGGGAGGTGATCCGCTTGTAGTCGCTGGCATAGACCGTCTGATGGATCTTGGCCGGCTGGGGGGAGCTTTTTCCGAAATACTTCTCCAGGAGTTGTTGAACTCCGCCGCTCTCTTCTGAATAGTTGTTCATCTCTTCATGGCTTTCGGGAAGAGCTTCGGTAAAATCCCGGGGCTCCTCGATTTCCAGTTCTGACGGCTGTTTTTCCGGCTGCGCTTTTTTCGGCTCCTGGGTTCTGAGAAAGTCGTTATCCGCATCCACCTCATCCCGTGTCTGGGAGACGATTTTCTGCCCACGGCCGATCATCTGCCATTTGATGTTGTTCACTTCGATAGGGGGACGTTTCAGCTTGTTACGCAGGCTTTTGATGTCGAAGATGGCGTCATAGACTGACGCGTACCGTTCCCCGGCCAAACCGGAATTCTTCAGCCATTCATCCACCCGCCGGACCATGTCCCGGGTCTCGTCGGGGCTGAGATCATTCAGCCCGGCCAGGAGGGTGAGGTTCGGGTCCGGCTGTTGTCTTTCATCCAGGATGATGGGCAGGGTTATCTTTTTTCCGCGTTTGTTGAAGATGATGGGCTCGTTCATCTTGAATGCCTGGTTGTATCTCGCGAAGATGGCCAGGGAGAGGCGCATTCTTTGGACCGCGATCTCCGAGTCCGGGGCCTTAAGATCCGGGATGTTCAGGAAAAAGGTGTTGATGCCGTGGGCCGAAAAGATCTCAAAGGCTTTGATGAGCCGTTTCGCGATGTGGGACATCCGGATGCCGAGCCGTTTGACTATGGAGGTCGCGATGCCCGTATCGACGATGATGTTGCCGATGCCCATGACATAGTCGGTTTTGCCGGATGTGCTCTCGCTGGAGGTGAAGCCCCGGTACCGGATGAGGACGGTTCCCTCCTGTTCCGGTATCCGGGAGAGTTTGGAAAAGAGCGTGACCAACTCCTCAAAGGAGTCTTTCCGGGTCTTGATGCCTTCGAGCAGATGGACATCCGTAAAATAGGTGCTGAGCAGGTGAGCCAGCTCGATCAGCAGCAGGCGCCATTGATCCAGCTCTTTTGTGCTGTACTGTTTTTCTGCAGATGAGGCCGGTGAGGAGTGGGGATCATCAATCCCCTCCTTCAACTGGCGGTAGAGCCGTTCGGCTTCATCATCTGCTGGTTGTTCGATTTTATCGCTCATGGCATCCTCTCCAGACTGGCTTCTCCGATAGATCTACCTATAGAGGTTTGAACATACCTTGAAAAATGGATTTTTTCAACAATAGAATGGGATCGGGGCAAAAAAGAGCAGGCCGCGGATTTTTCCGGTTTCGAAACCAGTTCAGGATTCTTTTCGAGGTTGACATCCCACGCTTGTTCAAAAAGTCGGTGAGGGTCATTCCCAAGAGGCGGTGTTCGGCGATCATGTGGAATTGATCGGCTCTGCCTCTTTTTGCGCGGTTGGGTTGACCGACTTTTCATGCCATTGCGCAGCAGGCCGTGCTGGTGCTGCATATACTATATCGTTATCCTTATGCCTTCCCGTCTGGCAACCTCGATAATGGTACTTTCATCATCTGTATTCCAGCGTTTGAGACCTACGGGGATGGGCTCAATCCGACTGTCGGTGCGCGCGGCGGTACGCCACAACAGATTGATATCTTCCCGATTGTAATCTTCATCATAGAGAGGAGATATGATAAGCAGATCGATATCACTCCATTTGTGGGGGGTATCGCGTGCCTGAGATCCGAACATGATGCCGAATCGAACCGGAATGCCCAATCTCAAAAGCGCTTTCAGATATTCCTTTACGGCTATTATAGTTGATTTTTCAGCCATTTGAAAATGTCTTCGGTTTTTTGTGTCAATATCTTCGCCTATTGGTTATGAATACTGGCATTTAAGATTGTCAAGCCCACTATTCTTTCACCATCTTTTCTTAGAAGCATATCATTATTTAATTCAACTGTTTCAGTAGCTCTCTGAGGTTTTCTGAAGCTCATATACAATACATCGGCTTCTTTGTCGTAATCTATCCACATTTGCCTGGCAGGCATTTTTAGTATATCCGAGGCCATATTAACGCACTGTCCGATAAAATCATCTGTTTCTTTTGCAATTAACGCTTCCATATTATTTTTCCTTTGATCTTTTTAACATTGTGGGCATGTTCAAGAGATCGAGGATGGGACAGGAGTTCCGATAAAAGCCGTTCCGGTCGTTTTGACCCGCGCCATCGCTTGTCAAAGAAGCAGGTTTGGCGCGGGATCTGGACCGTCAACCTTATGGTTGCAACTATTATTGTTTTTGGGGCATCACCGGAATTCCTGTCAATAGGCTGCTATTTTTTTATTAAACGATAAATAACTAACAGGAGCACGGCGCCGCCAATAGAGATCAACAGGCTCGCAAGATTAAATCCTGTGACTGTTCCAAACCCCATAAACGACGCAATGAACCCGCCTACAAATGCACCCGCTATGCCTAACAGGATGGTAATGATAATTCCTCCGGGGTCTTTGCCCGGCATTACCAATTTTGCCAGTAAACCTACAATCAACCCCATTACGATCCAAGACAGAATTCCCATTGTAAACCTCCTTTGTTGTGGTTGTGTGTACTACGCTATTGCCAAAACCAAATTACCACTGGCCTTCCTTCCGATGAAAATTGATCTGGTTCGGTTCCTCCTTATTATCATAATGGATTTGGCCGGGAAAATGCAAATCAATTTCAGGTGGGGCAGGATGGGCAGTATGCAAAAAAGCATATTCTCCGTCTTTTGGGCGCTGCTGCTCTGGTTGTAGAGCAGGCGCGGGCGCGGGGGATATGCTTTTAGAGGTGTGGTTATCGGGGGCAGATGGGGCTGCCCCCGATTTCAGGATCGAACTTCTGCTGACAGGTGGTGCTGTGTCGGTCTATTCGGCTTTGGCGTCGTTAAAGGATTTTACCTTTTCCTCGTATGCGGCTCGTTTTTGGTCGTAGGCTTCGATGCGGGTGTTCAGCTCGAGGACTTTTTCGTTGTATTCTCGGAGTTGAGAGGCTTTTTTGACATTGGCTTTTTCCGCATTGAGTGCGCTTTTGGTCTCCTGAATCTCGGCATATTCGGCATCGAGAGCGTTTCGTTCTTCGGTCAACTCCTGAAACATTTTCTGGCGCTCTGCTGCGCTCATCGTAGGTTGAGTATCTTCCTGCTGCTCCTCTTCAGTGGCCTCGGTTTCTTCAGGAGCCGGTTGCGGAGTTGGTCTTTGATAATCCTCTACCGCGTCATAGGCATCAATGCCTTCTCGCTGGTCTTGCGGAACTTCGGCCAAGTTGTCTGTGTAGCGTATTGCGCCATTTTCATCTCTGTATTTGTAAAACTCCGAATATGAAGTAGTGGCAACAAAGAATAGGAAGATTATGTTCAATAAAATGATTTTTTGTTTCATAGTTTTTTCTCATTGAAATAGATATATGCTCCCGTAACATTCCTGTCCAGGAGCATATATCTAAATAGAGTTTATTAGGATTTAATTGTCACGGTGATTCCAGTAAAGGAATCCAGCTTCAAAGAAAAGTGTATCCTCGACTTCTATTCCACCGCCTGCATCCGGTGTGCTGTCTTCATCAACAGAGAGAATCGCTTTGTCGCTGATCAATGTGATTCCCACAACCAGATTCTTTTTGATCGCGGAAGCATAGACTGGATCTCCAACAGGATCATCATTAGCATCTAAGACTTGGACGACGTCGTTCTCGTCTAACACGCTGTCATTATTGGTGCTCCAGACTGCATTTTCAGGTTCTGCGCCTGTGCAGACATCTAACGCATGGACCCAGGATGTACCGGAAAAACCGCTACACTCTGCAATGTCATTCAAAGCAGCAGTAACAATATAAGCTAGTCCGGAACGAATTCTGGTATCAAGGATAACTCTTTCATTTGTATCCGTCAATTCGAAAAACCATCCAGCATGAGCTGGTTTTGAAGCATCATCAGAATATGGATTTTTGTTATACTTATCCAATGAGCTATTATCTTCTTTCAGCAGATTAAAATATTCACCAGTGGATGAATCAGTGGGCAAGGAATCATCTTGAGGATTCCAATTTGGCGGATCAGTTGTTCTGCCGATTACACGATAATCATCTTCACCGTCACTATCCACATCTACCGCATCGACCGATAATTGATTCAGTGTTATGTTGGCACTGGTAATATTTGATGGAGCGGCTATTGTAGTGGCTGCTGAGTCAAATGATCCGAGAAATTCTGTTGGATCTTTTTCGTCAGAACCGAAATCCCAAATTCCATAAACTGCATGTCCGCTGGTAGATATGTCATCGACAGATAAAAGTTTACCCGTACCAAAGACTACCAAAGAGCCGGGATAGCCGGTACCACAATGTTTTGTAATATCCGGCATGGTCGAGATAGGTTTCCCGACATTTATTAATGGTTTTCTGGAAGCATCTGCATAACTATCTGAAGCGTTGTAGTATACCTTCCAGTCCGAAAAACTGGAACTTGTCAAATCAAACTTCCACATATTTCCTTGTAAATCCCCAGCGAAAATGTAATCAACGATGCCATCACTGTTTGTGTCAACCGGGGCAGGAGTGGATAATCCATTACATCCGACAGCGCCTGTTTTAATTTTTCCGACATTCCCGATAAGTGAACCATCTGTCGGGTTGAGTATGTACAAGACCGCTTCGCCGTTCTGACTCCCATAGCCATTCCCGAATAAAACGATCCAATCGCCATCCTTTGAGTATTCGTCCGTTTCATTTAAGTGTGATCGAACAATCCATGCTCGGCTGAAACTGTAGCCCATGTCGGTATCATCTGTTGTAGGGTATTCCCATATGGTTTTGGTTGTCAAATCGAATCCATTAGCAGAGGTGTCTTGATCTATGCCGCTGATATCAATTCCATAGTAGCCTTTTCCACCCTTTCCGAGACCACCTACAAGATATGTTGCAGTACCAGAACTGGTAGTAATTTCTGCAGCATAGGGAGTCAGATCAACAAAATATTTATGCCTACATCCCTCGTAAGAAGTATCTCCTAAATCCGCGAGATTCCCATGCACCATACTTGGAATATATGCAAAGATTTCATCTCCCAACTTGCCACTACCCCCGTTAAAATTTTGTGAGGTTGAGGCATTGCTTGGATCTTTTGCTCTGAATGCATGGAGCATACCGTCATTCGCGCCGACATAGATCAC
>JAABSP010000175.1 GCA_011390345.1 Desulfobacteraceae bacterium
CCCCACCAGCGCCACCCGCAGCCGACTATTCCCATTCGCCAGATTCTCCCATTCCTTCCGGGACCCGCTCACCGCCAGCCCCGAGCAGGCCACCGCCATCTCCGGCAATTCCCGATATCCCCCCGCTCCCGGAAACCGCCAGGCAGCCAAAGCCAGCGCAAACGCGGCCAGCTCCACGCACCGCCGGTCGATCTCCAGCCCATGCAGATTCTCCCGCAGCACCGCATCAACCGCTTCGGCCGCACTCAACCCCTCCATCTCCATCCGCATATGCGCCAGCATCACCAAAACCGCCACCAGAAAATGCCCCGATCCGCAGCACGGGTCCATCACCTTCAAATCCTTCAACTCGGCCGGCCACCCGTCAAATCTCCCGGCAGCAGGCCCCCAGACCCCATCTTCATCCTTCACAAACCGCAGATACGCCAAAGGCAGACCAGGCAAAGCCGCCTTCTCCTGAAGCTCCGCCTCACTCTCGGCCCCCTTCAGATCCGCCTCCGAAAGCCGCCGCGCGGCCCACCACGCGCCCAAAGAGTTGTCCAGCAGAAACGCGACCATGTAAGGCTCTGTAAACAACTGCGTCACCGCCGGCAGCTCACGCGCCCCAATCTTGACCCCCGAGGCATTCACTTCATCCTTGCGCCGGCTCTGCCAGAACTGATACGCCCACCCAATGGAATCGGACGCGGTAAAGACCGCCGCAGGCAGTTCCCCCAACAGCTTTTCCAGCTTCTGCTGATGCTCGGGCGGCAGCGCGATTTCAAAGACCGGCGAATCGACCCGAAAGATCCGGGGCAGCATCCGGGCCGCATATCGAGCCGCCAGCTCCCACCCGCTCTTGACCCCCTCATCCGCGGCCAGATCCTCACATTCCTCGAGACTCACAGCCACCGGCTCATCAGGATCAGGATACATGAGAAGATCGTTTTCCGCCAGAAACCGGGCAAAAAGCATCCGATGCCAATGCTCATAAGCGATCTCCTCGGCCAATAGATCGATGGCCTGGGTCTTCTCCGCAGGATTTCGCTCATCCCCGATCTGCCGGCCATGAATCCTAAGCCGCCGGCGCAGATCCTTCTGCTCTCCAAAGAGATGCTCCGGCGACTTGGCCTCCCCAGTTCCCAGATGGCACAGCGCAATCCGCGCCCCATCCTCGGCAGCATCCCTGGCCGACTTCACAGTCCGTTCAAACAGATTCCTCAAGGATTTTTCAAGTGTGCTCATCTATCCGCATCCGTCCTATTGTATCGAAACCGGTCCTTCATCGATTGCCGCGAGCAACTGCCCCCTCACATCCTCCAGCCATCCATCCACATCTTCTTCGGTCTTCAAAATCTTTCGGGGAACCCTGACAAATTGAATCTCCGGCTCCAGCAATTCGGCCGCATTCTTCAACACCTGATCGAAACGCCCCGGCAAAGCCGCGATCCGATCTGCCAATCCGTTCAAGGATATCCGGTTCAAAGTCCGGAGAATCTCCTCCGTGGAATCGACCTTGATTTCGGGCCGATCCTTTGCCGTCAGCTTCTGTTCCGACAACAGTCCATTCCGCTGCTCCGGCGTAAGTCTCTGCCAGTTGGCATCCTCCCGCAGCCGGTTCATCCCCGCTTCATGGCCTTTCTCATACTCCCTCTCCTTCCGGTTCAATTCATCCCTAAGAACCTGAGTCATCCGGCCGAGGCCCGGCTCGATCAGATCCGGGTCGTGGAGCAGCAGACGCTCTTTTTGAATATTCTCCGCCTGGACCCGGTAATTCTTTGCATCAGCCAGATCCGCGGCATCTTTTAAAAGCTGCCGCAACTGCTCCCACCGGGGCAAACGCTCGTTGATTTTAACGGCAACACGATGCCATTCATCGATCCATTCTTTCAAATCCTCCCGGCGGTTGTAAATGGCCAGAAGCTGCTCATTGCCCACGGAGAGGCGAATATCCTCCAGCGCCGCGGCATCGGGCCTTTCCGGACAGGGGGGATCACCGCCTGCACTATGAGCCAGCGCCTCCATCTTCCGGAGAAATTCGGGAATGGCCCGCAACTCTTCATTCTGTTTTGCAGAGACCCCGGCCTTCTGCAGAACCTTTCGAATCCCAATCCGCTGCGCGGTACTCACTGTGGCCGCTTCGACCCTGAAGCTGACCTTTCCGATTCTGCTTCGGTTCATCTCCTTGGGATCGATCGCCTTCCCGCCCTCCTCCTGGGCCCGGATCACCCCGGCCGAGAGCAGCACCTGCACTCCTCCGTCAATCGCGTCCCTGGGCCAGCCGCAGGGCGGAGCCTCGAAAACCTCCCGGATCTGAGCCCCGGTCTTGCCGCCGGCAATAAAGCCGAGAATCGCCTTGCAGACCGGATTCTTCCCGGGTTCTCCCTCATCGCCCACAGCCTTGAGCGCGTCCGGAGCCCCTTTCTGAGCCCGGGACAGAGCCTTGTCCCACCCGATATGATCGGCCAGATGAAATTGCGGATAGAGACGCTGCATGGAAAGGTTCGCGGCCTCGATCACCCGATCCTGTAGATCATCTCCTAAAATTTCATTGCCCCCGCCCTGAAAGACCTGCGCACCCGAGAAGACTTCATCCAGAAGCTCTCTGATCCGCGCCTGGGCAGTCTGGCGGATCGTCTCCATCGCGGCCCGCGCCTCCTGCCCTTCAGGGGTGTTGGGAACGCCTCGCCTTTCCAGCGTGGCATTTGCAGCCTTGAAGTCGATGAGCCGGCGCCGCAGATCATCTGCGGATCGTCTCGGCACAAAGACGAAGATCGTGGGCGATTCATTGCCGCTCTGGAGCGCATCGGCCCGTACAGAGGCTGCATCCGCGCCCCAGCCGTTTCGGACCCAGACGTAGATCTTCCGATCTTTGTCCGAAGGGAGCCGGGCATCGAAAACCGGCGACAGGCTCCGGGAGACCTTTGATTTCCCCTGGAGCAGAGACGACTTTTTGACCAGCTCCCCGAACCGCTTCCGAATCCGATCCTCCCGCTCCGCATCGATCCGATGGGCCTCGTTTCCCAGTTGATTCTTCTGACCGAGAAATTCATCGTTCCAGGCCGCGCTCTCTTCGGTCTGGATACGGTATTCGACCCCGACCTTCATCAGGAGATCGCAACCATCCATCAGCCCCGGCAGCCGGCTCCGGAGGCTGCTGCTGCCGGCCGACAGGTCCTCGACCATCAGATCCGCGATGGTTTCGGCCGTGGCGCGGATGCCGATATCCGTATTGCTGCCCCCGAGCTTGTTGACCAGAAAGACCAGGCCGCAGGCCCTTGCCTTCAAACCCTCTTCCTCTGAGCCGTTCTGCCAGATCATGGTCTTTTCGTGGATTTTCCGGGGCAGGAGCCGGGACTGGAGCAGCTTGTCCGCGGAATCGAAATAGAGGAAATCGGCCGGGATCACGTTTCCCAGTGGCGCATCCAGATTGGTCTGGATTGTCTTGTGGATCATGCTCAACTGGTTGCGCAACTGGCTGTCGGTTCCGGTCAAATCCAGCACCCGCAGGGTGTTCTCCCAGAAGCGCCGGCGCACCGGCAGGATGGGGTAGTCCTGTGGAAAAAACGGGATATCATCCCCCTGGTGCGCGATGGACGTCCCCTCCAGGTGGCGGGAGATTTCACCGATATTGCTCTGAAGGACATCGTTGATGGGCCCGATCGCCTCGGCTCTTTTGGCCAGAATCACCTTCCGGATCACCGCATCCACATCAGTGTCCGACAGCTCGATCCGGACAGTGAACCGCCCCTCCAGCTTCTTCAGATTGGATGTCCCGGTCACGGCCGTCTGTCCGGTCCCCACAAAGAGAATCTTTCCGGAGATATTCTTGCAGCAGGCCTCCACCACCTCCTGGACATCCATGGAGCGATGGGTATCCTCGCCGATAAACTGCTGCACCTCGTCGAGAACGATCAGGGTGAGAGGGAATTTTTTCTCTTCTGTCACCGCCATCCGCACCGCATCGAGCATCTCATCGCTGCTAACATCCTGAACATACGGATAGAGATTGTTCAGGGTCTCCATGCAGACCCCGGCCGAGGTAAACTGTTCGGGCCTGACCCCCATCAGCGCCCCATGGAGCGCCTCGGCCACATAGAGATTGTCCAGCTCCTCTTCCCAGTCGTGGCCATTTTCCTCGACATGGGCCTTTACCGGATCGTATAGGCCCTTGGATTTCAGCCACATCACAAACCTGGCAACGTGGTATTTTTCCGGAAGCCCGGCCGATTTGAAGATGATCCCCAGAAGCGCCAGCCGGACGCTGCCGCTGGCCCTGGACCCAAGGGTTCCGGATGCGGCATGGAGGCCCCCGTGCCGTTTTCCCTGGGTCGAGAGTTCCTTCAGGAGATCCCTGATACCCTGGGGCAGAACCGCGATCCCCCTTGCAG
>JAABSP010000176.1 GCA_011390345.1 Desulfobacteraceae bacterium
CGCGCTGCCCTTGGCCTCCAGGGACTTCACCGCGCCGAAGATGTTCCGGATCTGCGAGGTGGTCACCTTGTTCCGGCCTGCGGTGAGATCGTTCTTTGCAATCCCTTCCGCGGTCCGCACCAGCATCTGTGCATTTCCGTCCAGGATCGCCGACAGATCCTCCCGGCTGACCCGGGTGCGGGGCGGATCATTCCGAAAGCCTCCGGAGCCCTTGGGTTTTCCCTGATATTGCGCCATCACTTTCCCCCTTTTTCTCGTTTGAGATAATCGATCCAACGCAGCGGAAGCTCCATCCACGAATGGACCGGCAGTTTCGATGCTTCACCATCGAATTGGCTCGCAAAGAGGATGTCGGACCAGATCTTCCGGGTTTCGTCGTCACTGTATCGCCGACGAAGCCGGTATGCGGTTCGCCACCGCCAGGGGCCGTACTCTACCGCGCCCCAGGCCCGGGCCAATCCCATGCCTTTGCGGTTCATCAGCGCCTGCACCCGCATCCGGTTGGTTCCGGCAACCGTCAGCAGAAACGAGAGCAGCCCCCGGTTCTCCCGGATCTCGTGTGCGAGCCGCTCCCGGATCTTTTCGGCAAAGACCATGTCCTCCCAGAGCATGGAGACCCCCAGAAAGCAGAACCCGTCCTTTGCCAGGGGATTCCCCTCTCGGTTCCACTCCCCCCGGACCCTCTTGGCCGCGTTTTCCGCGGACCCGGCCAGTTGTGCCCCCTTATAGATAGGATACCTGCCCCGCTGGAGCGTGATCCCGCCGGAGATGGTGAAATCAGGATTGCCGCAGCAGAACCGGCCGAATTCGGTCCGGATGGTTTTGGCCAGTTCCGGAAGCTGATCCCACGAGCCGATGACAAAGAGATCGTCGCCCCCGGCATAGATCACCTGACACCGGTTGAAGCGCTCCTCATTCAAAAGCCCTGGCACATACCCGGAAAAGAAGCTGTTCAACTGTCGGGAGAGCGTCACCATCCGGGAGAGGGAGGCCATCTGCCGGCGCCGAATCACCCCGTTTTCCCGTTTCACATCTCCCCAGCCGGGCAGGGATACGCCCGCTGCCACAACCGGATCACGCTCGGGAAAGTCGAGCCCCCGGATGAAGACCATCCCGAGGTTGTCCACATCCATCCGCAGAATCCCCAGCCGCGGGATTCCCTCGGCATGATCCGCATAATCGTCGAAATCCCACGGCAAACCCTCCTCGTCAACCTGCCGGCGCTGCTCCCATTTCCCCAGATACTGCGTCGAAATCGCACAACCCGGCAGCTTCAGGGCATCAAAAGGCTGATCCGCCAGCTCGTTGAGCAGCACACATTCCGCGTCCGGCAGGGGCGCATCAGAGATCTTTTCCATCTCAGACTTTCGAAGAAAGAAGAGGTGCGCGCCCAGGGCATCGACAGCGGCAAACCGGGAGAGCCCCTGGCCGTTCTTCAGCCGGCGTTCCACTTCCCTTCTCGCATCGTCGCCCCAGACCGTCAGGAGGGCATCCGCGTTTTTCAGCCCTATCCCGATCCCCTCCAGCGCCGCGCAG
Source organism: Desulfobacteraceae bacterium (assembly GCA_011390345.1). GTDB lineage: Bacteria > Desulfobacterota > Desulfobacteria > Desulfobacterales > JAABSP01 > JAABSP01. The sequence goes on from JAABSP010000176.1 coordinate 1,537, forward strand.
GAATCGCACTTTTCGCCTTCCTTTATCCTGGCGCCCCTGCTTCCGCAGACTTTGCAGTGTCCGGACGGGTCAAAATCGGCCTCCGGGTCGAAGAATTCCGGGGTCATCAGCTCGGAAAACCGGCGCATCCGGTCTCTTTCCAGATCCTCGGCCGCAATCTTCCATGCTCTGCTCATCCTTCCCTGTTCGAACATGGCCCCGCTGATCCCTGCGATCCCCAGCCCGAAGAAGACCTCGCCGCCAAATCGCGCGGCCAGCCACTGGTTGATCTCCTCACGCACCTTGTAGAGGTCTCTCTCACGGCGCTTTGGGATCAGCAGATAGAACTTCCCCCCGGAGTTGTAGAGCAGGGCCGCGCGGGTCAGCCCCATCCGGGAGAGCAGGAGATCCCCGCAGAGCCGGCAGAACCAGCCCACATAAAAGGAGCGGCCCCGCAGCCCCTTTGCCGCGCCCTTGTTGGTGAGGTTGTAGATGAACTTCTGAATCCCGGAGAAATCGCCGCAGACCAGCAGCCATCTCGGGGTTTCGTCATTCGGGGCCAGGACCGTGGGAAACCGCTCTTCCTCCCTGTGATGATCCCAGAGGGCCTGGGCAATGGCCGCGGCCGTGCGCAGGTGGTCGAAGAGGCTGATGTCCGGATGGCGCACATTGGTGGCCGAGGGCACATTGGCCGTGTACCGCTCCAGCAGCGTCAGCAGGGACCTGATCAGCGCGTCTGCCGAGAGATCCGGATGCTGTCGGGAAAGCGCTTCGATCTCATCCATCAGGCCCCGGCAGAGCGCGGCATATTCTTCGATCAGGGGTTTTTCCGCGAGCAGATGGCGCCACTGTTTCGGATCATCCAATCCCCCTTGGGCATCCGGCATGGCCGGGGCCCCCAGTTCCTCCCCCAAAACCGGGAAGAGGCGGGTTTTTTCCATCTCCATCCGGCAGAGCCGGTACCGATACCGGGTCATTATCCCCCGGTCGTCTCGGGTCAGGTTGATCCGCTCCAGCACCGGCTCCAGCCGGGTCTTCTGGTGAATCTGCCGGCGGTAGTACTCCCCCGGCTCCCGCTCCCGGGCCGAGAGGCGGTCTGCGATCCGGACCGCGGACGCCTGGGGCCCCTTGTCGGTCTGGTGATGTCCCGCGCACCAGTCCTTCCACCCGTTCCGGGGAAAGTTCTGCAGGCACTCGAACCGCTCCTCCAGCCAGTCGCAGAAGCGCCGGGTATGGGCCCCATGCAGATGGGTGGGGCGGCCCCCGGGGCCTGCGGGGCAGAACCCGGTGTAATGGGGATCGTCCCGCACCTCCGAAAAGACCTCCCCCCGCTCCAGCAGCTTCCCGATGTCGTGGAGCAGCGCGGCAAGAACGATTTGTTGCAAGGTTTCATCGGCCATAGAAACATCCTTTCGACAGGGTTAATGGTTCCTTGCGCTTTCTACAGATCTCTATACGGTGTTGCGGGCGGTTTTTCCAAATTTTTTTTGAATTTTTTTCGGCAGGGGGCAAAAAAAAGCCCTCCGAAAATCGGAGGGCCTGGGAGGGTTTAAGAATCCTTTGCAGGCTTGATGCCTTTTCCGGGCTTTATCTGCATTTTTCATATAACGTTTCCGGAGCAATGTCCAGTCCATTGGGCCATGCGATTGTTCCGCCTTCAACGGTTGCTTTCTTGAAGAATTGCAAATCCGCCAGCGGTTGAAAAACAGGGCCTCGGTTCAAATACCCTGAAAAATCGATATCCCCTTTTGTGCCATCGTCAAATTCGATGAAGTAAATATAATCTTTTTGATAACGGATCGATGTTACATCATTCATATTCCACATTTTGAGCCTCCCGGAGAGTCGTCATTCAGTCCAATGGATCAATTTTCCTGAGTTCCTGATCTCTCTTTGCAAGTTCCCAATTTTGAGCAATGTCATCATGATGCAAATCGACCCATTCCCGCACCAGCTTTCGTGCTGTTTTTGATTTCAAACCTCCTTTCAGCATGTTGCCATCGAGATCGAAAAACAGCTTTGTTCCCCTGATATTCAGCATGAAAATGAGGTGGTTCATGTTCATCATAGAACATTCTGATGATGATGCCAAAGAATCTTGATATTTCCGGCATGAATTTTTCCTGTTCGTCATAAATCCTTGGGATAAAAAACGATTTCCCGCTCAAATGCGGCGAAATCAGCTTTTTTTCTCAAGATATCCTCGTGCTTTGGCATATTTGTATATCTTCCGCCATGTGGCCCTGTAGGATTTCAGCGCTGATTCCGACCTGCTGAACTTCCTTTTAAATTCATATTCATGATAGGGCTCCGGACTGTGAAACAGGTCCCCCGGGGTAAATTCTTCTTTCACACCGTAACGGCATTCAAGATAACCGATGGCATAGCAGTTGCTGATATGTCGCTCTACCGTTCTGTAAGTGAGTTTCTGTTTTTCGAGATCATCGATGAACTGAAGGAGAAATATGCCGATATCCTGTGCGAATATGTGCAGCTCTTCACCGACATCCCAGTCACCGATGAAATCTGCCAATTCCTTTGCGATGTCTGTTGCCATAAAAATTCGTTTTCCTGCGAAAGGAGTAACTCAGTCATTCCGGTCTCAAACCCCTCAAAGCGGGGCAATGTTTCCGACTACTGATGAGTTGACCCAGCAAAGAGAGGAGTCCGGTCTCAAACCCCTCAAAGCGGGGCAATGTTTCCGACACTCAAGATAAGTGATGAAAAAGGACATGAAGTTTGTCTCAAACCCCTCAAAGCGGGGCAATGTTTCCGACTTGGATGAGGAAAC
>JAABSP010000177.1 GCA_011390345.1 Desulfobacteraceae bacterium
TCTTCCGATCTGTGATTGTCTATCTCGATTGATTCAATCTGGAAACAACCACGGAAAACACGGAAAACACGGAAAAAAGCCGGGTGGTGGGATATGCTTTGCTGGAGATCAGCTTATCTCTTAAAAAGGAAGTTCTTGTTGAAGATCTCCGGCTCGGTGAAATGTGCCTTTCCCACCAGCTTCAGGGGATGGTGGTTCCGCTGGCGCATGTATCCCGCCTTGGGAATTCCCATTGAAAAGAGGAGAAAGGGCTCGATCCGGGCCGAGTCCTTTGCGATCCCTTCGGGCGTGAAGATGCTCTCATGGAAATTCTTCCCTTTGGGCAGGGACTCCAGGATATCATAGGGCACTAAACGATAGGAGATGGTGCGCCGGGGAAGATCCGCTGCAAACAGGCCCTGGACCTGATGCCATCCCGAACTGATCCGGAGGCCGAGCCGACCGTTCGGATAGAAGGCCGGCATTTTTGTCGGAACAAGGCTGTCGATTTCAAGGGGGTGGGAGATGACATCTTCCACAAAGGCTTCATTGGGGGCAAAGAAGTGGTAGTATCCGCTGTTGTTCATCACATCGACCATAAAGGGGCGTCCGTCCGGGGTGAGGCTGATTCGAACCGTCATGCCGTCCAGATCGCCCCGCTCGATCCAGGGCGCGGGCGCGGTTCTGGCCCGATACCAGATGCTGTAGTTGATCTGGAGAACGGTCTCCTCATTCATCCGGGAATGGGTGAAATAGTAATAGAGCGTCGGCGCTTCCGGATTGACTGTGACAGTGCCTTCGTTCCAGATGATCTCTCCGGGCCAGTCTTCCATTCCACTGATATCCTGGAAAAGGACCGGGGCAAATACCGCAGCCATCCAGTACCGCTCCCCTTCCGGAAATTCCCACATCCCCAATGGATCACGATTGAAGGCCATCATGGAGCGGATCTTCTCCTCTGCGGAGAACTCAGAGGAGTCCGGCCTTGCCGGCTGGGGACGAAAAGCGATGATCTCTCCTCTTGCCGGAAGCGCATCGATCGGGGTATCATGCCATCTTTGTAATTTTTGATATGCCCGATGAGTCCGGTAGATCACCGGAACCGAGGCCAGGGGATAGAGTCCGGCAGCCCGCATCGCGGTCGAATATTCCGAGGGGGCAGCAACGGCTTCATAAAGACGGATATCCTGCAGCCCCTTGATCATATCCTCGGCCAGCATCTTCTCGGAATACCGGGCGGCAGTGCCGATGAGATCGGGCCCGTATTTTTGGGTCAGCCGCTGTTGGGCAGCTATGGGAAGGTTTCGGATCTCCTTGGCCCGGGCCGATAGATCCAGCGCCTGCATCCGGCGCAGCCAGGTCTTTTTCTGAGCGAGGTCCGCGATTTTTTCCTGGGCCTGGGCCAGAAAGCGATCGGTGCGGAGATAAGGATAGTTCGGGACCCCGAAAAATGCGCTGTCTCGCACCCCTGCATCTTCAACAGCGCTGTCCAGATCCTGGAAAAAATGGAGAGGGGCCGAAGCGGGCCGCTCCGGTAGCGTTCTTCCGGTGAGCCCCGCGCATCCGATGCTCAGCAGAAAAAGGGGCAGGAGAAGATGGAGTCTTAGGCGCATCCGTTTCATATCCCTTCCATTGACATGATTTCAGGTGGTGGTCAAGTGGAAAAAGTCACTACAGCAGGAATCCTTTACGGTTTGATGGTTGACAAACCCCGCAATGGGACGGATATAATATATATATCGGAACAGGAGTTATGTCACGTCAATTTGTCAATGAGGGGAGAATTATGCTGGAATTAGAGGAAGTTGGTTTTGCTGCACCCGAGGACCCGGCCGATGAGGGGTCGCGGGTTCTGACCATCGTCGATGGTGTCAGCTATACCTTTGAGAAGGGAAAGTTCTACGGGATCACGGGGCCCAACGGCGGGGGCAAGACCAGCCTGGCCAAACTGATCATGGGGATCAATCCGGCCACGTCCGGAAAGATCACTTTCGAAGGCGAGGATATCACCGGCCTTTCGATCACGGAGCGGGCACGGAAAGGCATCTCCTACAGCTTTCAGAACGCGGCCCGGTTCAAGGGGATCACCTTTCGGGATCTTCTCTCGATCGCGGCCGGCACAGATGATGAGGAGAAGCTGACCGGGATCATCGCGAGGGTCGGGGTCTGCTCTATGGATTTTCTGGATAAACCTGTCGATGCAAAGCTCTCCGGCGGTGAGATCAAGAAGATCGAGCTGGCCACCACCATCGCGAGAAATCCCAGGATTGCCATCTATGATGAGCCTGATACAGGGATCGATCTCTGGACCATCGGCCCGATGGTCGATCTTTTGAAGCGGGAGCAGCAGGAGTATGATACCACCACCCTGGTGGTGAGCCATAACCGGGCATTTCTGGAGGTGGCCGATGTGATCCTGCTGATTCGCGGGGGAAAGATCGCCTACAGCGGGGATTTTGAGGGGGCGCTGCCGATCCTGTCGGATCTGAGCGTTTGCGGTTACGGAGATACATGCGAGGGGGAATCTGATGCTAAATGCTATCGATAAGGAACTTTTGAAGGAGGTCGCGGATCTGGAGGGGATTCCCAAGGGAGCCTACAATATCCGCAAGAACGGTGAGCTGATGGGCCGGGAGGTTTCGGCCAACATCAACATCGAGACCAACGAGAAGGGGGATGGGATCGTCATCACCATCAAGCCGGGAACCGTGGACGAGTCGGTCCATATCCCGGTGATTCTGAGCAAGGCCGGGCTCCATGATGTGGTCTACAACACATTCGTGGTGGGGGAGGGGGCCGATGTCACCATCATCGCGGGGTGCGGCATCCACTGCGGCAGCTCCGAGTCCGAGGGTCATTCGGGCATCCATGAGTTCAGGATCGGGAAGAACGCGCGAATGCGGTATGTGGAGAAGCATGTGGCCACGGGCAAGGGGACGGGTAAACGAATCCTCAATCCGACCACCAAGGTCTATCTGGAGAGCGGCGCGTATGCCGAGATGGAGCTGAGCCAGCTCGGGGGTGTGGACGAGGCCAACCGAATCAACGAGGCTGAAATGGGGCCCGGAAGTTCCATTTTCATCACCGAGAGGGTGATGACCGAAAAGGATCAGAGTGCAAGATCGGAAAACCGGCTGATCCTGGCCGGCGATGACAGCAAGGCCAACATGGTCTCCCGCTCTGTCATCAAAGGGAACTCCCGGCAGGATTTCTACGTCAACCTGGAGGCCCGCGCGCGCTGTTTCGGCCATATCGAGTGCGATGCCATCATCATGGACAACGGCGTCAACGAGACGGTTCCGGCATTGAAGGCCCTCCATTCGGATGCGGAATTGACCCACGAGGCCTCGATCGGAAAGATCGCAAATGATCAACTGATGAAGCTCATGAGCCTGGGCCTCTCCTATGATGATGCCGTCAACCGGATCATCCAGGGCTTTTTGAAGTAGTGAGGAGAATTTTTAATGCACACGCATCGAGTTCGGTATCGGCTCCGACCATAATATAAAGAGCTGTATCCGAACTTTTAAGGAGCGATTCATAGATCCATGAACCTGAAACAATGTTGTCCGGATAAAGTTGTATCCGCGGCCGAGGCCATCTCCAAGATCAAGAGGGGGAGCCGGGTTTTCGTGGGAACCGGCTGCGGAGAGCCCCAACTGCTGATCCGAAGCATGGTCGAGAACATGTCCATGCAGGATATCCTGATCTACCAGATGCTCTCCTCCACCTTCTCCGAGTATGTGGATGACCCGATGTTTCTGCGGCGCTTCTCCCTGAAGCTCTTCTTCATCAGCCGGGACATGCGCCAGGCCGCGTTCGAGGGGAAGATCGACTATATCCCCTCCTACCTCTCCCAGATCCCCCGCCTCTTCTACAGCAACCGGATCGGCCTCGATGTCGCGCTCATCCAGGTGAGCCCCCCGGACCGGTTCGGCTTCTGCAGCCTCGGGGTCTCGGTCGATATCACCCGCGCGGGGATGGATTGCGCAAAGTTTGTCATCGCGCAGGTCAACCAGAACATGCCCAAGACCTGGGGGGACAGCTTTGTCCATGTGGATGATATCGACCATTTCGTCCTCCATGACGAGCCTCTGGTGGAGACCCTTACGAAATCCTTTCTCGTGGACGCCAAAAGGGATGAGGTGGCCCGGCGGATCGGCCTCTACGTCTCCCAGCTTGTAGAGGATGGTGCGACTTTACAGATCGGCTTCGGTTATCTGCCCAACATCATCCTGCAGTATCTGGACAAGAAGAAGAATCTCGGCATCCACACCCAGCTCATCACAGACGGCATGCTGCCCCAGATCGGAAGAGCGTCG
>JAABSP010000111.1 GCA_011390345.1 Desulfobacteraceae bacterium
ATGCCGGTCTGCACCTCGTCGAAGATGAGCAGAATCCCCCGCTCGTCGCAGAGCCTGCGGACTCCCTTCAGGTAATCGGCGTCCGGAACCCGAACCCCGCCCTCCCCCTGCACCGGTTCCAGCAGCACACCGCAGACAGTCTCATCCAGCTTGGCTTCCAGGGCTTGGATGTCGTTGAAAGGGACGAAATCAAAGCCTTCCAGCACCGGATCGAACCCGACCTTGATCTTCCCCTGCCCGGTCGCGGACAAGGTCGCCATTGTCCTTCCGTGAAAGGACCGCTCCATGGAGATGATCCGATAGCGATCCTTCTCTCCCCTGTCGAAGAAATAGCGCCGGGCCAGTTTGATCGCGGCCTCATTGGCCTCGGCCCCGGAGTTGCAGAAGAAGACGCGGTCCGCAAAACAGTGCTTCACCAGCATCTCTGCAAGCTCGGTCTGGGGGAGTGTATAATAGAGGTTGGAGACATGGATCAGGGTCTTGGCCTGAAGGGCTACAGCCTCTGCAATCCTCGGATGCGCGTGCCCCAGGTTGCAGACCGCGATCCCTGCAACAAAATCGGTATAGGATTTTCCGTCCGCATCCCAGAGGGTGCAGCCATCCCCCCGCACCAGGGCCAGGGGAAACCGCTGGTAGGTATTGGCGATGACCCGATCGGCCGTATCAAAAAGGGATTTGCTGATCGATTCGCTCTTCATACTGTCACTTCCGTTCCGATGCCGCTGTCGGTAAAAAGCTCCAGGATCAGGGCATGCCTTTTTTTGCCGTTGATGATATGCGCCTTTCCCACGCGGTTCTGCAGCGCCTTCAAGGCGTATTCGATCTTGGGGATCATCCCGCCGGAGATCTTCTTCTCCCGAATCATCCCCCGGATCTTCTCCGCATCGATGGAGGAGATGAGCTTTCCGTCGCCATCCAGCACCCCATCCACATCGGTGAGCAGAATGAGGCGGCCCGCGGCCAGGGCCTGCGCGATGCTCGCGGCCACCAGGTCCGCGTTGATGTTGTATGTCTCGCCATTCTCCCCCGCGCCCACGGGCGCGATGATGGGGATGAAGCCTTTTGCTGTCAGGGTGTGGATGATATCCGGATCCACATGGGTCACCTCCCCCACCATGCCCGGATCGATGATCTCGGGAGGCTTGTTCTCATCCTCCTGATAGACGATCTTCAGCTTTTTGGCCCGGATCAGCGCGCCGTCCTTGCCGCTCAGGCCCACAGCCTTTCCCCCCTGCTGGTTGATCTGCGCCACAATCCCTTTGTTCACCTTGCCGCCGAGTACCATCTCCACCACATCCATAGTGACTTCATCGGTCAGGCGCATTCCGCGGACAAACTGGGGACGGATGCCCATCCGGTCCAGCACGGAATTGATCTGAGGGCCCCCACCATGCACCACCACCGGATTCAGGCCGATGAACTTCATCAGGGTGATATCCCGGGCAAAATCGGCCTTGAGCTGTTCATCGACCATGGCATGGCCACCGTACTTGATGACGATGGTCATGCCGGAAAACTTCCGGATATAGGGCAAAGCCTCGATGAGGATGTCCGCGACATTGGGCAGCATCGCTTCTCTTCCTTTCACTTCGGATCGTTTTACAAAAAAGGGGAAATCGACCGGCCTCGAAAGGCGGCAGCCGCAAAATTACAGGATATACCGGCTCAGATCCTCGTCATCCTTGATCTTCTTGAGCTTATCATCCACATAGACCCCGTCGATCGTTATCCGCTTTTCGCTCATGTCGGGGGCATCGAAGAGCACATCCTCCAGCAGCCGCTCCATCAGGGTATGCAGCCGCCGCGCGCCGATGTTCTCGGTGGTGCTGTTGACCTCTTCTGCGATGGCCGAGATCCGATGCACCGCCTCGTCCTCGAAGATCACCTCCACCCCCTCGGTTCTCAGCAGCGCGATGTACTGGAGCAGCAGCGCGTTTCTCGGCTCCGTCAGAATCCTGTAGAAATCGTCCTTTCCAAGGGCTTCCAGCTCCACCCTTATTGGAAAGCGGCCCTGGAGTTCCGGGATTAGATCTGACGGCTTCACCGTATGAAATGCGCCGGACGCGATGAAGAGGATGTGATCGGTCTTGACGGGCCCATACTTGGTCGTCACCGTAGAGCCCTCCACAATAGGCAGCAGATCCCGCTGTACCCCCTCCCGGGAGACATCGGGCCCGCCGCTCCGTTCGCCGCCCTTGCCCGCGATCTTGTCGATCTCATCCAGAAAGATGATCCCGTCGTTTTCCACCTTTTCCACGGCACTGGCCACCACCTTCTCCATGTCCACCAGGTTCTGGGCCTCCTCCTGGGCCAGCAGCTTCATGGCCTCGCCCACCCGCATCTTCCTTCTCCGGGTGTTTTTCGGCATCAGGTTGGAGAACATCTCCTTGAAGTTGATCCCCAGCTCCTCCATCCCTGCGTTGGAGAATATCTCCACCATCGGCGTGGAGCGGTCCGACACATCCACATCCACATACCGGTCGTCGAGCTTTCCGCTCTTCAGCATCCGGCGCAATTTCTCCCGCGTGGCCCCCGATGCCTCTTCCGGCGGATTCTCCGGGGCCTCCTCGGGCTGGCTCATCTGGTGGTTCATCTGTGTGGTACGGGCCGGGGATTTCGGCAGCAGGAGATCGAGAATCCGCTCTTCAGCCACCCGCATGGCCTTCTCCTGCACCGCGTCCTGTTCCCTGGCCTTGAGATTGTTGACCGTCAGCTCCACCAGATCCCGGACAATGGACTCCACATCCCGGCCCACATACCCCACCTCGGTAAATTTAGAGGCCTCCACCTTGTTGAAGGGGGAATCGGTCAGCCGGGAGAGGCGCCGAGCGATCTCGGTCTTGCCCACCCCTGTAGGGCCGATCAGGATGATGTTCTTGGGCGCGATCTCGTCTTTCAGATCCTCGGGAACCTGGCGCCTTCGCCACCGGTTTCTCAGTGCGATGGCAACACTTCTTTTGGCATTCTGCTGTCCGATGATGTACCGGTCCAGCTCCCGGACGATCTCCGATGGTTTGAGATTGCTCATATATTTTATTTTTACAGCTCTTCGACCGTGATGTCGGTATTGGTATAGATGCAGAGGGATGCCGCGATGGCCATGGCCGATCTCACGATGTCGGCCGCGGCCATCTCCGTATGTCGGATCAGCGCGGTCCCCGCGGCCTGTGCCATGACCCCGCCCGATCCGATGCCGATGATCCCCCCCTCCGGCTCGATCACATCTCCGTTGCCCGAGATCAGAAAGAGACGGCTCTCGTCGGCCGCGACCATGATCGCCTCCAGCCGACGCAGATACTTGTCGGTGCGCCACTCCCGGGCAAGCTCAACCGCGCTCCGGGTGAGGTTGCCGTTGTACCGCTCCAGGTTGGTCTCCAGCTTTTCTGACAGCGTGAGCGCGTCGGCCGTGGCCCCGGCAAAGCCGACGATGATCTTGTCATTGTAGATCTTCCGAACCTTTTTGGCCGTATGCTTGATGATCGTATGCTCCAGCGTCACCTGACCGTCGCCGGCCACCGCGATCTTTCCCTGGTGGCGGACCGCCAGAATTGTGGTTCCGTGAAATGGCTTCATCAAAGACCTTTGCTTCGGAGAAATAGATATTATCTCCGGTATTTCAATTCATTTCCATCGGACAAAACCGGCTGAAAACCGGATTAGAAGCGAATCATATCGGCCAGCTCTTTCCAGGAGCCGACCTCTGGAAAGGGATGCTCCTTCCGGTTCCAGGGCTGCCGAAAGAGAATCGGGTTGATGCCGGCCTCCTCCAGCATAAAGCAGGTCTCGAGCCGGTCCTCCACAAACCAGGTGATCCCCCGGGAGAGCAGCACATCGGTCTTGGCCTCGAACGCGCCCGTTGCCACCACATCGATATTCTCCGGGGTGAGGGGCAGGGTCTTCTGCATCCACGCCTCGATCGCCTCCAGCTCGGGCCTTGCCGTGACAAAGAAGAGGGGCGTATGCCGCTCTCCGATCCGGGTCAGCACATCGACCGCGCCGGAAATGGGAACCAGGGCCGCGGTGCTATCCGTATCGAGCAGCCGGATAACGATCTTCTTGATCGTCTCCCCATCCAGCCCCAGACAATCCTCCAGTTCATAACTGGTGATGTCTTCGTACCCAAACTCCGAAATCCCGAACTCCTCCCGCGCGATGTCCAGAAAGAGGTGCATGGTATCCGCGACCACTCCGTCGATATCAAAGGCCAGCCGCGCGGGATCGATCTTTTCTCTCTCCATAAAAGGCTCCGAATGCCTGATCAGGCGAACCGCCGGGTCTTCTTTTTCAGACGGCTGATCCGCTTCCGGTAGATCGCGGACATCTTCTCATTCTTCTCCTCCAGGGCATGGTGCCGTTTGGCCTTCAGCTCCCGGATCTTCTTTTTGATGTTCCGGACCGTGCCGCTCTTCTTTTTCCCGCCGGTTTCCTCGATGCCCCGGGCCTGTTTGATCTCGCTGATCAGCTCGGCCTTGTTCATCCCGTGGGCTCCGATGATCTGCGGAATATCCACCGCAAGTCCCCGCAGCTCCTTGGAGGTCATCTTCTCCAGAGGCTTCTCCTTGACTTCCTTCTTCTTTCCACCCATATCGGTATCGCTCCTTTCATTTGATCACAGGTCATTTGATCACAGGTTTTTTTAGGATATAAACGCATAAGCGGAGGTTGAACCCTCCGCTTATGCAGATCTTCAGGCTTGCCTGAAAGCCTCTATTATGTACTTATATTTCGATGATGTCAATGCCGAATCAATGCGGTTCCATCGCTTGCATCAATTTTTGGATATCGGCCCAGACATCCCGCTTCCGTTCCGGATGGTGGAGGAGAAAGGCCGGGTGAAAGGTAGGCATCACCGAAATACGCCGGCCTCCGCTCCGAAAGGTGTGAAAACTGCCCCGGAGCCGGGAGATGGGGGTATCGGTCTTCAACAGGGTCTGCGCGGCAAATGCGCCCAGCGCGCAGATGAAATCGGGCCCGATCGAAGCGATCTGCCGCCGGAGAAAAGGAGAACAGGCTCTCACCTCCTGGGGCAGTGGGTTCCGGTTTTCCGGGGGCCGGCACTTGAGTATATTGCAGATATAGACATCCTCCCGGGTCAGGTTCATGGCGGCAATGATCTTTGTCAGCAGCTTCCCGGCCTCCCCCACAAAGGGCTCGCCCGCGAGATCCTCGTCCCTTCCCGGAGCCTCCCCCACAAAGACCAGCCGGGCAGTACCATTTCCCGCGCCAAAGACCGGCCGGTTCCGATGCTGATGGAGGGGGCATCCCCTGCACCGCAATACCTCGGATCGGATCGCGGAAAGGGATTCACCGGCCTTTCCCCAGTTCTCCACCCGGGCAATGGACCTCTTTGGAAGATCGAATCCGCTACAGTTGCACTCTTTTAAAAACCGGAGATACTCCGCTGCCCCCTCGAGAACGGCTCCGGGATCCCCTTTTTCAAATGCGGCCCACCGGTTCATCCCTTTCCCCCGATCAATGGTTCGGTAATTTTTCCCGGTTTACAGGGCTTCAAACTATAAACATCGGAATTCATTGGGAGCGGGCTTTCAAGCGGCCAATCGTAAATCATTGAAATCATTAAATCCAAAATTTTTTACCGGACTATTGCCCGATTGAAGTGCCGCTTTTCAAACTGTCCGGTATCCGATCCGGTATCCGATCCGGTATCCGGTCCAGAACCCGGTCCAGAACCCGGTCCAGAATCAGATGCGCCGCGTCCGATTTCTCCATCAGGGGCAACTCCTCTTTCTCTCCGTCCCGGTAGAAGAGGCTGATCCGATTCGTATCCGCGCCAAATCCCGCATCGGCCCGGCCCACGATATTGGCCGCGATCATATCCAGATTTTTGGCCGAAAGCTTATCCCTTGCATACCGCTCCAGATCCCGGGTCTCTGCGGCAAACCCCACCAGAAACTGCTCTTTTTTCCGATCCCCCAAGGTCTTCAGGATATCCACTGTCCGCTCCAGCAGAAGGTTTTGCTCCTCGTTCGGGTCCCCCTTCTTTATCTTGTGGGCCGCGGGATCTTTGGGCCGGAAATCGGCCACGGCCGCGGTCTTGATGACCAGATCCGCACTATCGAATTCGGCAAAGACCGCATGGGCCATCTCCTGGGCACAGATCACCGGAACGGTTCGCACCCCGACCGGCGGAGAAAGATTCACAGGCCCCGATACCAGCGTCACATGAGCCCCCCGATGCTCCGCGGCCTGCGCGATGGCATACCCCATCTTTCCTGATGAGGGATTGCTCAAAAACCGCACCGGATCGACAGCCTCCCGGGTGGGGCCGGCCGTCACCAGCACCCGCACACCTGCATAATCCTTCTCTGTCAGGGCCCCACAGATCCGGTCGAAGATCTCCGCGGGATCGGCAAGCCTTCCGGGCCCCACGGTTCCGCAGGCCAGCTCCCCGGCCCCCGGTTCAACGATAATCCGGCCATCCTGCCGCAACTGCCCGATGTTACGCTGCACTGCAGGATGCTCATACATCTGGCTGTTCATCGCGGGGCAGATCACCACGGGCGCGGCCGCGGCCAGCAGCAGGGTACTCAGCGCGTCATCAGCCAGCCCAAGGGCATATTTGGCGATAATATTCGCGGTGGCCGGCGCCACAAGAACCAGATCAGCCTCCTGTGCCCATTCGATATGGCGGATGGAGGCATCCTTCTCCGTATCCTTGAACAGACCCGTGCAGACCCGGTTGCCGGAGAGGGCCTCAAAGGTGACGGGCCCCACAAACTGGGTCGCGTTTTCGGTCATGATCACCCGCACCTGGGCTCCGGCCCGCTTCAAGAGGCGCAGCACCTCCACGGCCTTATAGGCCGCGATCCCGCCGCTCACCCCGATGACGATCTGCCGGTTCTCGAGCCTCTGGCTCATTTGAGCATATCCCCATCCGCGGTGGCAAATGAGGGGGCCACCCCGATCTGGACATAGGTGTTGAAATCCTCCTCGGAGATGCTGATGACGCACCAGCGGTTCTCCTTTCGAAAGAGCATCACGGTGCTGGTCTGCGGCGACTTGAAAAGAGTGACGGGCCGCCAGTTGTCCTTGGCCATGTTATGGTTGAAAAAATCGATCAAAGAGTTGCGCTTCACCCGGCCCTTGAGCGCGAGCATGCCCGTGGTCAGCCCCGGGGTGCGCACCACATAGGAGGCATTGTTGTCCACCTCCAGCACGCTGGGGATGAGGATGTCGCCGAACTCACTGGAAAAGGCCGTGGGCCCCTTGGCTGCGGCCGCGGCCGAAGTGACGGGCCGCTTTGAAAACTTGGACTCCGGGGTGCATCCGAGGCCCATCCCGAACAAAAAGAGCAGTGCCATTCCAAGGATTCCCCATTCTCTGCATCGACGCATTTTCATCCTCCTTCCCCTTTTTGATTCCGATTCTGAATTCCGATTTTTTCTCTTCTAAGCTTTCATACAACGGCAGGCCCGGAAAATCAATCAGTAATCACTTTTCCGAAGCGATATAGACGCCGTCCCAGGGCATCTGCAGCGGACTTTTCTTCAATCTTATGCACCGCTCCTTGAAGAGCAAAGCTGGCGCATCTTCCGGTTTTTGGGCCAATACCCTATCGAAAAAGGAGATGGCCAGATCCCATTCCCCGTTCCGGTACGCGGCCAAACCCTTTTCAAAAAGGGGGATGAAGCTGTATGCGCCACCGGTATAATAATCCTTGCCGAACAGCTCATAGATCCTGATGGGCGTATTTCTTCCCTTTACCCGAACCCAGTCAAGCTCCCGGAAGACAAAATCGGATTTAACCTTATCGGATTTAACCTTCTCCTTTGTAAACTCGCTGACGATGATCTTGACGCGGTAGAGCTTTGTCAGCCCCTCCAACCGTGCCCCGAGATTTACATTGTCGCCCATCACCGTATAGTCGAACCGTTTAGAGGAGCCCATATTTCCCACGACCATGGGGCCGGTATTGATGCCGACCCCAACAACGATTTTTGAGATCTCCTTCACCCCCCAGCTCTCCTGAAGATCATGAAGATCCTGCATCATCCGAATAGCGGTTGCGCAGGCTCTCCTGGCATGATCCGGCTGATCCTCGGGCGCGCCATAGACCGCCATGATGGCATCTCCGATATATTTGTCCAGGGTTCCCTCCTGGGCCAGAATGATATCGCTCATAGCGGTCAGATACCGGTTCATGAACCGGACCAGGGATTCAGGCTCCAGCCTTTCCGAGATGGCTGTAAAATCCCGGATATCGGAGAAGAGCACAGTCAGATCCTTTTTCTCGCCGCCAAGGGAGAGCTTCTCCGGATGGCTCAAGACTCGATCCACCACGGAACTGTTCACATAGTGCCCGAATGCAGCCCTTAAAAATCGTTTCTCCCGCACTTCCGTGAAGTAGCGCAGCAGCAGAATGGCAACCGCCATGAGAGCCAGCGCGGTCAGCGGAAGGACCCAGAGAAAGAGCAGATTTTGAACCGCAAAAAGAGATTGGGTTATCCCGATGTAGAGGATTCCGATGAGCAGCGCAATGGGCAGCAGCAGAGCGACCGGCACGGCCGGCCCGATGATTCCCACCATCGCCGCCATCAGAAGCACCCCAAGGGCATCGGCAAACTTGGCCCATTGGGGCCGGCAGATGACCCGATGGGTCAAAAGATTGTCTGCGATGGTGGCATGGGTCTCCACCCCCCAGAAGAACTCGGAAAAGGGGTTGGGCCAGTGATCCCCCAGCCCTAAAGCAGCGCCGCCGATAAAGACAATCTTCCCCTCCAGAGCCGCGGGTCCGGTCGCGCCGGTCAGAATATCGATGATAGAATAATGGGGAAGGGTTCCGTGGGGGCCGTAGTAATTGATCCGGATCTGCCCTTTCGGGTCCGCAGAGATCTTCTGTTCGGGGATCAAAGGCTTTCCTGCCGGCAAAGCTTTTTGGGACCAAAGATAATGTTGCAGCGCCTGCACCCCCAGAGAAAGGTAGTACCGATCCCCATATCGAAGGATCAGAAGACCTCTCCGAAGGGCCCCGTCCGAATCCGGCAGCGCATTGACAAATCCCAGGGACGCGGCCGACTCCCCCAGGATGTCAATGGGCAGAAGAACCCCGGAAAAGGCGGGCGCTTGGGCCCCGAAGATCCCTGTTTGGGCATGCTCCTCGGGCAGGGCCGCGGCTTGGAGAAAGGCCGGCGCGGCACCGGGGGTCTCATACGGGAGAAAGGCCATGCCGAGGATGACATTTCCCGCATCAACTGCAACGGCCCCAAGAATCGCATCACTTTCCAGGGCATCAGACTGTTCCTCCATCTCCTCATAAAATGCCCTGGATCGGGCATCATCCGACAGGAGCCCCAGCCCTGCATAGGCATCCATCAATTGCCGGAGGGTCTCTTTTGTGTTGTTCTTTTCGGGCTCGGAAAAGAGCAGATCCACGGCAACCACCTCGGCCCCGGCTGCATGAAGCTGCTGAATGGTCCGGGCAATGACCCGCCGGGGCCAGGGCCACCGGCCAATGGCCTGGATGCTTCTGTCATCGATAGCCCCAATCACCACCTGCCCCGAGGGTTTTACCTCTCCCCGTAACAGAAAGCGGAGATCCCGGCTCTTCTGCTCCAGAAAACCGATCAGGGGAAGATCGGCCTCGATGCCTATCAGCGGAAGAAATAGAAGAGCGGCCAGTCCGCAGATGAGAAGTGCCTTTGCTCTCTGCTGTTTTTGTTGTGTGGTCATAAAGCAGAAAAAGCCCCGGGAAACGAGGCTTTGAAATGGTGATTTCAATCAAGCCCTACCAGAACTTGAAAAAACTTTTTTTCTGCGGGGCCTCCAGCGGTTCCGGCACAGAATACGGCTCTCCTTTCAAGAGGATTTCCGGAGTGGTCGTCACCATGGCCAGAGCCCCTTCCCGGTCTCCGGTCACCTGAGCGGCCGCGGCCACTGCATCGGAAAGGCGGATGGTACGCCCCACGGCCGAGTGTGCATCCGATGCGATGACATGGGCCAGGCGCAACTGAAGCATCTGGTGCGCACAATCCATGGCCCCCTCCCCCAATTCCCCTGTGATGCTCATGGCCGTCAACTGGGTGAGACAGCCCATCCGGACATATTCATAGAGGATCTTCAGATTGCTCTGCAGGATCAGATTCCGCTCCGGGTGTGCGATGATCGGTGTGATGTTCTCCTTTTTCAACTGATAGAGTTCCGCATCTGTTCCCGCATAGAGCGTCTGAAACGGAAACTCCACCAGGACATAGCGGCCCCCCAGGTTCAGGGTTCCGGATTCGCCGGAGATCACCCGGGCCGCGCCGCCCGGCCGCAGATGCACTTCAGATCCGGGGATGACCTTCAATTCGATGCTGGCCTCTTCAACGGCCCTCTGAAGCTTTTCGGTCTGCTTCCGCACCCGGTCGGCCGTATGCTCGTATGCGCCGTTCAAGGTGTGCGGCGTGGCCACCACCGTATGCACCCCGTGGGCCACTGCGCCCCGGGCCATCTCCAGGCTCTCTTCCAGATCCGCAGCCCCGTCATCCGCGCCGGGCAGGATATGAGAGTGAAGGTCGATCATGCAGCCTGGTGCTTCTTCTGACGCGCCCTTCCCTTTTTATCGATCTCTCCGTAGCCGTAATAGTAGTAGTGGTAATGGTAGTAATACCCCTCTTTTTTGGTGTTGACCGCGTTGAGGACCGCACCGAGAATATTTGCGTTGACGGATCGGAGCCGCTCCACCGCATTCTTCAGCAGGGGGCTTGGGGTCACCGCGGTGCGGATCACCAGCACCACCCCGTCGACTGCAGAGGAGAGCGCGGCCGCATCGGTGACAGAGAGAACCGGCGGCGTATCGATTATGATCCGGTCATATTGACTTCGAAGGGTCTCAAGCAGCGCGCGCAGCCGGGAAGAGCCCATCAGTTCCGATGGATTGGGCGGGATATGGCCTACGGTCATCAGGTCGAGATTCTCGACAACCGAGGGGTGCAGAGTCTCCTCCAGGGTGCGGGTTCCCACGATCATCCCGGTCAGCCCCGGCTCCCGATCTATACGGAAGAGATTGTGAATCCTGGGCCGCCGCAGGTCCCCGTCGATGAGCAGCACTTTCGCATCGTTTTGGGCCATTGTCACCGCAAGATTAGCCGCAAAGAAGGTCTTCCCCTCACCCGGCTCCGCACTGGAGACCATGATCACCTGGGGCGCCTTGTCCGGGGAGGAGAAGAGGATGCTGGTCCGGATCCCCCGGAAGGACTCGCTGGGGATTGCCGTAGGGGAAATGGCCGTGATAAGCTCCCCGGGAAGATCTCCGGATTTCTCGCTGGTATCGAAGGCCGGCACGGGCCCCAGATAGGGGATATCGAGATGTGTTCCGATCTCATCGGGAATCTTGATGGTATTGTCCAGATACTCCAGCAGAAACGCGAGCCCCAGCCCCAGCATCAGCCCCAGGGCCAGCGCCAGCATCAGGTTCCGCCTCTTGTCCGGCCTGATGGGAAACTGCGGCGGCATGGCCTCGTCAATGATCCGGACATTGCCGGTCTTCATCTCCTCGGTCAGGGAGGTCTCCTTGAAACGCTTGATCAGCAGCTCGTACATCTGCCGGGAGCTTTCGGCCTGCCGCTGCAGCACCCCGAACTGGATCGCCTTCTTGTTCATATCGAGGCTCTCGGACTTCTGCTGATTCATTGCCCGCTTCAGGGTCCGTTCCCGGGCCAGGGCCAGCTTATAGTTGTTCCGCAGGGCATTGACGATCCCTTCGGCCTCTGTGGCCTTCCGCTTTTGGAGTTGTTCGAGTTCAGACTGGAGCGCGATCATTCTCGGATGGTTCTGGCCATACTTCTTGGACAGCTCGGTGGCTTGGTTGAGCAGATCCACCTCCATCCGCTTGATCTCCTGAACCAGCTCGTTTCCCATCACCTCGGGGATCGCGTCCAGAAACTCCGGAGTCTGGACCAGTTGGAGGGCCTGCTGGTATCGGGTCTCGGCCTCCACCCGTTTCGACTCGGCCTCGATCACCTGTGCATTGAGGCCCGCGAGCTTCTCGGCCGTAATGCTCTCGGTGTCGCTGGAGAAATCGGTAATGATCTCGTTCTCCTGCTTGTACTGCAGCAGGGCGTTCTCTGCTGCCTCCACCTTTTTCCGCTCCTCGTCGATCCGGGCCGTGAGCCATTGAACCGCATCTTTGGCGGCCCGGAGCTTGATCTCCAGGTTCTGGTCGATGTAGGCCCTCACCACGGTATTGGCGATCTTTGCCGCCATCTTCGGGTCTCTGGCCTCCGCGCCCACATCCACCAGCCGGCTGTTGCGGACCGGGGCCACCTCGATCCGCCCGATCACGGCCCGCACCAGGCTCTGGGGAACATCTTCCAGCAGCGCGTCCGCCTCCCGGACCTCCAGTGCGGAAAGGGCATGGGCATCTTTCTCCCTGCCGGTATTTATCAGCTCCGCAACCTGAACCTGTAGATCTTCAATCGAATCCCTCACCCAGCGCCTGGCCACCGAGATCATATCGCCTCGGGGCTCCGGAAAGAACTCCCGGCTCGATTCGAGATTCAGCCTGAGGGCCACCTCCCGGGCCACGGCCTGGCTCTCGATGATCTTGTACTGGGTCTGGAAGTAATCGCTGCTGGAGGCATCCATCGCGAGGACCTCCTGCACCGAGACGATATTGGGATTCTCCTTTTCCAGAACGATTCTTGCCGCGGCTTTGTATACAGGCGTTGCGCGAAAGGTGTGGACCGCGGCCAGAAGAAAGACTATCATGAAGACCGCGATGATGGTCCACTTCCGCTTTCGAATGACCTGCACATATCCCCGCAGATCAAACTCCTGTTCCTTGAATTCTTTATAATCTTCCATAGGGCTAAAACATACTCTCCGGCACCACGATCACATCCCCGGGCTGGACCAGGATATCCTGCCCCTTCTTGCCGGCCTGGGTGATCGCGTCCACCTTGACTTCGATGATCTTCTCCTGGTTCTTCTCCATCCGGATGATCCGGGTCCGGTTCCGGGCCGCGATCGGGGTGAAGCCCCCGGCCCGGCTGATCGCCTCCACCAGGGTGATCTCCTTGTCCATATAGGGGTAGGAGCCCGGACTCTGCACCTGGCCGATGATGTAGAAGTGCTCGGCCTTGGGGATATATAGCACATCCTTGTGGGCCATGATCAGGTTGGACATCTGATCTCCGCCCTTGAGCAGGTCGTTTAGATCGATGCGGATGACCAGCTTCTTCTCCCGGGGAGTGCCCAGGTTCTGCACCCGGATGAGCATGGCCTGCTTCCCCCCCTGCTCGAAATCGACCCCTCCGGACCTGGAGATGGCATCCAGCAACCGCTCCCGGCCTTGAAGGGGATAGGTTCCCGGCTGCTGCACCGAGCCGAGAACGATATATTTCTTGCTCCGGACCTCCTTGAGGGTGACGGAGACATGCGCGTCCAGCAGGAACTGCCCTTCAGCCAGCTTCCGGGAGATCATGTCCTCGATTTCGGAGATGGAGAGCCCCTCCACCCGGATTCTGCCGATAAAGGGAAAGGAGATGTAGCCGTCCGCGCTGACGCTCAGATCCTTCCGGGTCAGATCCGGCTCCTCATAGACCGTGATGTCGATGACATCATACTCGCCGACCTTGAAATCCCGGCCGCTTTCAGTATTGGCAATCGGGTTGTAGTCAAGATATTCCCGTACCGTATAGTTTGGGGTCTCCTGGATCACCTCGGTAAGCCCCCCATCTTCCTTCTGCTGCGCCTTCCGCTTTGCCTCCCGGATCTGCTCCAGGGTCTTGCTGTCGTCGATCCCCAGCTCTGCAGCCCCTCTTCCCCCATCCCGGGGGACCGTGGTCACCTGGACCACATTCCGGGTATCGGGCGCGCATCCGACCATCCATGCCAGAAAGAGCAGAGATGCGATCCATCGCCACAACCATCTGTAATTCCCTCTTTGAAACCGGGAAACAGGTACTCTTCTTCTGTTCATTTACACTTCTCCCACCGTTGTTTTTTACTGCAGCCCTCTCTTTTTACACGATTCCCGCCCCGGATTGCAAGGGGGAAGTGGAAGAAGAATCCGATCATAACCATCTACAGCTCGGCCTTCAGGTAAATGGATACCCTTGCCGCGTTGTACTCGTCGTATTCATATGCGCTGTTTCCCGCTTCCCGGTTAACATAGCCGATCTGAAGACCTGAGGAGAGCCGCCGGAGAATCAGGTACTCCACACCCGCGTCGACCATGTATTCATCAAAATACTTTCTAGGCCGATCCGCATACTCATCCTCATAGTCGCTTCGGGCCCAGCCCAGGCCGATGTTTGCCCCGAGCCGTTCCGTGAACCTGTGATCCAGGCTCAACCGGGTGATGGTCCGGATATAGGATGCCGCATCCACATCCGGAGATCCCAGAAACTGGCGGTTGAGAATCCAGGTGAGCACGGAACGCTCCTGAAAGTGGTACTCCACCGATGTTCCAGCAATCCATGAATGTTGATCCTCGTATGAGCGGCCAAAGGGGTCGAAACTGTTGTCAAAAGACTGGGTCCCATAGCCGGCACGGATCTCCCCCCGGATCTTTCCGCTCGGTGTGAACCTTACCCCGGCCGCATAATCGGTGGTGACAAAATCCTTGGAGGTCTTATCGCTCCATACCGAGGTCCCGTCATTCTGCTCGTCATATTCCACATAGTTCTGGCCGAACCGGACAAAGGTCGAGGTCTTTGGGGTGAGAAAGTAGAAAAGATATAGGGCGTACCGGTTTTCAATGGTGTTCTGCCACTGGTGGATCTCTGCATCATACCGCTCCAGGCGGTTGGCCAGCATCA
>JAABSP010000112.1 GCA_011390345.1 Desulfobacteraceae bacterium
TCACCATCAGCGGCCTCGAATTTCTGATCCTGAAACAGGGCAACATCATCGCGGATGCCTTTGGCGGAGACGGCGGCAACATCCATATCGCAACGGATCAGTTTGTGGCCTCTTCCGACAGCATTGTCAGCGCCTCGTCTCAGCTCGGTATCGACGGCACGATCCACATCGATGCCCCGGATACCGATATCAGCGGCAGCATTGTGGTTCTGCCTCAGCGCTTTTTCGATGCGGCCGGCCTGCTCACGGACCCCTGCGCACAGCGCACCCGAACAAATGCCAGCACCCTGGTCCGCAGAGGCAGCCCCCCTCCTCAGACCCCGGCAGGATATCTTTGCGCGCCGGTCCCAGGATCGATGAGCAGCCATTGAATCCTATCGAGTTTGAAGCCGAAAAGACGGGAAAAGCCTTCTTCCGGTCATGAAGGTTTGGGGTCTACCGCGCAAGCAGCCCCAAAAACGGTTCAGATCAAAGAATCCTCAGTTGGGATTCGATGTATTCCAGTTTTGCCGACTCCGCGACAGACTTTTCAATCCTCTTTTCAAACTCCGCCTTGATCTCGAAGAGATCTCGGATAACAGATCGAATCAAGGGATTTCTCCTGCATAAAAAGTGCTTTTGAAATACAAAGTTGACAAAACCGATTAAACATATATACTATAAATATAGACAAAGGAGGTGTTCATCAATGCAGCCTCAAATCGGAAAACTATTTATGAACGGCGGAAGCCAGGCGGTTCGCCTGCCAAAGGAGTTCCGTTTCAAGGGGGATGAAGTGCTTATTCACAGGGAGGGGGACCGGATTGTCCTGACCCCCAGGACTCATGGATGGCGGGAATTTTTTGAAGATGTGCCCCTGCCGACAGAGGACTTCTTGGCCGAACGGATCAAAGAGCCGCCCCAGGATCGGGAAGATATCTTCTGATGTACATGCTCGACACGAATATCTGCATCTACATCATCAATCGCCGTCCCCTTTCGGTTCTGGAAAAATTTGAAGCCCTCAAAAGGGATTCCCTCTGCGTCTCTGTCATCACACAGGCTGAACTGCAATTCGGTGTGGAAAAATCATCGAAGCCTAAGCAAAATCAAAGCATTTTAGATGCGTTTTTCGTTCGGCTCATTGTGCTTTCCTGGAACAGCGAAGCCGCTATCGAATACGGAAGAATACGAAAACGGCTGGAAAAAAAGGGAACGCCCATCGGCAATATGGATTTGCTGATATCTGCCCATGCACTGTCCGGAGACCATGTTCTGGTAACGAACAACTTGAAGGAATTTATGAATGTCCAAGGTTTATCCTGCGAAAACTGGACATAGGAAATCCGCCACGGCAATATCGTTCATGAACCAGACAAGGATATCAAATCCGGCTCCCTTCCCCTTGACATCACCGCTTTGCAGAAGTATACCCATCCTGTGTATCCTTCACCGGAGTTGGAGGATCTGTGGACCCGCGGGATTGCCAAGGCGTATGCCTGCAACACCGGCCTGATGGGTCTTCCGGCTTCTGACAGAAATGTCGGACGATTTCATGGCCGATGGACCGAAGCAGCCCGAAGACCGGGACCGGGAAGGATTCTGATCCGCATCATACGGCAACAGATACGGATGACCCGAATCGAAATCCGAAAAAAATCGAAAACCATTTGACGGAAGCACCGGTTTTGAGTATATCATTATACTTTTAAGGTGGATTCGTATCCAAAACTTTTTCGGATTAAGGAGGTTACATCTTGTCAGGTATCGCTTATGCAATGGGCCAGGGCGGCGCAGGGGCCGGACAGGCCGGAGGACTCGGGCCGCTGATCCCTCTCATTCTGATGTTCGTCATCTTCTATTTTCTTCTGATCCGGCCCCAGCAGAAAAAGGCCAAGGAGCATCAGGAGATGGTCAACAACCTGACCAAAGGGGACCGGGTGATCACCGGCGGCGGCATCCACGGACGGGTGACGGGCGCGGATGAGGGCACTGTCACCGTAGAGATCGCGGACAAGGTGCGGGTGAAGGTCAACCGCGTGAGCATCGCGGCCCTGATCAATCCCGGATCTCCGGCCGCAAAAGATAACAAGGATGATTCTCTGAAAACCAAATAGCAGACTGAACAACAGTCGAAAAGCCCCATCTCGAATCGGGGGGAGATCTCCCCTGCATTTATTTGGGGCTTTTATGCGAATAAAGAAAGGAACGAACCCTTGAAGAACTTTTCAGGAAGACTCGTTCTCGTGCTCGGGGTGATCCTCATTGCGGTGGTCTACATCCTGCCGACCTTCAATGAAGGGCTGTGGCCCAACAAGAAGATCAACCTTGGTCTGGACCTCCAGGGCGGGATGCATCTGGTGCTGGAAGTGGATACCGCCAAGGCCGTTGAAAGCACGGTGGAACGAATGACGCAGGAGATGCGGGATCTGTTGAGAAGAGATCAGATCCGGTATGTAAACCTCGACCGCGTCGAGGGCAACAAAATCACGGTGACGATCTCGGGCCAAGAGAACATCGACCAATTTCAAAAGATACTGGATGATGAATTCCCCAATCTTCGGGTTCTCTCCAGAAATGAGGCGAATGAGAGACTGACCCTGATGCTGGATCTCCCGGATGAAGAGGCCGCAGAGATCGAGCAGATGGCATCGGCCCAGGCCCTGGAGACGATCCGGAACCGGGTGGATGAGTTCGGCGTGAGCGAGCCGGACATCCGCCGGCAGGGGGAGAACCGGCTGCTGATCCAACTGCCGGGGATCAGCGATCCGGGCAGGGCCAAGGAGCTGATCGGCAGAACCGCACAGCTCGAATTCAAGATCGTGGATGACGCCGGAGACATCGAGGCCGCGGAAAAAGGAAATGTCCCCCCGGCAAAGCAGCTCCTCTATCAGGTCAGAAACGACCCGGAGACCAACCGGACCGTAAGAACCCCCTTTCTGGTGGAGAAGCGCTCCCTGCTCACCGGCGCATATCTCACCGACGCTCGGGTCGCGATCGACTCCCAGTACAATGAGCCCTATGTCAGCATCAAGTTCGACCGGAAGGGCGCACGGCTTTTCGAGCGGATCACTGGCGAGCATGTGAAGGAGCGGCTGGCCATCGTTTTAGATGACAACATCTATTCCGCGCCCGTGATCCAGGAGAAGATCGGCGGCGGAGAGGCCCGAATCACCGGAAGCTTCACAACCGAAGAGGCCCGGGATCTGGCCATCGTCCTTCGTGCCGGTGCTCTGCCCGCGCCCGTCGAGATCCTCGAGGAGCGGACAGTGGGCCCCTCCCTCGGTGCGGACTCCATCCGCAAAGGTCTGCTCTCCATGATGGTGGGCGGCATTCTGGTGGTGATCTTCATGGTGATCTACTATAAGGGGTCGGGGCTGATCGCGGATACCGCGCTGACCCTGAACATCCTTCTGATCGCAGCCGGCCTTGCCGGGTTCGGCGCGACTCTGACCCTGCCGGGCATCGCGGGTATCATCCTGACCATCGGCATGGCCGTGGATGCCAACGTGCTCATCTTCGAACGCATCCGGGAGGAGCTGAATATCGGGAAAAGCCCTTATGCCGCGGTTTCGGCCGGATATGACCGGGCCACCCTGACCATCTTGGATGCCAATGTCACCACCCTGATAGCGGCGCTGGTCCTCTTCCAGTTCGGCACGGGGCCCGTCAAGGGCTTTGCCGTCACCCTGAGCCTCGGCGTGATTTCGAGCCTTTTCACCGCACTGATCGTGACCCGGATGATCTTCGACTATCTTCTGATCCATCGGAAGATGAAGAGCCTGAGCATTTAACCCCAAACCCGGCAAACAGGAAAGCAACCGATATGCAGTTTATCAAATTCGGCATCAATATCGACTTTATCGGCAAGAGAAAGATAGCCTACATCTTCTCTGCAGTCATGCTTCTCATCAGCATCGGCTCGCTCATCGCACACGGCGGCCCCAAGTACGGCATCGACTTTGCCGGGGGAACCGTGATCCAGGTCAAGTTTCCCGATGCGGTGGCCATCGACGACATCAAGGCGGGCATGAACGCTATGGGGATTTCGGCCTCTACGGTGCAGTCCTTTGGTGAAGCCAAGGAACACGAATACCTGATCCGGACCGATTCATCGGTGGACCCGGACCAGAATTTCAACCAGTCTGTGGCCGATGCCCTGAAAAGTGCGACCGGCAGGGAGACGGAGATCCGACGGGTGGAGATGGTGGGGCCCCAGGTGGGACAGGATTTGCGGGAGAAGGCGCTCTTTGCCATGTTCTATGCGCTGCTCTTCATCACCATCTATATCTCGGGACGGTTCGAGTCCCAATGGTTCAAGAGCGGGGCAATGGCGGCCGGCCTGATCCTTGCGGTCTACATTCTCTCCCGCATCCACCTCAGCATTCCGGTGCTGATCATTGCGGCGCTATTCATCACGCTGGTACTCTTCTGGTTTCTGAAGCTTAGCTATGCAATGGGAGCCATCGCGGCACTGATCCATGATGTCACCATCACCGTGGGGATCTTCTCCATCTTCGGAAAGGAGTTCTCCCTGCCCATAGTAGCAGCACTCCTGACCATCATCGGCTATTCGCTCAACGACACCATCATCGTCTTCGACCGAATCCGGGAGAATTTGAGAAAGCTCCAGAAGAAGACCCTGGGAGAGACCATCAACAAGAGCATCAACGAGACCTTGAACCGGACCGTACTCACCTCTCTGACGACTCTCATCGTGGTGATCGCGCTCTTTACCCTCGGCGGCGGCATCATCCATGATTTCGCGTTTGCCCTGATCGTCGGGGTGCTGATAGGAACCTATTCTTCCATCTATGTGGCCAGCCCGATTCTGCTCGCATGGCAGGGGAAATAATCTTTGGCGATCCGGCCACGGCCGATCTTCTGCCGTGGCTCTGCCTGAAGCGGGTCTCCGGTATCGGAAACCATCTCTTTAAAAAGCTTCTGGATCGATTCAAAACGCCCGAGGCTGTATTCGACGCCCCCGCGTCGGAACTTGGGTTGGTGGAGGGGATCACTGGGCCGCTGATCGACCGGATCAAAGGGCAGAAGATCAGCCGGCAGGACCGGGATGAGATCCGTTCGGCCGCGGAAAAAGGGTATAAGATCGTGCCCCTGACCGCGGCCAATTACCCGCCGCTTCTCCGCCAGATTCCGGACCCGCCACCGTTCCTCTATGTCTATGGAGAGCTGAGTCCGGACATCCGAAACATTTCGATGGTCGGCTCCAGAAATGCAACCCGGTATGGGATCATGACCACAAAACGGCTCGCGGAAGAGCTGGCGGGGCTGGGGATCACCATCATCAGCGGCATGGCAAGGGGGATCGATGCCGCGGCCCATGCCGGCGCGATCGCAGCCGGGGGAAAGACCATCGCGGTTCTCGGCAGCGGCCTGGAGCGGATCTATCCGCCCCAGCACAAGAAGCTCTTTGCCGCGATCGCAAAAAACGGTGCGGCAGTCTCCGAGTTCTCCTTGACAACTGGCCCTGAAGCGCACAACTTTCCCGTGAGAAACCGGATCATCAGCGGGATGAGTTTAGGGGTGGTGATCGTGGAGGCCGCGCAGAAGAGCGGATCGCTCATCACGGCACGTCTTGCGGCCGAGCAGGGCCGGGAGGTCTTCGCGGTCCCGGGAAATATCCGCTCCGCCAAGAGTACCGGAACCCACGGCCTAATCAAGCAGGGGGCCAAGCTCGTGGAGGGGGTCAATGACATCGTGGATGAGCTCTCTCATGTGCTCCGGCTCAAAATCGGCGAGAAGCCGTCAGACAAGGCCGAGATGGTTCAACAGATCCGAAATCTCCCGCCTTTGACCGATGAGGAGACCAAGGTCTTTGACGCGCTGGAGGCCGAGCCGATCCATATCGATGATCTGGGCCGAAAGGTTTCCGTAGATTCTGCCCGGCTGTCGGGCATCCTGCTGCAGTTGGAGCTGAAGGGCGTGGTGATGCAGCTTCCGGGGAAGCGCTTTGCCATAGACCTGACAGAATTGACCTGACAGATATGATGTAATGATTTCGAAGTTGAGGATATAAGTTTTGACCAAACCGCTCGTTGTTGTCGAATCTCCCACAAAAGTCAAGACCGTTAAAAAGTACCTGGGCAAGGATTTCAATGTCTCTGCCACCGTGGGCCATATCAAGGACCTGCCGCCCAAGGAGATGGGCATCGATATAGAAGACGGGTTCAAGCCGGCCTACGAGGTGATTCCGGGCAAGAAGAAGGTGATCACGGAGCTGAAGCGTCAGGCCAAAGATGCAGAGGATATCTATCTGGCCCCGGACCCGGACCGGGAGGGGGAGGCCATCGCGTGGCATACGGCCGATGTCCTGCAGAAGAAGGGCCGGCGCTTCCATCGGGTGCTCTTTCATGAGCTGACGGCAAAGGCCATCAAGGCCGCAATGGCTCACCCCTCTGAGCTGGACAGGAACAAGTTCGAGGCCCAGCAGGCCCGCAGAATTTTGGACCGGCTGGTGGGATACGAGATCTCCCCCCTTCTCTGGAAGAAGGTGAAGAGAGGGTTGAGCGCAGGCCGTGTCCAGTCTGTGGCGGTGCGGATCATCTGTGATCGGGAGCGGGAGATCCAGATCTTCGTGGCCGAAGAGTACTGGTCCATCACCGCGCACCTGGAGGGGAAAAATCCGCCGCCCTTTACGGCAAAGCTGGCCAAAAAGGAGAAGGAGAAGATCAAGATTCCGGACCAGAAGTCCGCAGATCAGATCCTCGACGACCTTTCGGGCGAGCCCTTTCTGGTGGAGACCATCAAGAAGAAGACGGTGCGCCGAAATCCGCAGCCGCCTTTCACCACAAGCAAGCTCCAGCAGGAGTCGATCCGCCGGCTGCGCTTTTCGGCCAAAAAGACCATGGTGGTGGCCCAGCAGCTCTATGAAGGGGTGGAGCTGAGCCCGGGGGACCCTGTGGGCCTCATCACCTATATGCGGACCGACTCCACGCGGATCGCTGAAGAGGCGGCTCTGGAAGCCCTGGACCATATCCGGGATCAGTTCGGAAACGATTATGCCTTGGACAAGCCCCGATACTTCAAGAACAAGAACAAGTCCCAGGACGCGCACGAGGCGATACGTCCCACTTCGGTGCTCAACACCCCGGAGAAGATCGCACGCCACCTGAGCAAGGATCAACTGGCCCTCTACACCCTGATCTGGCAGCGATTCGTGGCCTCCCAGATGGCCCAGGCCCTGATCGACAACACCTCGGTGACAATAAAGGCCGGGCTCTACCGGTTCCAGACCAGCGGCTCCGTAATCCGCTTTCGAGGTTTTCTCGCGCTATACCAGTCGGCCGACGATTCCGAGGAGAGCGACAAGAACAAGATGAAACTGCCCCCTCTGACAGAAGGGGAAGTGCTGACCCTGCACAAGCTGGAACCGAAACAGCACTTCACCCAGCCGCCCCCCCGCTTTTCCGAGGCATCCCTGGTCAAGGAGCTGGAGGAGAACGGCATCGGCCGGCCCAGCACCTATGCCACCATCCTCTCCACCATCCGGGACAAAGGGTATGTGGATATGTTGGGCGGCTATTTCCGGCCCAGCGAACTCGGCTTTATCGTCAACGACCTGGTGGTCAATAGCTTTCCCGATCTCCTGGATGTCGATTTCACCGCTAAGCTGGAGGGGGACCTGGATCGGATCGAGGCTGCCGAAGAGGACTGCGCCCATCTCCTGGATCGCTTCTACGAGTCCTTTAAAAAGCGGCTCGATTCGGCTGACGAGACCATGCTCAGTATGAAGCGGACCGGTCTGCCCACGGATCTCGACTGCCCCCGGTGCGGAAAGAAGCTCCACATCAAGATGGGGAAAAACGGCCTCTTTCTGGCCTGCACCGGATATCCCGAGTGCAGTTATACCAGCAATTACGTCCGGGATGAGAAGGGGATCGTGAAGCCGGTGGAGACCCCGCCGGACCAGGCCACTGACAAGGTCTGCGAGAAGTGCGGAAAGCCGATGGTGGTCAAGCATGGCCGATACGGAAGCTTTCTGGCCTGCACCGGATATCCCGAGTGTAAAAATACCCAGTCCATAAACGGCAACGGCTCCGGAAATAAAACCGGCGTGACCTGTCCCGAGATGAAATGCACCGGAGAACTGGTGGAGCGCAAATCGAAACGGGGAAAGGTCTTCTATGGTTGCAGCCGGTTTCCCCAGTGCCAGTATGCCATGTGGGACAAACCCGTTCCCAGGGCATGCCCCGAATGTTCAGCCCCCTTTACGGTGGAGAAGACAACCAAGAAGGATGGTCGGTTTCTCACCTGCCTCAACCGGGAATGCAGCTTTAAAAACCCCCTGGAGGAGAACGGATAAAGAAATCCGTATCGCCCGTTCAGGAGATTTTTCAAAATCGATTGACATTCCTGCCCCGAATATCCTAAAAGTGGTGAATTTACGCGTTAGACCAAGGATCAGAGTACATGGAAGAGAGTGAAAAGGAACGGATCGATCAAATTACCGCATCGGTTCACCGGCTGTTAAAGGGGGATATTCCCGATCCGATTTCTGTAGCAGATGATCCCGAAGACGAGATCCGGCAGTTGTCGGAGAAGGTCAACGGCCTCCGGGAT
Organism: Desulfobacteraceae bacterium; assembly: GCA_011390345.1. Taxonomy (GTDB): domain Bacteria; phylum Desulfobacterota; class Desulfobacteria; order Desulfobacterales; family JAABSP01; genus JAABSP01. The sequence goes on from JAABSP010000112.1 coordinate 8,560, forward strand.
CAGTTCAAGGAGGTCCAGGATTTCATTGTTCCTCTCTCCGAAGGAAAGCTCGATGTCCATCTGCCCCGGGGAAACTTTCTCGCGTCTCCTTTTAAAAACCTCCAGGCAAGTCTCAACCACCTGACTTGGCAGACCCAGCAGATCGCGCAGGGGGATTTCAACCAGCGGGTCGATTTCATGGGGGATTTCTCCGAGGCCTTCAACAAGATGGTCCTGGCGCTTAGGGAGACAAGGGAACAGATGCTATCGGAGGCTGACCGGTACAAAAAGCTTGCGGAGATCAAAAACCATTATCTCAATGTGATGGCCCACGACATCCGAACCCCGATCGGCGCGGTGATCGGATTTTCCGATATCCTGCTGGAGGGGAGTGTCAGCGCCAAAGATCGAAAGTATGTGGAGATCATCCGGCGCAACAGCGATTCCCTTCTGAGTCTGATCAACAATATTCTGGACATGGCCAGAATCGAAAACCGGAAGATGGAGATCGATGCCCTCCCCTTCTCTGTAAAGGAGATCGGGGAAGATCTGAAGGAGATGTTCGAACTCCGGCTCCGCGAGGGGGTAAAATTCCTTCTGGAGATGGATTCCAGGATCCCGGACCGGGTGATCGGCGATCCGGGACGGCTGCGACAGGTGCTGGTCAATCTTCTGGGGAACGCGGCCAAGTTCACGGAGGCCGGATCGATTCGGCTGAAAATGGAAGTGATTGATATCTCAACGGACAGAGTATCCATCCGCTTCACCGTGGCCGATACCGGCATCGGCATTCCCAAAAAGAGCCTCTCTGCGGTCTTTGATCCTTTTGTTCAGGCGGAAAAAGGTATCGCGGGCCGTTTCGGCGGCAGCGGCCTCGGGCTTGCCATCTCCCGGGAACTGGTCTCCCTTATGCGCGGAGAGCTTTCGGTGGAAAGCAGTGTCGGAAAGGGAACCGCTTTTTCCTTCACCCTCTCATTTGCTGTTTTAAAAAAAGATGCCGGTGCAGCGTCGGAGACAGGCGCGGCTTCGGCCCTTCAACCGCTGATCTCTTCCAGAAAATGCAATATTCTGGTGGTGGATGATGACCCGTATTCCCTGAAGATCTTCGATCGGATTCTGGGCCGGCAGAATATTCTATATACCCTCTGCGAAAGCGGCCGGAAAGCTTTTGATCTGCTCATCAGCGCCTATCAGCAGAAGAAACCCTTTACCCTTGCCTGGCTCGATATCGACATGCCCGACATGAACGGTGTCGAACTCGCGCGAATGATCCGCTCCGATCCCAGATTCAACCGGCTTCGGATTGTGGCCTGCACCGCGTTTGCCGAACATATCGAAGTGGAAGATCCCTCCTACTTCAGCTTTATCACCACCAAGCCGATCACCCCCAAGGCGCTGGAGAGAATTCTCTCTGAGGCAAGAGCCTCCTATCCTGCATCCGGTGGCGCCGGCTGCGATCTTTCGGGGCTGCGGGTGCTGGTGGCCGATGACAACTCCATCAACCGGTTTCTGATCAAGTCGATGGCCCAGAAGATGAGCATCGAAGTGCTGGAGGCCGAAAACGGCCGCGAAGCAGTGGAGATGGCAAATAAAGAGTCATTTGACATCATTCTCATGGACAAGATGATGCCGGTGATGGGCGGCATCGAGGCGATCGAGGCCATCCGGAAAACCCTTGATCGGACATCTCTTCCCATCATCGGGTTTACCGCAGATGATTCGGAAGAGGATCAGGCCGCGATGCTGGCCGCGGGCGCCAATTCCATCCTGAAAAAACCGGTGGGTTATGATGATCTGGCAGAAGGATTCTGCTCTGCATTGGAACAGCGGAATTTTTCCGAAACCGTACCGGGAATCGTACCCGAAATCGTATAGGAGGCACCATGTTTACAGAAGAGAGAGAGGCCCTGCAGTTTTCCTGGGACCAGTTGGGCGATGTGGAAGCAGGACGCCCAAATCTTGGGGATCAGACCACGGTTCGGATCTATCGGCTCATGCAGTACACCATGCGGGATGTGCTGATCCGGCGGTTTGGGCCCAAAGTCGCAGATGAGATCCTGTATGAGGCGGGCCATCACGCCGGATCGGAGTTCTGCAAAAACCTGCTGGACAAAACCCTCGACTTCAACGGCTTTATCTCCCAGTTGCAGCAGGTCCTGAAGGAGCACCGGGTGGGGATCTTCCGGGTGGAGCAGTCCGATCTGGAATCCCTTCAACTGATGCTGACGGTGGCCGAGGATCTGGACTGTTCCGGGCTTCCGGTGAGCGACGAGACGGTCTGCAACTATGATGAGGGCTTTATCGCAGGAATCCTGGAGGAGTATACGGGAAAGCCCTTTCATGTGCGGGAGATCGACTGCTGGGCCAACGGAGAGCGGGTCTGCCGGTTCAAGGCCGAGGGATCGACGACCGCGGCATAAGGCCATCCATCCGAAACGGCCCTTCAGGTATTTTACGGGCCTCTTTTCAGCCCTTTCTTTTCGGCCTCGGTCAGATGACGCCATTTTCCCTGGGGCAGGTCTCCCAGCCGGATGTTGGCGATCCGGATTCTTTTGAGTTCCGCTACCTCTCCTCCTACCTTTTGGACCATTCTCCGGATCTGGCGGTTCTTTCCCTCCTTCAGCACGATCCGGAACCGATCCGGGGAGAGCCGGGTCACATGGGCGGGGCGGGTCTTCGATCCCAGGATCTGCATCCCCCGGGACATGGCCCGAAGCGCGCCGTCCGATATGGGCTTCTCCACCGTCACTTCGTACTCCTTTTCGTGATCGTAGGAGGGGTGGGAGAGTTGATGGTGCAGGGGGCCGTCGTTGGTGAGCAGCAGCAGGCCGACGGAATCCTTGTCCAGCCGCCCCACCGGAAAGACCCGCTGGGGGATCTTCACCAGATCAATGACGATCCGCTTGCCCGGATGGTCGCAGCTCGTCACTACGCCTTTGGGCTTGTTTAGCGCAATATAGACGAGGGTTTCGGTAAGGGAAACCGGCTTTCCGTCCACCGCAACCCGATCGGCTTCCGGATCGACTTTGGAGCCCAGCTCGGTAACGGCTGCGCCGTTGACCTGAACCCTTCCGGCCCGAATATACTCCTCTCCCTTCCGCCGGGAGCAGACGCCGGCGGCTGAGAGGAACTTCTGGAGGCGCATCTCTTCACTCATGCAGAAAGCTCATACTGTGCTTCAAAGACGTCCTCCCATGAGAGTTCCGCTGCGGCAGCGGGCCGGTTCATCTCCGCCTGAGCCGCTCTGCAGGCGGATGCAAAGGCTTTTTCCCAGAGTTCCCGAATCATGGCGTCGGTCAGGCTCGGGGTCTCCTCCTGAATGTCCCGGATCTCGTCTCTGGCATTGTAGATCGAGGCGACCCAACTGTATGAGCGCCGCTCCGGCTGGGTCTTCCATTTGATGATGTGCATCATCAGCCGGATCAACTGGCTCTTCAACGCACGTTTTTCCGATCTTCCCAATGCCTCGATCAGCTCCTCTATTCCCTGTGCCGCACCATCGGCATCCCCCTGGTTCAACTTCTCCTGAATGGCCTGGGCGGTCTGATAGTGTGATTTTGCGGACAGCTCCTGCCAGTCGATATTCATTGTTTTCCTTCTTATGTTTTCCATTTTAAAGATACAAAACCACGGATAACACGGATAACAGGAAAAAAAAACTGGGTCCGGTTTCGCCTGGTAAGGTGGAATATGCTTTTCGCGAATCACCTAAGATCTGTAATCCGCATTTATCTTTACATAATCGACCGAGAAATCACAGGTGAAGACCGATGACTCTCCTTTTCCCTGCGCCAGCCGGATATCTATGACGAATTCCGGTTTTTTCAGGATTTGGGTGGCCGCGCTTTCGGCTTCAGGGCCGCACCAGAGGCCGTTTTCCACCATCTTCACATCATCGAAGAGGATTTCGATTTGATCCGGATCGATCGCGACTCCGGCCCGGCCGGCCGCGGCGATGATCCGGCCCCAGTTGGCATCTTCACCGAAAAGGGCCGTCTTCACCAGACTGGAATTGGCAACCGTGTCCGCGACCGCTCTGGCGTCCCCGTCATTCTCTGCCCCCGACACCCGGATCTCCACCAGCTTGGTGGCCCCTTCACCATCCTTGACGATCTTCTTTGCCAGATCAAGCATAAGGCTTTGGAGAAGCGCACCAAATGCCGCCACATGGGCCGGATCTGTCACGGCCGCGCCCGACATGCCGTTTGCCATGACCAGCACCGTGTCGTTGGTGCTCGTGTCGCCGTCGATGGTGATCCGGTTGAAGGTTTTTTCATTAGCAGCGGAGAGCAGCGTCTGCAGGGCATCCGGCTTTACGGCCGCATCAGTGCAGACAAAGCAGAGCATGGTGGCCATATCGGGCCGGATCATCCCCGCACCTTTGGCCACGCCGACGATCCGGTAGGGCTTGCCGTCGATCTCCCCCTCCCGGGTTTCGATCTTGGGAACCGTATCGGTGGTCATGATGGCCTCGGCAAAATCGGCAAAACCGTCATCAGCGACCTTAGATATCAGCTCCGGGATTGCCGCTGCGATCTTTTCGAGGTTCAGCGACTGGCCGATGACGCCGGTGGAGGCCACCAGCACCTCCGATTCCGAAAGCCCCAATCCGTCCGCGGGAAGGCGCGCCATTGAAACGGCATCGGCCATCCCCCGATCACCGGTGCAGCAGTTGGCATTGCCGCTGTTGGCCACCAATGCGCGGCAGACTCCGGAACCGATTCTCTCCTTTGTCAGAACTACCGGCGCGGCCTGTATCCGGTTCTTTGTAAAGACTCCGGCAACAGACGCGGGGACATCTGATACGATCATCCCCAGATCCTTTTTGCCGGCCTTCTTCAATCCGGCCGCCACAGCCCCGGCCCGAAATCCCCCGCAACCGATCTTTTCTTTCATCTTCTCCCTTTCCGTTGATATAATCCAAGTTCCAGTATATTCCATCTCTTCAAAGGGATCAATTCCCGAGAGAAAAAAATCCATTTGACACAAACCGGATTTCTTGTCAAATTGTATTGGTTTGCAGCAGAAAAGAAAGGAGACAGAATGAAACCGAAAAGACCCAGATGTCCGAAATGCACCGGCAAGCTGGTGATTGCAAGAGCTTGAGGCAAGGTCAACCTTCGCTGCAGGTCCTGCGGCATCACTTTTCCCATAGAACAGTTTTCCCATGGTCTGGACGATTACTGGGAGGAGCAGCTCGCCAATGTGCGCTGCGACCGTCTGTAGCCGATTCAGGAGCGTCCCTTGATCGTCCTGAACAGCCTCTTCCCCGTCTTTGCCCTGCTCATCGCGGGAAACCGACTAAAATATTACGGATTTACGGACGACACTTTTTTAAAGACCTCGGACCGGCTAATCTATTTCATCTTCTTTCCGGCCATGCTCTTCTGGAAGATCGGGGGCGCATCCGCGGCCGGGATCGACTGGCGGTTCTGCGGCGCGGCCATATCCGCAGTGCTGACCATCTATGTTGTCAGCGCCCTTTTCATCCGGTTCGGAAATGTGACCGACTATCAGGCCGGGACATTCTCCCAGAGCTGCTACCGGTTCAACACCTATATCGGGATGGCGGTGATCCTTACGGCCATGGGCGAAACCGGCGTGACCCAGTTCGGGATTCTGATCGGGCTGGTGGTCCCGTTGATCAATGTGCTGGCCGTCTCCACCCTGATCTGGTATTCGGGAGAGCAGATCGATACCGGTCGCCGGGTTCGGCTGACGGTACAGGCGATCCTCTCCAACCCCCTGATTTTGGCCTGTCTTGCCGGGATTCTCTATGCACGGATCGCGGACGGCTTTCCGCCCTTTATCGACAACACATTGAAGCTGGCCTCCATGGTGGCGCTTCCTTTGGCGCTTCTCTCCATCGGCAGCGCATTGAGCTTTGCCAAAGTTCAGGGACATCTGCGCCTTTCCCTTGCGGCCGCCGGGATCAAGCTTCTCCTCTTTCCCCTGATCGGCTTTCTGCTCATGACCCTGTTCCGGGTCGATCCGATTCCGTTTAAGGTCGGGATGATCT
>JAABSP010000113.1 GCA_011390345.1 Desulfobacteraceae bacterium
TCCTTGTGTTTCACAGCCATATAAGGTAAAAGAGCCCAATTATTATTAAGTTTTCATCAAGATTTCAACTCTTTTCCATCCCCCTGAAAGGTGGTGTTATCAGAGGCCCTGCGATGAACGGCTCGATGAATCCATCGAAGAGAGAGAACCGAATCCTTCGGAAGCAGTACAGGCTCGCCCTGCAGATTCTCAAAGCGCTCAACCCCTGCGGCAAAAGAAAGGATATTATTCAAGACATCCTTCTGCTGATCAAGGATATCTCCGATTTCGAAGCTGTGGGCATCCGGATAAAAGACGGAGAAGACTATCCCTATTATGTCACCTATGGTTTCGAGAACGCCTTTGTCAAGGCCGAGCGGTATCTCTGCGCCCAAAATCCCGATGGGGAAATCATTAGGAAGAGCAACGGCAGCCCCTACCTCGAATGCATGTGCGGCAACGTGATCTGCGGCCGAACCGATCCTGCCTATCCCTTCTTTACCCAAGGCGGCAGCTTCTGGACCAACAGCACCTCCGAGCTTCTGGCCGCTACCTCTCAAGAAGAGCGCCAGGGAAGAACCCGGAACCGGTGTCATGGCGAGGGGTATGAATCGGTTGCCCTGATTCCCCTCACCTATGAAAGCACAAAGATCGGCCTGCTGCAGTTGAACGACCCGCGCAAAGGGCTCTTTACCGAGGAGATGATCGTCTTTTTCGAGGAGATCGGCAACAGCATCGGGATCATTTTAGAGCGGAAGAAGTACCAGGATCAGTTGAAATCCCTCACCTGCAACCTCCTGCTGGTGGAGGAGCAGGAGCGCCGGCAGATCTCCATGGACCTTCACGATCAGGTGGGGCAGTTGCTGGCCATCTCCAAGATCAAACTGGGGATGCTGAAGGATTCCGTCTCCGCTCTCTCCCTGCAGGAGGAGATAAAGGAGATCTACGGCTATATCGATCAGACCATCCAGTGTACCCGCTCCCTGATCTTTGAAATCAGCCCCCCGGTCCTCTACGAACTGGGGCTCAAGCCTGCCCTGGAATGGCTGACCCGGGAAGTGAACAAGAAACATGATGTCCGGATTCTCTTCAAAGCTGACGATGATCAGCGCCTGAGCTGTATCGATGACACCTACCGGTTTTTTCTCTATCGGGCCACCCGGGAGCTGGTGATCAATATGGTCAAGCATGCCAAGGCAAAGACCGCGAAAATCTCTGTGCAGAGCGATGAGAGAATGGTCCGAATCATTGTGGAGGATGACGGCGTCGGTTTCGATCCCCGGAAACTGGATGATTACAGCGGAAATCAGCGGGGATTCGGCCTCTTCAATATCCGGGAGCGGATGGAAAATCTCGGGGGATACCTAACCATCGAAGCGGCTAGAGGCAAGGGGAGCCGGTTTATTATCGGGACACCACTGAAGATCAATGTGGCCGATCATGCCCATGAGGCAGAACAACTGGCAGGAAAAAGAATCGGCTGAGGATGACAGGGGAGAAATGAATTGAAAGGGAGCCGGTTCGGCTCCCTTTTTTGCGTTCAGGATTGAGTCAAAGATCAACTGATCAAGGGCATCGGCATATCCGAGGCATCCGAGGCGTCAAAGGGACAATCTCCCCATCCGCTGCCTAAGCCGGAGCCGTCCCGGGGGCCGCTGCCGCCGTTGCCGGACCCGTCGCCGCCGTTTCCGCCGCCGCCATTGCCACCGCCGTTTCCGCCGCCGCCCCCATTTCCGCCCCCGCCGCCGCGGGCCTGAAGCCAGCTTTTCTGAAAGAGGCCGGTCACCGGATCGGAATCCGTATCCCCGGTCTCGGGAGCAAAGGGCCCGTTTCCGCCGAAGGCCATTGCGGGTGCGGCCATTGCGGGTGCGGCCATTGCGAGGCTCATCAGCAGGGCAAGGATTGCGATCATTCGGCTCTTTTTCATGGTTGTTTCCTCCTTCTGGGTTTTGGTTGAAAAAATGTCCGATCTGCTTTCCAAAGTTGACATCTACACTATCAACAATCGTGCCAAACTGATTTATCCATTTGAAACAGTATGTTATGGAAAGTAGAAGGAGGAAAAGGCTCGACAATCACGGTCCGGCTTCGACGATATTGTCGAAATCCGGGCGCGCAGAGCAGAATGGCCGATCCGCCTATATGAATCTGCTCAATCTGCCTGAAGATGGCCTCCTCCTATTTTTTCCATGGGTTTTGACACCACTCCGGTTTTCGGGTAACGTGAGTTTGGATTTTTTCGACGGATTTGTCGAAGCAGAGAAATGTCTTTGGAAAAGGAGATGCGAAAAGGCTTTGCAGCAGACTCTTTGGGAGGAGGAGGAGAATGGGCATGATTCTTGAATTGATCTCAGGCAGGATGAAACTAATGGAAAAAATATCAAAGATATCAAAGATAATGCTCATGGGAATCCTGCTCTTCCATATCTCCACTGCAATGGCCTTGGAGACGACCCTTGAAGGATCGCTCGGGTATGACGACAATCCCGCGTTTTCACCCGATGGTGACGGATCGGGATTTGCCGGATACCGGGCCCGGCTGAGCCGGTTGCTCTTTCCGGAACTCGCATGGATCAACGGGGATATTTTCGTCGAGGGGAATTACAACGATTATTTCGATCTGGATGACAACTACGGTGGAACCCTCGGCCTCTCTCTCGGATTTCCCTTTCAGGAGGGGCGCTTTCAGCTCGGGCTTTTCGGTGAAGGCGCGATCTATCGGGATGATCTCAATCCGGAAGATGAGCGGGATACTCTACTTGCCGGCGTCGGCCTCGAATGGCTCGCGGGAGCACAGCTAACCCTGGGGTTGCGGGGAAGTGCTGCCTGGCTCGATTATCGGGAAGATATCTCCGAAGAAACGCCTGATTTGATGCCGGAACAGGGACAAGTGCCCGGGGGCGGCCCCCATCATGGCGGCCTGAACCGGGGGCCGGCCGGGCCCCGCGGTCCGGTTTCTCTGCCGGGATCTGTGCCGCTCTCGGGCCATACCACGACAAGGGAGGATCGGCGCTATTCAACAGAGGCATATGCCGCGATCTACATATCCCCGAGAGTTCAGATCGATTTGATCGGGACCCATGTTTTCGGCGATTCCACTATCGATGCCGGCTCCTATGATGAAAATCGCGGAGGGATCTCACTGAGCTGGTCTCCCCTTGCGGAATGGAATCTGTACGGCTCCCTCCGGGTCTGGGATACAGATTATGATGGGGTCCGGGATGAGAGCGGATGGTCCGGAACAGGTGGGATCAGCTACTGGTGGAAATCGGCCGAGATATACCTGCGCCTTTTCCGGGAGGAGAACGATTCCGATCTTCCGGAGGAGGATTATGAGAGGATGGTGAGCCAATGCGGCCTGCGCTGGTACTTCTGATCCTCATAATAGGGCTGATCCCTATATGGCTGATCCCTTCCCCGGCCTGGGGCATGGATGTACTCATCGGAACAGTCGTCTCGGTCGATCCGGAGTCCGGGGATGCGGTGGTTCGCCTCTTTGGCGAGGATGATGAGGAGGGCCGGGAGATCCATGTGGCCGGAACTCAAAAGCCCATGCCCGGCTTCATCCGGCCCGGCACGGTGGTCCGGATGTGGGGAAATTATCCCCAGGGGCCCGCTTCAAGCCGATTCGATGCCCGCCACATCACCCGGGGCAGTGAGCGGATGCCGGGAAGAGATCCGACCGGGGTGCGGGGGCGTATCCGGCAGGGGGGGCGTCCGCCGATGGGACGTCCGCCGGGTCCGGGACGCGGCCCAATGGGCAGATGACACCTTTCAAACCAATCAATTCCAAAGCATCCGATTCCAGAATGTCCGGGGAAATCCCGGAAACCGGATCGGAAACCGGACCAGAAACCAGATCAGAAACCAGATCAGAAACCAGACCGGAAACCGGAGAAAAAGGCATCTCCCTCTTCCCCATCTGGAAGGGGAACCTGATCCTCTTCGGGCTGCTCATTGCCATCACCCTCGGATATTTTTTCTGGCAGATCCGCGGAGTCCATCGCACTTTCAACACCTATGCCGGGGAACATGCCCGGATGCTTGCGGGCGTGATCCGAAACAACGCGGAGAATGCGCTCCTCTCCCAGGAGATCATCGAGCGGATCATGACGACTTTTTTGGGGAACTCGGCCCGGTTCGTAGAGTATCTCGACGAGGTGGAGCCCTTTTCCGAATCGGAGCTTGCCGCGTTCTCCATCGAAGCGGGGCTGACCGGCATCCGCATCCTTCGGGGCGCGGAAGATGTGCATGAGCCCGAAAACTGGCTTCCCCTTTCCAGATCGGCCATCTGCACCGATGCAAACGGCAGGCTTCAGCATCTGCCCTCCCTGCACCTCTATTACCTTGCTTGGCCCAGAACCGGAGGCCCCGGCTGTGTTGCGGTGGGGCTGACGTCCGCGCATATCGAGAAGCTCCAGGATCGGGTGAGTCTTCCGCAACTCATGAAGACCCTTTCGGCCCTTCCCGGGATCCGCTATGTTCGGGTGGAATCCGCGCCCGCGGCCGATGATGGCGCAGTCGTGAAACTCGGGATGGAAGCGGGCGTCCGCATAGCAACGGTCCGTCTTCCTTTTGGCGAGGAATCGATCATCGTCGCGCTCCATGCCGCGCAGTTCTTCTACCGGGTCCGGCAGCTCTGGATCGAGTTCGCGCTCTTCAGCCTCATCCTTGCCGGCCTCGGCCTCTTCTTCTCCTGGATTCTCTACCGCTACCAGCGCGGGTATCTGGATCATATCCGGAATGTGGAGCGGGAGATGGCCCGGCAGCGGGAGGATGCCGCGCTGGGAAGGGCTGCGGCCGCGATCACCCACGAGATCCGCAACCCTTTGAATGCCATAAGCATGGGGCTTCAGCGGCTCCATCTGGAGGTGGAGGATCTGGAGCCGGAGTATCAGGAGCTGATCGGAAATCTGCTCTCCGCGGTCAGGCGCACCGACGGGATCGTCACCGACATCCGGCGGTATGCCCGGCCCCTTTCCCCTAAGAAGAAGTTTTTCCGGATGGGAAAGGCCGCGGCCGATATCCTGAGCCTTTACCGGGGGAGGTGCGAGGCGCAGGGGATTGCCGTTACGGTGGAGATCGACTCGGATGATCCGATCCGGGCCGATGCCGATCTCATGGCACAGGCGATCGAGAATCTGATCCGAAACGGGATCGAAGCCCAGCCCGGCGGGGGGGATCTGATCATCCGTGCCCATCGACGGGGAGAGAGACTTGTTCTCTCCGTTGAAAACGGCGGCTTCTCCCTTTCGGAAAGGGAGGCCGATCAGATGCTGGAGCCCTATTTCACCACCAAAACCCGGGGCACGGGGCTGGGGCTGGCTCTGGTCCGCCGGATTGTGGATGTACATGGCGGAAAGCTTGAAATCGAGGTGATGGAGCCGCAGAAGGAGAAAAAAAGGGTATGCTTTCGGATCATTCTTCCCGCATCCCCGGCAGAAAAAGAGGAAACCATTGAAGATACTGATCACAGATGATGAGAAGATGCAGCGGGAGCTGCTGGCCGGATTTCTGCGGAAAAAGGGGTATACGGTGGCCGAGGCCGACTGCGGAGAGGCAGCGTTGAAGCAGTTTGCCGGGGAACCATTTCAACTGGTGCTGCTGGATCACCGGATGCCCGACATGAACGGCGATGCGGTGCTGGCCGCGATGAAACAGATCGATCCGATGGCCCGGGCCATCATGATAACGGCCTACGGCGCGGTCGATACCGCGGTCGATGTAATGAAGCTGGGCGCGGACGATTTTCTGGAAAAGCCGGTCGATCTGCAGAACCTGCTGGAGAAGATCCGGGAAATCGAGTCGGAACTGATAGTGACCTCGGATGCCGAAGAAGTGACGGAAACCCTTGAAGAGAGCCCGCTTCCCGTCAACATCGTCGGCAGCGGCGTGAGAATGCGGGAAGTCCTCTCCCTGGTGCGCCGGGTGGCCCCGACGCCCTATACAGTGCTGATCCGGGGGGAGACAGGAACCGGCAAGGAATTGATCGCGCGGCTCATCCATCTCTTGAGCCCTGTCAGCGACGGCCCATTTGTGGCCATCAACTGCGGCGCAATTCCCGAAAACCTCTTCGAGTCGGAGCTGTTTGGCCATGAAAAGGGCGCATTTACGGGTGCAGCAGGGGTCCGGAAGGGCCGGTTCGAAACCGCGCAAAAGGGAACGCTCTTTCTCGACGAGGTGGGTGAGATGCCTCTCCACCTGCAGCCCAAGCTCCTGAGAGCCCTGGAGGAGAAGCGGATTACAAGGGTCGGCGGAGAGCGGGAGATCCAGGCCGATGTCCGGGTGGTCGCGGCCACCAACCGCGATCTGAAACTCCTCTCTGAAAGGGGGGATTTCCGAGAGGATCTATATTACCGGCTCAATGTCTTCGAGGTGGAACTGCCGCCCCTGCGCCACCGAAAAGAGGATATCCCTTCCCTGGTGGAATTCTTCTCCAAACGGTACGGCTCTGAAAGATTGGCATTCGATCCCGATGCGATCTCCACCCTTTACCGGTATCCCTTTCCGGGAAATGTCCGGGAGCTGGAGCACATGATCCAGCGGGTCGCGACTCTGGCCAGAAGCAATCAAATTCGGCCCCGGGATCTTCCGGCCGAGGTCCGGTTTCATCAGGCCACAGAGGAGGGAAGCCTCTCGGACCGCCTCGATGCGGTGGAGCGGGAGATGATCCTGGCGGCCCTGGAGCGGCAGGAGTGGGTGCAGACCCATGCCGCGGAATCTCTGGGTATCAGCGAGCGGGTGCTTCGCTATAAAATGAAGAAGCACCTGATTGGGAAGAACGGATAGGCCCTTGGGTTGAAACCCAAGGCTGAATCATTCAAAACCGGCTGAAAGCCGGTTCGGATTCCACATTACCACCCATGCCTCCATCGGCATAACCGGCTTTCAGCCGGTTTTCCGGGTTCAGGGTTCAGCCTGGGGTTTCAACCCAAGGCGGAGCTTCGATTCCCAAAACGTCCAGGTGAGGGCGGCCCCTAGTATAAAGGTGTTCTTTTCCCTGACCAGGGGGCTATCTTCGAAGACCGTGCCGTCGATGTTGTCCCATCGGCCGTATGCGCCGACGGAGATCGTCCGCGTCAACTGCTTCCAGATATTTGCCGAAAAGGATGCCCCGGCATATCCGGCATCGGCCTCGTATCCGGGCCTTCCATCTCTTACATATTCGGGCCTTACCTCATAGAAGTAGGCGTTGAGATCGCTGTCTGCCAGATCGACCCCGATGTTGAAGCCGAAGCCCATCTCAATCTCTTTCAACAGGCTTCCGTTTGCATAGATGAGATTGAGCCCGCCCCTAAGCCCCTGGTATCCGGTCTGGAACATCTCCTTGATATCCACCGAGATCGCGGCCCGCGCTGCGAGGCGCAGATAGAGTTCGTCTATGGGATGCCTGCCCGTAAAGAACCATTTCAGGGCAGGCCCGGCCTCGAAGATACCGTTCAAGTCCGGCATCCCCTCCCGGGCCTCGTTGTCGCCGTCCACTGGCGGATTCCCTGACAGGGAGATATCGGTCTCCCACTGCTCGGTCTTCAGAAAGATCCCCCGCACCCCTCCCCTGTCCACCTCGATGAACTCTCCGCGATAGACCAGATAGGGCAGGGGAACCGCATAGAAGGTCGATTCGTCCGAGCCCCGGTAATGGGGAATGGTCGCGATTCCGGAAAAGAGGCGAAGCTCCCACAGAGGAACTGCCCCCACCTGCCCGGCCTGTCCCACTCGGTCTTCTCGGTCCACTTCATCCTCTATAGCCCAGCAGAAAAGGGGCGCCAGCAGAAGGAGTCCGATCAGTACCCCAGCCCACTGCACACAAAAAGTGAGACGGACCCCGCAGCTTCTCCTCCCGGTTTCAAAATCTTCGGATGGCCGCATATCAGGAGGCCGGCGCTTCCGGCCTTTTATTTCCGCTTCGGGCCTCGGCCTCCGCGCGGCGGGCCTGAAAGAAGAGATCCCCGGCCTTCTTGTACCGCTCCCATAGAACCTTCTCCTCCTTTGAAGGCCCAGGTCCCGTCTCCTTCCACTCCTCCTGAAGATTTCGCACCTTTCGGAAGGCATTCTCAAACGAGGTCTTCCGATCCCCGGGAACAAGCACCGAATCCTTGTACTCCAGGCCGATGCTCAACTGTTCGGCCGCAGCACCGCCCTCGGGCTCCGCCTCCTTTTCCGGAACCATGAGCCGCACCAGCACCTCCAGGCGCAGGCAGATATCCTCCTTTTTTGCCAGGTTCTCCTGCCGCTGCCGGTCCATCTGATTGAAGTGCCTGTTGCGCCGGGTAAAGAAGGCGTCGCAGGCCCCCCGAAAGCGGCCCCACAGCTCCCGCTCGTTCTTCTGGCCGGCCGAACCGATCTCCTGCCACTCTTTCTGGAGATTCTTCAACTGATCCCCTGCGCCCTTCCAATCCGTAGAATCTGCCAGGGCCTCGGCCTGCCGGGTCAGCGCCTCCTTCTTTCCTCGGTTCTCCTTCTGCTCTTCCCGCAGGCCGTTCATGTGGGATTTGTACCGCTCAAAAAACGCGTCGCAGGGAGCCCGGAACCGCTGCCATAAAGCATCAGCCTGATCCTCGGGAACGGGCCCGATGGTTTTCCACTCCTTCTGGATCTCCATGATCCGGTTGGCCCGATCCTTCATCTCCGGAAACTCGCGGTTCTCCCCGTCCCGGGCCAGTTCCTCCACGGTTTGGCAGAGTGAGATCTTCCTTTCCAGGTTTGCCGGTTTTTCCTTCTCCATCTCCGCAAAAAAGGTGTCGCATGCAGACCGGAACCGCTTCCAGAGCCGCTCCGATTCGGTTTTGGGAACTGGCCCGACACCCTTCCACCGGCGCTGGAGTTCCTTCAGCCGGTTTGCAGTCTTCTGCCACTCCGTGGAAGCGGCAAGGATCTCGGCCTCCTCGCAGAGGCGGGTCTTTTCCGTGAGATTCTTCTGCCGATCCGAATCGAGCTGCTGGTAAAAGCTTCGGCGGGTCTCGAAAAAGGCGTTGCAGGCCCGCTGGAATTCGTTCTGCATCTCCTTTTCCAGAGAACGGGGCAGGGGGCCGATATCGTTCCACGCCTTCTGGATTACCTTGAGTTCCTCAGCCGCATTCTCCCATGAGGCCGCGTCTATCTCCGGCTCCCCTTCGGCTCTCACCGGTTCGGTCAGGGCCAATACCCTTTCATGCAGAACCTTTTTGTCTTCGAGGCATCGTCCATAGACCTTGTCGCACGCGCTTCGGAACCGGTTCCAGACCGCTTCGGACTTGTCCCGGGCCACCGGGCCCGTCTCCTTCCAGCGGTTATGCAGCTCCCGGATCACCGGCGCTACCCCGTCTGTCCGAACCTCTTCGGCAAGGGCCTCTGCAATGGTGATAAGCTCCTCCTTCTGGTTCAGGTTGGCCCACCATTCCCACTCCCGCTTCTCCCAGAAATCCCGTTGAATCTTGAAGAATTCATCGCAGCCATTTTTGAACCGTTCCTCCAGTTCGGCCTTGAGATCCGGAACCAGCTCCCCGGCCTCCCGCCATTGGGCCTGGATCGTGCGGACCTCCTGCTCCAGGCCGGTCCGGTTCCCGGCCTGCTGTGCATCCTCCACCTGTCGGCAGAGAGTGTAGAGATGCTCCTTCTGCTCTTCGAACCGCCGCTCTCTCTCCCGCTCAGCCTCGGCAATGCAGGCCGCACCGGCCGAGATGGCCTGGTCGAATTTCGATTTCAACGGCTCGGTCTCCGGAGTGACCCTATAGGTGCATTCCCATTCGGATTTGAGGGTTTCGATTGCGGCCTGCAGATCATTCTCGTCATGGATGATCTCGGTTTCCAGCAGGGATTCGGCCTTTTTACAGATCTTCTGGAGATTCTCCAGCCGCTCCTGCCGAAGCTCCTCGGCCTTCTCCTCCTTCTCCTCTGCCGATATTCTGGCATTTTCCATCGCGGCCATCGCGGCATCAAAGCGCTCCTGAAGCCCTTGATGGATAAGCTCCGGAAGAATCGAAGCGTCGATTTGGTTCCACCGGGCTTTCAGATCTTCCGCGGCATCCGATGTACAGGTCTCGGCCTCCTGGCAGATTCGCTCCAGCTCGGCCTGTCTCTGCTGCTTTTTCTCAAAGACCTCGAGTTGGGCCTGAATCTCGGCCCGGCTCAACCGGTCTTCTGCATCGGCTTTTTCCGGGGACGGCCCCTGTTCCGCGGGCGCGGGCCGCGTCGATTCCGCATCCGGATCGGGTGCGGCAGGCGCAGCAGTGCCGTCGGCCCCGGTCTCGAAAACCTCGGCAGGCGGCGCGATCTTCTCCTCGGCCTGCTTCCGCACCTTTTTATTGGAGGCGTTTGCCGCGATCCGCCGCAGCAGGTTCTCGTCCGTCAACTGCTCCACCACCGCAAGCCCCACCTTCAGGCCGCAGTTGTTCTCGGTGATCCGGCAGAGCAGCGCCGAAGAGGAGATGCGGTCCAGGGCCAGCATCCGGATATCCGGATCATCATCTTCGCACGCAACCTCGGAGAGCATGGATTCGTCTTTGATCTTTGCGACCAGGGTCCGACGCGTTTCCGGCTCCGGAGATTTTCCATAAGCCTCGTAATAGAGGCGGTTTAGCCGATTCTCGATCGCGTCCGAGACCGGTTTTTCTCCGGCCTCTTTTCCGATTTCGATCAGTGCTGCGGTATCCGTGATTTTTCCGAGGGCCGCGATCCGGACACCTGCGTCCGCATCGGTTTTGGCCATCTTGATCAGCGTCTCCGCATCCGACGGGCCGAATTCGTTTACGGCCTGGATACGGATCTCAGGATTACTGTGCCGCCATTTCGGCAGGATAAAGTCTGCAATCGTCATTCCCAAAATGTCCTTTTTACATGTTTTTTTCGGGATCGTTATACAATCGGACTGCTGGGGATTTCAAGCCCGGTCCGGATTTTTTTCGCCATACTGCTGAAAAAATGCCGTTCTGTTCTGTTACATTCCTCATGGAAATCCTTCCAAGGCTTCTGTCTCCGGTTCGGGCATCGAGTATTTCCTCCTGTCAGTGATTAGAATCCTTTCATCGGCAAAGGTTTCATGAATCTCATCTCATAGCAGGCCACAGCGGTTTTGAAAAGGAAAAGATGGAAATGTTTGCGGCAAGCAACCTAAAAATTCAACTGGATGCGGCCGTAGGCGGTGGGAACCGATTGATCGAGTTCATTTTCCAAAGGCTCGATGGGGATTTGTGCCGAGAGGCTGACGTTGAGATCATGGGTCGGACTCCAGATCAGCCAGGGGTGGAGCATCATCAGGGGGTTGTCGGCATTGATGATGTTGTACAGCTCTATGGAGGAGATCTCTGTCAGGGAGTATCTCGCGCCCACCATAAAGCTGTTTTTCCCCAGAGTCTGGCCGTTGCCGATCAGTTCGGCCATCCGCTTGTCAAAAGGAATGTCGGCCGGCGCGATCCGATCTTCGTCTCTCCGGAGATAGTCGAAAAGAAGGTAAATCTCTCTGCCGATGGAAAGGTCTAATCCGATGAGATATTGAGAGCGGTCCTGTTCCGGTGAATCGAACATCAGATCCGCATCAAAGGCCAGCCCATCTTCGGGGCGGGCCCAGAGCCGCTCCCCTTGGGCATGAAGTTCCAGATCCCCCATCCGGCCCCGGAGTTGCGCGGTGAAAAAATGCCACCGCACCGGAACCGATCCGCTTTTCGGGGTATCCATCTCCCGGGAAACCAGGATCTCGTCATCGGCCTCAGGTTCGGAATAGTGGAGGGCCAGATCCCAGACCGCGGTTTCCGATGCGACCTGCAGGGCATAGGCGGTGTCGATGCCGGGGCTCTCTGCCAGAAGAGGGGATTCTTTCGGCATTCCCTCCTCCGCATGCAGGAGGGGCGTGGACGCAATGAGCGTTAGCAGGATCATCAGGATTATGGATTTAAAGCAGTTGTTTTCCATCAAGCATTCCCCCTCTATCTCTTTAAGATTACAACGGGTTTGTGGTGATTGCAAGGGAAAAATACCGGGCCGGTGAAAAGGGCTCTTATTCTTTTATAGGCTTGAACAGCCATTGCAAATCGGGTAAAAGAATAGACTGTTCGGCAGAAAATCGTTACTTATGATCAAGCCCCTGAAATCATCCCCTCGAAGCTGTCGGATCACCTGAGAGGAGATTTTCAAAGAGATCGAAGAGGAGCGCAATCGAAGCGGCAACCGCAATCGAAAATCCGAGTCCGGCCGATGTGCGGGTGCTCGCCTTGGTTGCAGAGCAGGGATGGACGAGATCGCCCGCCGCGCATCCATCAACAAGGCCGCGATCTACTACCACATCGGCGACAAGGAGGCTCTATACGCCGCGGTTTTGAACGAGATCTTCGGCCAGACCGCAGGCCGGATCGAAAAGGATGTCCAAAAGGCCGTAACCCCGGTGGAGAAGATCCGCGCCTACATCCGCAACATCACCGACACGGTCGAGCGCCACCCCCACATGGCCCCCATGATGATGCGGGAGATCGCATCCGGCGGCCCCAATCTGCCGGAGCCCATGCTCAAAGACCTGGTCCGGATGATCGGGATGCTGGCCCGAATCCTCTCCCAAGGGGAAAAGGAGGGGGTATTCACGCTGGCGGTTCCCTTTGTTATCCACCTGATGGTGATCTCCACCGCGGTCTTCTTCAAGGCCAGCTTTGCGGTGCGCCAGTCCCACGATGCCATTCCCCCGGAGCTGAAGACCGTGGAGAAGAGCCTTCCCGAGGGTGGCATCGGAGCGGAGATTGAAAGGCTGGTTTTAAACGCGATCCGCGCGGATCGCGCTGGATTATGACCTCAACGATAGGGTGAACATCCGGGGGGGCGCGGTGCTTTATCAGTCGGGGGATCTGTACCGGTTTCAGGAGATTGAAGAGAGCGACCGGCTTTTTTTTGAGGTGAAGTACAGCTTTTGAATTCCGGGGCTTTTCATTCCGTTTGTTGTTTTGTGCATCAGAGATTTCTCAGCGGTTTCTTATTTTTCTCATTCAGAGCTTCTTTAATCAGAAAATCGAGCTTTCCTTCTTTCGAATCCTGTTCAATCTTTTTATCCCATTTTTTCCAATCGTTCTCTGAAAACCATTTTCTCAGTCTGATATACTCTCTTTCAGGAAGTGAGTTTATAGCCTCTATTATTTTTTCTGCCGTAACCATTGTTTTATTATCCTTTTTCATATTTATCTGACAAGTTTTCTGCAAACCAGTTTTATCTGCGCTGTTTCAAGAATGTAGTCCCGTATGAATTTGCTTGCCTCCAGTATTTCAATCCCGATGATTTCTCTGTTTTCATCCAGTTCCAGCGTAATGTTGGGGTTGATTTCCGCACTGACTCGCTCCGGACCTTCGGAGATGAGAATATGCATTATGTCTTCTTCTTTAAAGTAGTTGATTTCCATTCTGCCCTCTCTCCTTATAGACCATAATGGTCTGAAAGGGTTTTTTAGTATAATAACGGATAAAGATGAGTGTGGACAAGTGGTTTTAAAAAAAATGATCCTGTTTTGAAATTGCCGAAGTCCCCGGAGCTTGCTTTTTCCAGCCCGCAGTGATAGGAAAACAGATGGGATTGTCCAACGAAAGGAGCGGATGCCATGCCCCCGGCCCCAAAAAACCCCTCGCTCTCCTGGGTCGTAAAGCCTCTGATCGCGGAAGAACTCTATACCGACCGGGAGGAGTTTCTCGAATACTTCCACACCAGCGCACGGGCCGCGGCCGGACGCCGCACCCTTTCCACGGTCATGCTCGGACACCGGCGCATGGGAAAGACGGAGATCTTCAAGCGGGTGGTCAACCGCCTCTTCTTCGAGCAGGACCCGAAAAGCCCCGACGCGGTCATTCCGGTCTATTTCAGCTTTCCCGACGGCCCCATGAACCCACGGCAGTTCGGGGTCAGGTATCTGGAAAACTTCATCCGCTACTATGTCGGATTTCAGACCCGGCAGCCCGACCTGGTGGCCGAGAAGGCTGAAGGGGAGAACCTCCTCTCCCGCATCCGGGATTCCCGGGCTCTCTTTCCCTTTTCAAAGAGACTCGATCTTCTGCTGGACGGGTATGAAACGGTCCGATCCGGCCGCAGCGTTCTCCCCCACCAAGGTATGAGTGAATACCCAT
>JAABSP010000114.1 GCA_011390345.1 Desulfobacteraceae bacterium
CCGGCGCATGGGAAAGACGGAGATCTTCAAGCGGGTGGTCAACCGCCTCTTCTTCGAGCAGGACCCGAAAAGCCCCGACGCGGTCATTCCGGTCTATTTCAGCTTTCCCGACGGCCCCATGAACCCCCGGCAGTTCGGGGTCCGGTATCTGGAAAACTTCATCCGCTACTATGTCGGATTTCAGACCCGGCAGCCCGACCTGGTGGCCGAGAAGGCTGAAGGGGAGAACCTCCTCTCCCGCATCCGGGATTCCCGGGCCCTCTTTCCCTTTTCAAAGACCCTCGATCTTCTGCTGGAC
>JAABSP010000178.1 GCA_011390345.1 Desulfobacteraceae bacterium
CCCGGCACATGGCCTGTGCCCCGGCAACGGTGGTGGTGTAGGGGATGCCGTATTTGATCGCGGCCCTGCGGATCTCATATCCGTCCTGCCGGGGCTGCTCCCCGGGGCCGGTGTTGATGATGAGCTGGATTTCGCCGTTCTTGATCGCGTCCACCACATGGGGGCGGCCCACGGAGAGCTTGTTGATGGAGGTATTGACAATTCCCTGATCCGTTAGAAAGCGGGAGGTTCCGTCGGTTGCGGTGATGGAGAATCCGATCTCGACAAATTGCCTGGCCAGGGGAATCATGGCCGGCTTGTGCCGATCCATGACGCTGATGAAGACAATTCCGGAACCGGGCAGCTTCTGGCCAGCGCCGAGCTGTGCCTTGGCATAGGCCGGGCCGAATCGTTCGTCAATGCCCATGACCTCCCCGGTCGATTTCATCTCCGGGCCCAGCACCGTGTCCACATCCGGGAATCGGTCAAAGGGAAGCACAGCCTCCTTGACGGAGATATGAGTCGGAATGACTTCGTGGGTGAGGCCGAGTTCAGCAAGGGTTTTGCCGAGCATCACCTTGGCCGCCAGTTTTGCCAGGGGAACACCTGTGGCCTTGCTCACAAAGGGGATGGTCCTCGATGCCCGGGGGTTGACCTCCAGCACGAAGAGGCCCTCCCCTTTCACTGCATACTGGACGTTCATCAGCCCCACGACACCGAGTTCAGCCGCCATTGCCCGGGTGGCTGAGATGATCCCATCCAGCATCTCCTTTTTGATTGTGTGGGGCGGAATCACGCAGGCCGAATCCCCGGAATGGACCCCGGCCTCCTCGATGTGTTCCATGATCCCGCCTATAATGGTGGTCTGCCCGTCCGATATCGCGTCCACATCCACCTCGACAGCATCTTCCAGAAATTTGTCGATGAGGACCGGATGCTCCGGAGATGCCTGGATCGCCAGACGCACGAAGTTCTCCAGATCCTTGCGGTCATAGACGATCTTCATGGCCCTTCCCCCCAGCACATAGGATGGCCGGACAATGACCGGATACCCGATCTTCTCCGCGACCAGGGCCGCCTCACCGGTACTCATGGCCGTGCCGTTGGCCGGCTGCACCAGCCCCACCTTGTTGAGCATTGCCTGGAAAAGCTCCCGGTCTTCGGCCCGGTCGATGCTCTCGGGCTGGGTTCCCAGAATCGGAACCCCGGCCTTGTGCAGGGCAACCGAGAGGTTGAGCGGGGTCTGGCCCCCGAACTGGACGATCACCCCCATCGGCTTTTCGGTCTCGATGATGTGGAGAACGTCCTCTTTGGTGAGGGGCTCGAAATAGAGCTTGTCCGAGGTGTCGTAATCGGTGGAGACGGTCTCCGGGTTGGAGTTGACCATGATGCTCTCCACCCCCTCCTCCCGAAGCGCGAATGAGGCGTGGACGCAGCAGTAGTCAAACTCGATCCCCTGGCCGATCCGGTTGGGGCCGCCGCCCAGGATCATCACCTTATTCTTATTCGAGACCCGGGCTTCGTTCTCCTCCTCGTAGGTGGAGTAGTAGTAGGGAGTCTCGGCCCGGAACTCGGCCGCACAGGTGTCCACCAGCTTGTAGACGGGCCGCAGATTCATGGATCTGCGCCGCTCTTTGACGGCATCTTCCCCGATCCCGGTGAGATGGGCGATCTGCCGGTCCGAAAATCCCCATGCCTTGGCCTGGCGGAGGAGATCGGCCGGCATGTCCTCTTTTCGGCCCCGGATCTCCGCCTCCAGATCGGTGATCTGCTTCAACTGGTAGATGAACCAGGGGTCGATCTTCGTCAGCTCATGGATGCGCTCCCGGGACATGCCGTTTTGCAGGGCATATCGGATATAGAAGATCCGCTGGGAATTGGGAACGGCCAGCTTTCCCTCGATCTCGGAAAGGCTCGGTACCCGGCCTTCGATCTCGAAGATATCCTTGCCGTCGGCCCCGAATCCGTCCCTGCCGATCTCCAGGGAACGCAGCCCTTTTTGAAATGCCTCTTTAAAGGTTCTGCCGATGGCCATGGTCTCGCCCACCGACTTCATGGCCGTGGTGAGATAATCCGGGGTCTCCGGAAACTTTTCAAAGGTCCAGCGCGGGATCTTGACCACGCAGTAATCGAGGGTCGGCTCGAAAGAGGCCATGGTCTCGCCGGTGATGTCGTTGGGGATCTCGTCCAGGGTATAGCCGACCGCAAGCTTTGCTGCGATCTTGGCAATGGGATATCCGGTGGCCTTGGACGCGAGCGCGGAACTTCTGGAGACTCTGGGGTTCATCTCGATTACCACCAGCTCCCCGTTCTCCGGGTTGACCGCGAACTGGACATTGGAGCCGCCCGTATCCACACCGATCTCCCGCATGATCGCGATCGCGCCGTCCCGCATCACCTGGTACTCCCGGTCCGTCAGGGTCTGGGCCGGGGCCACGGTGATGCTGTCGCCCGTATGCACCCCCATCGGATCCAGGTTCTCGATGGAGCAGATGATGCAGACGTTGTCCATCCGATCCCGCATCACCTCCAGCTCGAACTCCTTCCAGCCGAGGATCGATTCCTCCAGCATCACCTGATGGATCCTGCTGGCATCCAGGCCGGCCCTGGCCTGCAGCTCCAGCTCTTCGGGGTTGTAGGCCACGCCGCCGCCGGTCCCGCCCAGGGTGTAGCTGGGACGGATGATGATGGGAAAGCCGATCTCCGATGCGATCTGCCGGACTTCTTCCATATTTTCGGCGATCCCGCTGATGGGAATCCGCAGACCGATGTTCTCCATGGCACGGCGGAACAGATCCCGGTCTTCGGCCTTTTCGATCGCGGCGACAGATGCGCCGATCAGCTCCACATTGAAGCGGTCCAGCACTCCCATTTTGGCCACTTCGATCGCGGTGTTCAGGCCCGTCTGCCCTCCGATGGTCGGCAGCAGCGCGTCAGGACGTTCCCGTTCGATGATTTTGGCAACTATGTCTGGTGTGATCGGCTCCACATAGGTGCGGTGGGCCATCTCCGGGTCCGTCATGATGGTGGCCGGGTTGGAATTGACGAGGATCACCTCGTACCCCTCCTCCCTAAGGGCCTTACAGGCCTGGGTGCCGGAGTAGTCGAATTCACAGGCCTGGCCGATGATGATGGGGCCTGCGCCGATGATCAGGATTTTATGGATGTCTGTTCTTTTGGGCATATTAAGCTGTTTTTATCACTTTCTGCGGGAAAGAAGCCGATCCCGAATATTATTCATGGGAAAGCGGAATTCATTTTCCTGACGGACTGATGAGGATATCTGCTTCCGTTGCCTCAGATATCGGTGAACCTCCTGCTGATTATGGAGATAATAGCCGATGACCCCATAGATATCCGCAAGTCTTAGAGCCGGATACTGATATGCAATTTCTTCGGGGCCGGCCCCGTGGTCAAATGCCTGCACAACGGTGTCCAGCGGCACTCTTGTCTCTCCGACGCGCACAATGCCTTCCGCATCGGTCGTCAATGGAATCGGGTCCTGCCGGATGGTCATTTCCATCATAACATCCTCACCCCTTCATCATTTCCCTGAATTCCCGGAAAAGGTAGTTCGCATCATGGGGGCCGGGGGAAGCCTCCGGATGGTACTGCACCGAAAAGGCCGGGATTTTTGTATGCCGGAATCCCTCCAGGGTCTTGTCGTTCAGATTGACGTGGGAAATCTCCACATCATTGTCCTTTGCCTTCAGGCTCTCCAGATCCACCGCGAATCCGTGGTTCTGCGATGTGATCTCGATCTTTCCGGTCTTTAAATTGTGGACCGGCTGATTGGCCCCCCGATGGCCGAATTTGAGCTTGTAGGTCTCCCCGCCCAGGGCCAGCCCCAGAAGCTGATGGCCCAGACAGATGCCGAAGATGGGGCGGTACCCGAGAAGGGATCGAATGGTCTCGATGCCATAAGTAACCGGTTCCGGATCTCCGGGGCCGTTGGAGAGAAAGATGCCGTCCGGGGAAAGGGACCGGATCTTTTCCGCATCTGTTGTTCCCGGAACCACCAGCACCTCAAGCCCCTGGGCTTCCAGATTCCGCAGGATATTGTATTAGATCCCG
>JAABSP010000179.1 GCA_011390345.1 Desulfobacteraceae bacterium
GATCGCGATCATCGGCGGCGGGTATATCGCGGCCGAATATGCCCATTTCTTCTCTGCAATGGGGGCAAAGGTCGCGATCATCGGCAGAAACCTGCGACTGCTGCCGCAGGAGGAGCCGGAAGTCGGGGCATTTGTCCGACGGGCCCTTTCAGAGCGGATGGTGGTGCTGACGGGCCATGAGGTGGTGGAGGTGGGGGAGATCAGCGCGGGAAAGAAAAAGGTGGTGGCCCTCGATCTTTCCACGGGCAAACAGAAGAAGATTCTGGTGGATGCGATTCTGATCGCGGCGGGCCGGGAGTCGAACAGCGATATTTTAAATCCCCAAAAGGCCGGCATTGAAACCGACCCTGCCGGATGGATCAAAGTGGATGAATATCTGCAGACGAGCCAGCCCAATATCTGGGCATTCGGCGATGCCAATGGAAAGCATCTCTTCAAGCATGTGGCCAACTACGAGTCCCGGGTGGTCTATTACAACGCGGTGTTGGGGGAGAAGGTCGCGGTGAAATATGATGCGGTGCCCCGCGCGGTCTTCACCCATCCGGAGACGGCCGCGGTCGGCATGGGGGAAGTCGAAGCCATCGAGACCTTTGGCCGCGAGGATATCTACATCGGATTCGAGCGGTACGGGGATACGGCAAAGGGGATGGCCATGATGGCAAAGGGCTTTGTAAAAGTGATCCTGCACCGGGAGACCGAGCGGATTCTCGGCGCACACATCGCAGGCCCCCACGCCTCCATGCTGATCCAGGAGATCGTGACGCTGATGTACACCTCGGAAAAGAACATCATCCCCATAACCGAGGGGATGCACATCCACCCCTCTTTAAGCGAAGTGGTGGAGAGGGCATGTCTGTCCCTGATGTCCGTGGATCAATATCATCACCAGTTGGAGCACGAGGGGCTTTTGTAGGTGAAGGGTTATTTGCAGAAGCAGTCATCGGGATGGGGATTGGGTGGGGCAAGGAGGCACTCCGCAGGAAAACAGTCGATGACAACATAAACCGACATTCCGCACACCCCCGTCAAGTTATTGGATTTAAAACTGATTTCAATACTACCGAATGGTAGGTAGAATTTTATAAATTAAATTTGATCAATAACTTGCCGCTTTGATGTGCGGAATGTCGGTTACAAGCTAAAAGTGGAGGCTCTCCCAACTCTATCGAATACGCCCGAGCAAAAACAAACGGAAGGAGGAAAAATTTTTGCAGCAGTTGCGGTACTGAACTTTGGGTCTGGCAGAGATCGTTTTCCGATTTCCCGGCTTTCATCGGCAACGGACAATCGCCTAATGCGATTCACATGGAATTCCTGTGCCATTGAACATATTGATTCTTCGAATCGCCTTTCTTAAGCTGTATGAATTTCGGGCCGCGGCATCCATATCCCAGTGATCCCGGACAAATGGCCGGATGGCGGAATTGTATTCCGGTCCTTTTTTCGCCAGCTTTCTTGGGGTCAGCTTTCGCTTCAACTCCTTGTCTTCGGAGAATTGCGCCACTTCCCTGATCAGAAAGAGACTCGGCTTGTACGGAAATACCGGCTCCACATTCTCCGGGTTTCTCCGATCGATATTCTTGGCGGTCGGCAATAGGGATTCAGCGACGCGAAAAAACCGGGCAAATCCTTCCCTGCCGGAGGACGCGGAATGGGGGCTCCGATTTCTGAAGCAGCCTTTTGATGATCTCCCTCGTCACCTCGTCTTCTCCGACGATGATGATGTCGGTCATCTCGATTCCCCGGATATGTCGAGCATCTCTTCTATGCCCCGGGGGGAGGTTTCCGGAATGACGGCCTCTGCCATTGAAAATCCGGCTGTCAGATATCGACGGACTTCCTCGACAAGATCGGCTCTTTGAATCGCTGTAGCCTCTTTTCCGGGCTGCAGAAGGATGACCTCATCCCCGCCGATGCCTTCATTGCCCAGCAGATCGAAGCTGTGGGTGGTGATCATCACCTGCCTTGCCTTCGGATGTCTGTGCCGAAGTATGGAGATCATCTCCGGCAGTTGCCGAATCACCATCGTATGCAGGTGCATTTCCGGCTCTTCCAGCAGCAGCGTCTCTTTTCCGTCCAGCAGTGCCCACATCAGGCCGAGGATTCGCAGCGTGCCGTCCGAAAACTGAGATTCCCGGAGATGCCGGGTCATCCGGTGCAAATCATATGCAATTTCAAGATGCGGTTCGCCTTCGGGATCATCGAGGATTTCGATCCCGTCAAACCAGGGAATCAGCGCGTGCAGTACCTGCCCCATGATTTTCAATCGGGCTTTCCGCTCTTTTTCAGGAGTATCGGCAATCTTCTGCAAAAAGGCCTTTCCGTAATAATCCTCCCGGTTGTTTTTGACCGGATATGAATCGGCATCCCGAACCAGTTGGGGGATGACGTGCAGATATTCAACATCCCGGAAAAAATGGCTGATCTCGCGGAACCGCCTGTTGGAAGAGGGCTGTTCCAGGTGCGTGGATTTGATGGTTTCGCTGTCCTCCTCCCCGGCATCCGGGGTACGTTCCAGAATCCAGCGGCCC
This sequence comes from Desulfobacteraceae bacterium, assembly GCA_011390345.1. Lineage (GTDB taxonomy): Bacteria > Desulfobacterota > Desulfobacteria > Desulfobacterales > JAABSP01 > JAABSP01. The sequence goes on from JAABSP010000179.1 coordinate 2,532, forward strand.
TCTTTTCGATGCCAGACCCTTTCTTCGGTGATGATTACTTCCGGCAGGGGTTCGATGCCCCGGCCGGTGGGCAGGATCTTCTCATCTTCGGAAACGGAGAGGGCATCATCGTTAAAGGAGAGCCGATAGATCCATTCAACCGGTTGATCCTCGCCTTCGGCAAGATGGGTTTCCAGGGCTACCTCAGCCCCTTTTCCCGCGGAAAAGCATCGGATCTTTGAAAGCCCGCCCCTGCTTTCCAGTGCAGATTGAAAGCCGCCGCCCTTTTTGACGATATCCCGCAGGAACCGAACCCCATCCAGCAGGTTTGATTTTCCGGATGCGTTGGGGCCGACCACAAAGACCCTTTCCGTCAGTTCCACGGTCACATCCCGAAAGTTCTTCCAGTTCTGCAGCTTCAGTTTTTTGATGATCATGGCAGTTCCTTTTGCCGGTTTTGTTTTCTCTGTGAGCAGCTATCCCTCGGGTGCAAGCTTTCCGAACCAGCGGATGAAGTCCTTCATGGCATAGACCAGCGCGTTGACGGTGTCGGTGGTCGGTTTGAAGATGGAAGCGGCCGCATTGGTGTGGCTTCCGAACTCGCTGGTGATCTTCATGATGCTGAACATGAAGTTTCGAAGGATGTCGTTGATGTGCTGTGTGTTCGACAGCCAGATGATGGTTTTTCCGCCCAGAACGATGTTTCCGTGGTCATCCGTGCAGTTTTGATTATTGAGCATGTCGGGGATCAGTTGGGGGCAGTGCTTCAGGATGGCTTCATAGACAAGGCGGAGATTGGCGAGGTTTTCGCCGATTCTTCCCATGTTGTCTTTGTCTGCGAGGATTCTCAGGAAGAGGTCCGCAGGTTCCTCTCCGAGATGGCGGTGCAGGATGTCGAGGTGGAAACTGTTTTCATGCTGCAGGCGGAGGACCGGGAGATCTTCGATGATTTCAATCAGCTTTTCCAGCGCCCCTTTTTCGATGATGTTCTCCCGTTTGAAGTCCTGGATGTGCTCGATCAGGTGCTTGATGAGATGCTGTTCGCCCCGAAGTTCCTCTTCTGCGGAATAGGCTGTCAGAAAATAGAACTTCTCCTTTACATCCGCATGGAAATTGTACAGTTTGTGGAGCAGATAATCTCCCTCCCGCTCGAAATAATAGTCTTCATATAGCCGTTCCGTGAAGCCGGGATCGATCCGGTTGGCCTCTTCAAAGTCGTATTCCGCGTCGGAGAGGTTTCGGTCTACGATGAAGATCGCATATTTTTCGTGCTGGCGGACAACCTTTGCAAGGGCATCCGGAAAGCGGTATTCGATCTCCAAAAAGCCTGTCTCTTCGGCAATAGCTTTGATCTCGTGCGGCTCTGCGCCCCATTCGTCTGCGGCAAGGTCGTTGAGTCTTTTGATCCGTTCTTTTCCGAGATATTTTGAAAACAGGCGTGTGATGCGCGGGATGTTTTTGGAAAGTTCGTCCTCCACAAAAAGGATTTTCATTCGGATGCCTCCTCCCAGAAATTTTTGAATGTGAT
>JAABSP010000115.1 GCA_011390345.1 Desulfobacteraceae bacterium
GATTTCAGGGTGGCGCTGCTGAACCGGCCCGGATAGAGATCTTCGATAAAGGTCTCCAGCTCTTCCCGGTAAACCCTCTCCCCATGCTGGTGGGACCAGAGAAAAGGGAGGCAGGAGCGCAGAAGGGGGTCCCGGGCATACGCGCAGGCCAGCGCGATGAGGGGCCTGCCTTCAGGATCTCTCCCCCAGAAGAAGCGCAGGTTCCGGAACAGCGCCAGAGAAGAGTCCAGACCGTAGAGGGAGACAAGATATCGCGCGGTCAGCCGGCGGGTTTTCCCGGATCTTTTTTCCAGGCAATTGTGGGTCTCGATCGCGTCGATGTAATCTTTTTTGATTGCATTCGGATCATCCACACAGAAGAGCAGCCGTTCCAGTTCCGCCAGCATCATGGTGCGGGCCGTATGAGTCCCGCCGGCTTCGAATCTGAAACCGTTTTCTTTATCAATCATCAGACAAGACACCTGTGATATGAAGCCGGTTTCAATTAGTACACCGGTATAGCGTTATTGTCAATTGTTTCATGATCATCCGGATATGTGCTAACTCCCACAGGAGGGCTGCTCTTTTTGGTCCACACGGAGGATTTTCCTCCGTATTCTTGAAGCAGTCGGTTCCGCTTTCTTGGCTGGCGCTCAAAGGATTGACACCGTCGAAAATCTTCAATGGATGCGGAATCTGAGACCCGGATTCCGTTCGTCATGAATCAGGCCAATGGGTGATATCTTTCAATGCTTCGGACACCCATCGATTGAGGCTTTTTCCGGAACGCGCCGCGGCGGCCGCGATTTGCGCATGGATTTCAGGGGAAATCCGCAGCGTCAGTTTTCCGGAAAAGGGCTTGTCCGGCGTGCGCCCCTGATTTGCGCAGTCCGCAAGATAGTGATCGATGGCCTTATGAAAGTCCTCTGTGAGCTGCGCGACCGTATCCCCCTGAAATGTAATGCTCTCTTTGATGCCCATGACCTTTCCCCAAAACAGACCATCCCGCTCGTCAAAATTGATTTTGGCGGAATAGCCCTTATACGTCATGCGGTTCATGGTTTCACCCCAAAACAGTCTTTGAAGAATCCGATTATGATGCCAACACTCAGGCCGCCTCCGAAAGCCGCCGGTTTATCACCTGCCAGAACCGGCAGAGGGCCTCCGCTTTCCCCTCAAAATAGTCTTCGAAGAATCCCGCACCATTCAAAATTTCCGGGTAGGCGTACCTTTCGCCGTCCTCTCCGTATTCGGTGATCCAGTTTTCCGGCTCTTTGGAATCGATGATCTCGAACAGTGTGGAAGGGTAGAGGTACGGCCTGCCCTGGTCGTTCAATATCCGATAATCATCCGCCTCGATTCCGATGACGAAATAGGGGTGATCCGGGGAGAGATCTGAAAGGTCAGGACTTTTTCTTTTCAGTTTTACGATCATCTCTCTTTTACCTTTTTCATCTTTATCTCAAATTTTCCGAGTCCGTGGTGCTCATACTAATGATACTCATATATTTCGCCGCCAATTCCCACAGGAGGGCTGCTCTTTTTGGTCCACACGGAGGGTTTTCCTCCGTATTCTTGAAGCAGTCGGTTCAGCTCCCGAATTTTTCGACCTTTTGCAATTACGCGGGAACGGGCAATGAGTTCTTTGGAGAGTTCATCTTCTGACATTCAGGTGCCTCTTTTCCCTGGTCCGTTTCTTATAGACATATTCGGTCCGCAGCTCCATTCAATGGTGCTGAAAGAGACCCGGTCCGGCGGAAAGAATGGTCGTCTTTGATCCTCTGTCTGCTGTTCGGTTGCGGGCCCGGCGAATATATCCGATAGGGTCTTTTGATGTTTTCCCTTCATGAATGGGATGGTATCATCATATTACACCATAATCAAGGGAGGGGATTGCAGAAACGGGAATCGAAAAGGGCAGCACCGTTTGATGATATGGCAGATCGCCTCCCTTTTCCCTTGAAAACCAACGCCGCACAAGAAAAAGCCCGGACACTTTCGCATCCGGGCTTCTGGTCATGCAAATCTTTTCAACAGGAGATTACAGATTATCGTAGTATGCCTTGATGGGCGGATAGGGTCCGTATTTATGCTGCTCCTGCGAGAAATCATCCGCATAGGGCGGATAGGGAGAGTCGATCGGCTTGGTGGTCAGATCCGGATAATCCTCTTCCAGGTTCTCCATCGAGGGATGGGGAAAGGAGTTGTAGTATCCGGACACATCATAGGCCTGTTCGTCGGTGATTGCAGGTTGATCCCACCGGGTTCCCAAGGGCATGTTGACCCGGGCGAACTCGGCTGATGTCAGCAGCCGGTGCATTCCCGCGCCGATGTTGTAGACCCCGTCTCCCCAGAGGGCCGGAACCGTCAGTGCGCCATCTTCCTCTGGGGCAGCGCTGTAGCCCATGCCGTCCGATCCGTGGCAGGACTGGCAGTAGATGGTGTAGACATGGCCCCCGGTTCCGAGGTTTGCCCGGCGGTTCGGATAATAGAGCGTTGGACGCCCCACGCCGAAGAGATCCTCGGGAACGCCTTGGCTCATCCAGTCGAAGAATGCGACGATGGCCTTCATCTCTTCGCCGTCCTTCGGCAAGGGCTCGCCGTTCATGCTGCGCTGCATACAGCCGTTGATCCGGTCCTCGATGGATGACATGACCGCCTCCCGGTTCCGGTATTTGGGATACCGGTGGGAGACCCCTATCCAGGTGAGGCCGAACCGCTTGGTTCCCGCCTCCTGGTGGCAACTGCTGCACATTAGCATGTTGCCGGTGTAGCGCATCGATTCATCCTCAGCACCGGGTCCCATGGTATTGTAGGTCCGGGTCAGCAGTTCATATCCGTACCTGACCTGATCGTTCGGCATATTGTCGAAGTTCGGCCGATTCCACCAGGCGTTCTGCTGCACCGCTTCGGGGGGCGGCGGGGCCGTTGTCCGCTGAATGTCGGACAGGATGACCAGAAACCGTAGGATCGAGTGGATCTCTTCCCGGTCCAAAGTCTCGTTCAACTGGAGTCGGGCCATCAGATCCACGGCCTCGCCCATGGTCGCGACCTGACCGTTGTGGAAATAGGGGCTGGTGAGGGCCACCTCCCGCAGCATGGGAACCTTGAAGACATTCATGTCCGCAGGGTCGCCGGTGACGCCATACCGGCCGTGGTCGTCCTCCTCGATATAGGGATAATCCCCGAAGATCCCCACTTTTTCATAGAACATTCCCCCCAGCAGGGGCCCGTTGTGGCACTGGACGCACCCCTTGTCGATGAAGAGTTCCAGCCCGGCCTTCTGTTCGTCTGTCAAGGCCGCCTCGTTTCCGGCCAGATAGAGGTCGAGCCGGTTGCGGGTCTTCAGTGTCCGTTCGAAGGCCGCGATCGCGGTTCCGACATTGTCATAGACTACCGGGTCATTCTGGTTGGGAAACGCGGCCGCAAATTCGGCTTCGTATCCGAGTTCATTAAGGCGGTTGAGCACATCCTGCTCATCCGGCATCCCCATCTCGATCGGATTCAGGATGGGCCCCTTGGCCTGCTCTGCAAGATCACCGGCCCGGCCGTCCCAGAACTGGTTGAACTGGTATCCGGCATTGAGTACCGTTGGGGAATTCCGCGGACCCTGCTTGCCCTTTGCCCCCGGGGAGGTGGGCAGGTTGTCGGCCCCGGCATCGATGCCGTTGAGGGGATGGCAGTCGTTGCAGGACTGGGTCTTGTTGACGGAGATCGCCTGCTCGAAGTAGAGCTTCTCCCCCAGTGCGATCATGGCCGGCGTGTCGTTGCTTTCGCCCGGCATCTTCTCCGGCAGGGTTCCGAAGAGGGCCCGGGAGCGGTTCAGCAACTGGCTCGGCTCGGCAGTCGGTGCCGGTGTCGGCGTGACAACCGGGTCATCTGTTTCTTCTTCGGAGAGCGTCGGACAGGTGGGGCAATCGTCATCATCGTCGTCGCACCCGGTGATCCCTGTCAGCAGAAATGCCGACAGCAGACCGATGAAGATCCATCGAACAATCCTTTGAAATTCCATTCTCCCTCCTTAATGTATGGTTCGACATGTTTGGTTCGACATTTTGAGACCGACGCATCCGCGTATGCATCCAACCCCCTATAAGATAGAAATGTCTTAATATATGAATATCAGAAGAAGGAAAAAATGGAATGGGGTGAAGACCTTAAATTCTTTGGATAAAGGGTTTAGGCGTCGGGGAGGGATGGCGCGCCGGGGCGTTTCCAGAGCCGTGCCCCGGCGATGATTTCACGACTTTTTTTCCGGCTCCGGAGGATCTTCTTCGGAGACTTCACCGGCCGGAGGGCCCTTGACAGTCTCTTCTATGGCTGTATAGATGGTCTTGAAGGTCTTGGGAAACGCGGTCGGGGAGACCCTGCCCGTTTCGATGAACTTGACGATGATCTCCTTTGCGGATCGTAAAATCTGCTCGTCCACGGATGATCCCATTTAAAAATCTCCTTTTTAGGTTAGCGGTCCATCCCGATGAGCGGTTCTTTCAAAGGCGCGCCCGTGGCAAGGTCGTAGGGCGTCATGCTTTCGAAGCCGGTCTCGGTGACAAGGACCGTCTGTTCGAACTGTGCCGACAGAGAGCCGTCTTTGGTCACCGCGGTCCACTTGTCCTCCAGCACCTTGAGGTCCTTTCTTCCCAGATTGATCATCGGCTCGACCGTAAAGACCATTCCCGGGGTCATGACCACGCCCTCGCCCCGGTCCCCATAGTGGGGGACCTGGGGAGACTCGTGAAAGGCAAAGCCGACGCCGTGTCCCACGAACTCCCGGACCACGGAACAGCCCTGGCTCTCGGCATAGTTCTGGATGGCCCAGCCGATATCGCCGATGGTGTTGCCGGGCCGCACCATAGCCATCCCCAGTCGAAGGCTCTCGAAGGCCACATGAACGATCTTTTGGGCCTCGGGGCCGGGCCGGCCCACGAAAAAGGTCTTGTTGGCATCAGCATAATAGCCGTCCAGCACCGAAGTGACATCGACATTGACGATATCTCCGTCATCGAGAACCCTTGCATTGGGAATGCCGTGGCAGATCACCTCATTGACAGAGACGCAGGAACTCTTGGGAAAGCCCCGGTAGTGAAGCGGTGCAGGGATGGCATGGTTTTTCACCGTATGCTCATGGATTAGGATATTGATATCATCGGTGGAGATGCCGGGCTTTAAAGCAGCCTCCACCAGATCCAGGGTTTCGATCACAAGCCTGCCGCAACCGCGAATCCCTTCGATATCCTTTGGATCCTTGAGCCTGATCTTGTGCTTTTTGAAATAATACTCTTTTATATTCTTAGGATTTGCAACACTGCCCTTTTTCAGGCAGCACTTCTTGTATTTGCGGCCGCTGCCGCAAGGACAGAGATCGTTCCGCCCCACTTTGCTCTTTCGTCTTTCCAGATACATCATAAATCTGCAGCCTTTTCAATCGGATCATTACTGCGGGCAAAACCCGCCAGTGGTATATATATCATAAATCACCATCATCGGTAAGGGCTTTCTGCCGATCTGACCCTTATTTTTCAAGTTAACAGAACCCTTAAAGATGTCAAGGCGCATCTCTGCGGTTATTATGGGTCTGAGTAGGATATTTCTACCCCGGATTACGCTTCTTACCCCATTGATTTCAACGGCAAACCATTGGAATATACCCCGTGAAAGAAATAGGCAGAGATGTCCGGCAACCGTTTCATTTCAAAAGGATTTAAGGCAAAGTGGGGATGCGCATCTACGCTAATCTGATCATTCTGGGGCTCATCGGTATCGCGCTTTCCGCATACATCTCTTTCCAGATCTTCAGCCCGAACATTTCATTCGTCTCGATTCTGCTCTCCTACATGGTGGTTCTCCTCACCTCCTTTCTGCTCACCAAAAAGGAGATGGAGGATTACTATACGAATCTGATTCGAAAAATGAAAGCGAAATACCATCTGAAGATTCGAAAGCTCAAGCGGGAGCATGATACAGCAACACTTGAACGGACCATCCGGAACGGAACACAGACGCTGATTAAAAACGCGGTCGATTACTTCAAGATCGACAACATCAAAAATGAGATGGGATCAACGGCAGCGATCCAGAATCTCCAACTGGACAAATACGGGCAGATCATCGAACTTCTGGCCGACTTCTCTCTGATCCTTCCCGATTACGAGGAGAACCGGAAGATCGTCCAGCAGGAGATCCATCATCAGATCGAGATCTACCGCTTTGATGAGATGGCCTTTGCACATTTTCTAGAGCGGATCATGGAGAAGTACCGGGTCACCTTCAATAAAAAGCTGCGGGAGAAGGAGGCCCTCAACGGGGCTCGACGGGCCAAGATCTGCCCCCAGTGCGCGGAGAAGATCGCCTTTGACGCGCGGGAGTGTGACCAGTGCGGCTTCAATCTTCGGCCCCCCATCTTTGGGAAGAAATCGATGATTTCGGACCCGCAGGTTGCAGAATCGATCCGAAAAGGTTGCTCCTCCTATCGGCAGGGGGAGTTTGAAGAGGCCATAAAGATTTTCACCCAGGCCATTGACGCCAATCCCAAAGCGGGCCATGCCTATTACAACCGCGGCATCGTCCACATGAAGTTGGACAATGAAATACAGGCATTGGATGACCTCAAGGCCGCGGCCGAGATGGGACATCCCAAGGCCAATAAGGTGCTGCATGTGCTGCGGATGATGAAGACCCAGGAGTGGAATGCCATCTCCTGATCCCCGGTTTTCAAATCGCCCCCGTCCCTAGCTAATACCCGCCCTTGCTGCTTCTGTTCAACCCGCAATTCTGCCACAGATTATCAGCGCTCTTTTTATCAGCGATCCTTCGATCTGATGAAGCCATTTCCGTTTTTGTCAACGGGTTTTGTCAATGGCTTTCGGGCAATATCTGCTTGCTCATCTTCGCTTCCGGTGATAAATATGGATTTTGCAGCTTCTCCGCTGCAGAAGGATTCGAAAATCCAATCCGGGAGGCGCAATGATCCGCTTTACGGTTCGGCAGACTTCTAACAGCCCGCAAAAGCAGAGGAAAGAATGAAGCAGATGAGTTTCCAGAACAAATGGATTGCCGCAGTTGTGGCGATTTCGGTTTTCTCCATCGGAGCCATTGTGGCCGTCTCCTATTCGGTGGCAAAGGAGAAGCTGCTCGATCAGCAGCGGCACGACCTTGAGAGCGCGGTTCATAAGATATTGGATGAACTGAATATATGGATGAGTGATCGGCAGAGGGACGTGATTCTTTTCTCCGAGAACGGCGTTTTTCAGGCAGCCGTTTCCGGAAAGAGAATCGACGAAGCCCAGGCACGACTGGAGCGATACCATAGCCTCTCAGCCTTCTATGAGAATGTCTTCATCACAGATGCTGACGGGACGGTCTTGATCGATTCGATCTCGGGAAAATCGGTGGGAATTAAAATCGGAGATATTCCCGGTCTTCAGGAAAATGTGGATAAGGCAAGACAGGGAGATGTCTCCAGCGGCCCGGTTCAATTCTCTCCGGCCTCGGGCCGTCTGACCATGTTGTTGACAGCCCCGATCCGGTCGGATGACCGTTTTGCAGGCATTATGGCAACAGCGTTGGATGTGAGTACCTTTTCCGCGGAATACCTGGACAATTTTAAGATGCGGAACGGAAGCATTGTTGTGGCCGACAAAGACGGCAGAATTTTTTTCCATCCTGATTCTGCTCTTATCTTAAAGCGGACACTGTCAGATATCGGCCTGGAAAAAAGCATTTCCGGTCAGGGGGAATTCCGGTTTCTGCAGAACGGAGAGGCGATGGTCGGCCATATGGTGGCGTATGCACCCCAAAAATGGCAGGTCATCGCATTGTCACCGGAATCGGAATTTCTCAAGCCCATAAAAAGCATGCGCAACTGGATGATCCTTCTGGGGATTTCCGCAATCCTTCTGCTCAGCCTTGCCGCATGGCTGATCACCCGAAAGGTCTTCCGGGTACTCAAACTCGCGGTCAAAGAACTGGACGGGATGAGCCTTCAAATCGCAGAGGCGGCCAATCAGGTCTCCTCCTCCAGCGGCCAACTGGCAGAGGGCTCCTCTCAACAGGCCGCATCCCTTGAGGAGACATCCTCCACCCTGGAGGAGATGGCCTCCATGACCCAGACCAGCGCGGGCAATGCCCGAAAGGCAAAAGAGATTGTCAGTGCCTCCAGAAATGACATGGACGCGGCCAGCAGTGCCATGAAAGAACTCACCCAATCCATGACCGATATCACCAGCGCGAGCCAGGAGACCCAGAAGATCGTAAAGACAATCGATGAAATCGCGTTTCAGACCAATCTGCTGGCATTGAATGCCGCGGTGGAGGCGGCAAGGGCCGGCGAGGCCGGGGCCGGCTTTGCAGTGGTGGCCGATGAGGTGAGGAATCTAGCCCTGCGGGCAGCCGAAGCGGCCCGAAACACCGGAGGGCTGATTCAAGGAACCGTGGAGAAGATCGAAGGCGGGGCCCGGATCGTCGGAAGGACTGATGAGATCTTTACCAAGGCCACCGAAGGGACTGTGCGGATCGAATCCCTGGTGGAGGAGATCTCTGCCGCATCCACGGAGCAGGCCGACGGGATCGAGCAGGTCAACCGGTCCGTCTCGGAGATGGATAATGTGACCCAGCAGAATGCTGCCAGCGCGCAGGAATCGGCCTCCGCAGCCCAGGAGCTGGGGGCCCAGGCCCAGGATATGAAGGGGGTGGTGAACCGTCTGATGGAAATTCTGGGAGAAAAGACCCGCGCCAAAATTAATGGCGGGCAAAAATCGGCTCCGGCTTCGGCCCCAAAAGCCCGGATTCGGGCCGAACATCCCCAAAGAAAAAGGAAGACCGCAGCACCAAAGGAGATCTCACCCAAAGAACTCATCCCTTTGGATGATGATGATTTCAAAGACTTCTAAAATCGAAATGGGGCTTTCTGATATGAGACGCATCGGTTGGTCTGCTGTTCTGTGCTTGATCCTGTTCCTGATCCCGATCCTGGCCTTCGCGGCCCCGCTGCCCGGGAAAGGCATGGCCGGGGCTCTTGATGATGCCGATGATCTGTCGGTTCCCTTAGAACTTCTGGAAAAGGGCGATTACAGAGGAGCAGCGCAGGTTCTGGAGCAGGATCTTTTCCCGGCAGCGGACCCTGAAGGCGATTTTCTGCCCTCCTGCAAAGATCTGAAAGGGGTGCTGCTGCTGGCCCACGCCTATCGGGAGACCGGCTTTCCGGGCCGGGGGCTCGATCTTCTGAACCGGGGAAGGCTCGGAGCTGAAGAATGTCCGGATGATCGATTCCGGACGCTCTATTTCGGACTTCTCGCGGAGCTTTCTGCCGGAGCCGGGAATCTGTCCGGTGCAGAGAAGGCTCTGGAAAGGGCAAAGTCCGCGGCCCGGTCCGCGGGAAAACCTGCAATTGCGGGAATACTCCTTAACCATATGGGCCGGATAGCGCTGCTGAAAGGAGACCGGCCCCAAGCCCTTCAAACATTTGCCAATGGAATTGAAAAAATTAGACAGGCCATTTCCCAAACCTCTCGGGAAAGGGAGGAATCCTTTTCAAATCGTTTTTTGAATTTCGGCGGAACCCTGGGGGGGCTTTTGGCTCGGCTCCACCTGCAAAGGGCCCAAATCTTTGCCGCTGCCGGGGAGACCGAAGATTCGGTGCTGGAACTGATGAAAAGCGATGAAGAGCTGAAACAGATCCCGGACACCTATGAAAAAGGGGAGATGCTAATTGCCGCGGCACTTCTTGCTGAAAAGCTTGAAAAAGAGATGCCCATCGACAGCCTTCGGGCCCTCCGGTTCAAAGGGCCGGAAAAGGGGCTGCAGATCGCTGAAAAGATGGAAAACCCCCGGCTGGCCAGCTATGCCCTGGGGCATCTCGGAAGGCTCTATCGGGAAAATGGGCGCCACAGGGATGCTCTTCTTCTGACCCGTAAGGCCATTTTTCAGGCCCAGCAGCAGGAGATTCCCGAGAGTCTCTACCTCTGGCAGTGGCAGCTTGGCGCGCTACATGCCGAAGAGGGGGATCGGGAAAAGGCCCTGAGGGCCTATTCCGATGCGGTAAAGACCCTGCACCCGATCCGGGGGGAACTTCTTGGGGCCTATCGGGGGGTTCCGGGGGCTTTTGCCGAAAAGATCCGGCCCGTCTATCTGGGCAAAGCCCGCCTCTTGATCCAAAAGGCCGGGGCTCTGAAGGATTTTGAAGCGCAGCAGCCCCTGCTGATGGACGCGATTTCAACCATGGAGCAGTTGAAGACCGCAGAGCTTGAGAACTTCTTTCAGGACCCGTGCGTTGCCGCGGCACAGGAGCGGCAGACAAGGCTGCAGACACCGCCGGCCGGTGTTGCCCTCTTCTATCCCATCGTCTTTTCCGATAGAGTGGCCCTTCTGCTGGCCCTTGGGGACGGGATCTATCTGGAAATGGCCTATCTGGATCAAAAGAATCTGCAGGATGCGGTTCTTCGATTCCGGGAGCTGCTCCAGTCGGTGATATCGGGAAACCGGTACTTCTTCTATGCCCGCCGCCTTCAGGAATGGCTTATCGAGCCGGTCGCTTTAAGGCTCCGTTCCCACAATATCCGCACCCTCATCATTGCCCCGGACGGGGTACTGCGGCTGATTCCCTTTGCTGCGCTCCATGACGGCCAGAATTTCCTCGCGCAGCAGTACACCATCGCCACTGTCCCGGGTTTGACCCTCACAGACCCGGTAAATACGGTGGAGGGCCGGTTTTCCACAGTCGCCCAGGAATGGCAGGCCGGACTGATTGCAGGATTGTCCGAGGCGCGATTCGGTTTCCCGCCGCTGCCCGCGGTTCCCCAAGAGCTTCAGGGGGTGAAAAGGATCATCGGCGGAACCCTCTTTCAAGACGAGGCATATACCATCGATAATCTCCTGACAACCTTTCGGGAGAAGGAATATGGGGTGATCCATCTGGCCACCCACGGCCAGTTCGGCGGCTCTGCAGAAGAGACATTTCTCCTCACATCGGACGGAAAGCTGACCATGAACCGTCTGGAGCAACTGATCCACCTGGGCAGATACCGAAAGGAGCCGGTGGAGCTGCTGACCCTGAGCGCCTGTCAGACCGCGATGGGGGATGAGCAGGCCGCACTGGGGCTTGCCGGTGTTGCGGTCAAGGCCGGTGCAAAGAGTGCGCTGGCCACCCTCTGGTCCGTGGATGATGCGGCCACTGCCGCAGCCGTCATCGCCTTCTACCGCAGCCTCATGATTCCCGGAACCTCAAAGGCCCAGGCCCTTGGGATGGCTCAATCAGAGCTGATCCGGGAGGAGCGGTATGGACATCCTGCTTTTTGGGCCCCGTTTCTGCTGATCGGAAATCCAAGCTGACGGATCAAAAAGGCTGTCTCGGCTCGGTTCCGCTTTCCCATTGAAAATATCGGCTGCCTCTACTATAGTGAAGAAGAACTTCTAACTGCCGCAGGAAAGGGGTTTCTATAATGGCAAAGAATATAGGAGTGAATAGTCAAAGAACCCGAAAAAGTCTTTTTCGAAATGCAATCCTGATGACTGTTGCAATGGTGACGGTGATCATGGCGGTTTTTGGGTTTCTGGAATACCGGGACGACAAGACGCGGATGGCTCGCACCCTCCAGAAGAATCTGGAGATCTCATCGGATCAGTTGCGCGCGAGCCTGAGCCGGGCCCTGTTCAATTTCGACGATGAAGCGACCCGGAAAATCATGCGCGCAGAGATGCAGGCCGATGATATCATCGGGGTCTATGTGATCAATGGAGATAAGGTCACCTTTGGATTCGCCAAGGATGAAACAGGAAAAGCCGTTACCTCCGATGCCCTTCCCAAAGGCGAGGATCTCCTGTCAAAGCGAGTCCTCATCGAGGAGGAGGGGATGAAGCTGGGGGAGCTTCAGATCTTTGTCACGAAAAAAATCCTCGACAAAAAGCTGTACAACTCCCTGTTGAAAATTGTGTTCCAGGCCCTGGTAACGGGTTTTCTCATCGTGCTGTTCCTGACCCTCTATTTTCGCTTCCGGATCATCCGGATCCTCAAAGGCATCATGAATGAGCTGGCCGACAGTTATGAACAGGTGATCCTTCTTTCCGAAACCATCTCCTCGGCCAGCCAGAATCTGGCTGACAGCGCATCGGAGCAGGCCGCGTCTTTAGAGGAGTCCTCCTCCTCTCTGGAGGAACTCTCCGCCATGACCCGCCAGAACTCCAGCCGGGCAGAAGATGCCAATCATCTGATGAAGGAGACCCAGACAGTGGTGAACGAGGCCAACAAGATCGTATCTGATCTCACCGCCTCTATGGATTCTGTCTCCAAAGCCAGCGGAGAGACCCAGAAGATCATCAAGAGCATCGACGAGATCGCGTTTCAGACCAACCTGCTGGCCCTGAATGCAGCCATTGAGGCCGCAAGAGCCGGCGAGACAGGCGCGGGTTTTGCCGTGGTTGCAGACGAGGTTCGGAACCTGGCTATGCGCGCGGCCGAGGCGGCCCGAAATACCGCAGGACTTATCGAGGATACGGTAAAGAAGATCGAAGAGGGCGTTGAATATGTGGATCAGACCGACAATGCTTTCACCCGTGTTGCGGAAAAATCGGCAAAGGCCGGAGAACTGGTAGAGGAGATAGCGGCCGCGACCCGGGAACAGAGCCAGGGGCTGGATCAGTTGAACATAGCAGTGGCAGATATCGACAAGACGACCCAGCAGAATGTTGCAGGATCAGAAGAGGCGGCCTCGGCCTCCCAGGAGTTGTTCTCCCAGGCCGGACAACTGAAACGTTTTATCCAGGAGCTTGCCCTGCTGATCGGTGTATCTGTTGATTCCCAGGATAGCAGAAAGCAGAGAAAAGAGAGAGAACTGCCTCGACAAAGAGAGGGGCAGCAGCAGTGGCCGAACCAGAAAAAGCAGCATCACGAATGGGAGGATGCGGCATACGAGACCGGCCATAAAGGGCATCGGAAACCGGAATCCCGGAAAAAGCCCGGGAAACAAAAGGCGCTCCCGGAAAAGACGGTCAAGCCGAATCAGGTGATCCCCTTCAACAAAGAGGATCTCGATTTCGAGGATTTTTAAAAAGCGCCAAAGCAGAAAAGGAAAGCAGCCGGTGCCGGATGGGGATCGTCTGTTTTAGGAGGGGAGATCAATCCTCGGCACGAGCCGTATGTTTTGAAATGGCGCTGACCATCTCCTCCCAAAGCTCTGGAAAAAACGATCCGTGACCCAGATCAGGGATCACACAGAGTTCTGCCCCTGGAATGGCATCGGCCGTATCTTTTCCATGTTCGAGCGGAACAACCGGATCGCAATCCCCGTGGATGACGAGGGTCGGGACTTCCAATCTTTTCAGCCGATCCCGCCGCCCCTGCGCTGCGATGATGGCCGCCATCTGGCGGACGAATCCCAGGGCGTAGAAGCCCCGGTCAAAAGACTCTCCCGCGTTTTCCCGCTGCATCTCTTCATCATATTTGTCCGATCCCCCGGCAAAGGCCCTGCCGATTTTACCGATATAGGTCTGAAATTCGGCTCGGCTCATGGGCGGAGTCGACATCATGGCCTGCTGGACCTCGGGTGTGGACTGGGGCAGATCCCCCTCTCCGGTGGTGGAGAGCATGGAGATCAGGCTTTTCACCCGCTCCGGATATTCCAGAGCCATGATCTGCGCGATCATGCCGCCCATAGACATCCCGCAGATATGGGCACGGTCGATTTCCAGCTCATCCATCAGGCCGATGGTGTCTGCGGCCATATCCGAAAGAGTATAGGGAGACTGGATGCTCATCCCCATCATCGACTGGGTCCAGAGCCGCTCCAGATCCGGCAGCCCCTGGCTTTCCATCTTTGAGGAGAGCCCCACATCCCGGTTGTCGAACCGCACCACAAAATGGCCCTCATGGGCCAGCATCCGGCAGAAGGGCTCGGGCCATGAGATCATCTGGGTAGCCAGGCCGATGATGAGAATCAGGGGTCTTCCGCTAGGGTCTCCGAAGGTATCGTAGCAGAGTTCTACGCCGGTTTTTGTCTGGATCAACATGCAGGTCTTTTCCTTTCGGTTCGAGATTTCAACG
>JAABSP010000116.1 GCA_011390345.1 Desulfobacteraceae bacterium
ATACATGGATCAAGGGCGATAAAGTCTATATTGCCACCACAGTCGGTGATGAGTGCATCCTGGGCACATCGATAGCCCGGGATGCCGGTGAAGAATCTCTGACAGCAGCTTATCAGGCTTTCAAGGAGGAAGCGCAATGTATGAACCCCTCATATGAACCCGAAACCGTAAACATCGATGGCTGGCAGGCCACCCGGAAAGCATGGCTTGCCCTGTTCGCTACAACTGTCATTATCTGCTGCTTTCTCCATACCTTTATCAAGATCCGGAACAGGGCAAAGAAAAAGTATAAACCCGTCTTTGACAAGGCGGCGGACAAACTCTGGAACTGCTATCAGGCCGACAGTAAAAGCGCTTTTTCGCAGCGGGTCAGAAGACTGGTCGAATGGTGCAAAAATTGCGAAGTCCCGGATGTAATCGCCAACCCGATAAAGAAGCTGCGTGAGAATATCACTGATTACAGCGCAGCCTATGACCATCCGAACGCCCATCGAACCAGCAATATAGTTGATCGTCCGATGCAGAGAATGGATCGTCACCTCTTCAGCACCCAATACTTTCACGGCAATTTGACATCTGCTGAACTGAGCATCAGAGGATGGGCACTTATCCAGAACTTTGCACCAAGTAATCCGGGAACCGTAAAGAAGCATGGCGGTCTCCAAAGTCCGGCAGAAAGGTTGAACGGTTTCAGCTACAGTGACAATTGGCTTGAAAACCTTTTAATATCAGCCTCGTTGGGAGGGCGTAGAGCCGCTCCCCAAAATCCGTTATAATCAGAGAATATTTTGGTAAATAATATAAATTCGGTTTCTCTTGGGTAACCTGCATAACGACAATTCTTGACTCTCATAGTCAAGAAAGGGGGGTGTTGTCAATCGTTTTTTGTAAAAAAAGGAACTCCTGCCCGGCAAAGAGGTGCAATGTTGACCTTCCCGCAATCATCCGACCAAAACCCGTTTTTCTCGCGTTACCTTTCAATCCTGAAGGTCTCGTCTTCCGAGGAGATGTCGATACTGTCCGCTTTCCAAGTCAACGTCACCGGTTTGGGCCGGATATCGTCATATGCAGCCATCTGTGTCAGAAGCGGGCGACTGAACCGGCCCCATTTTTTTGTAAATTCATTGATAAATCAGGAAATTGAAAGCCAGTCTTCCGGTTGGAGTCTGGTAGCCTTTTGAAATTAAAGAATATATTCCTTGCCGGGTTAAAATGGCACGAATCTCAAAAGGTTAGCCCTCTCCGCCCCCTCGAAATAACTTATTGACAACTCGAAAATCAACCTTTATGGTAAGCATTTGCGGAAATTGTCTGCAAGGAGTACAAACGCCCTTCCCTAAAGCATCGTAAGGGTTTTTCACTTTGTCTTCAGGAGTTTATAGATCATGTCAAAAGATGTCATCGGATCGGTATTGGTCGTGGGCGGCGGGATTGCGGGAATGCGCTCCGCCCTGGATCTGGCGAACGCCGGATACTACGTCTATCTATTGGAAAAATCCCCCTCCATTGGCGGGGTCATGTCCCAGCTCGACAAGACCTTCCCCACCAATGACTGCGCGATGTGAATTATCTCCCCCGTACTGGTCGAGGTCGGCCGGCATCTGAACATCGAGTTAGTCACATTGAGCGAAGTCAAAAATATCAAAGGCAAGGTCGGGAATTTCGAGGTGGAGATCGTCCGCCACCCCCGGTATGTGGACGAATCCCTCTGCATCGCGTGCGGTGCCTGCTTTGAAAAGTGCCCCAAAAAGATTCCCGACACCTACAACCAGGGCCTGGCCAAGCGCAAGGCCATCTATGTGGAGTATGCCCAGGCGGTCCCCCTGAAATACCGGATCGACCCGGAGACCTGTATCTACATCCAGAAAGGCGGCAAGTGCGGGGCCTGCAAAAAGCTCTGCCCCACGGGCGCGGTAGATTTCGACCAGAAGGAGACGACCCAGACGTTGAACGTCGGCTCTGTGGTGCTCGCGCCCGGATTTAAGCCCTTCGACCCATCGGGCTTTGATACCTATAATTACGCGAACCTGCCCAATGTCATGTCCGCGCTGGAGTTCGAGCGGATTCTCTCGGCCTCTGGCCCCACAACTGGCCACCTGGTGCGGATGTCCGACGGAAGAGAGCCCAAGAAGATCGCCTGGTTCCAGTGCGTCGGCTCCAGAGACATCAACCGGTCCGATAATGCCTACTGCTCCTCGGTCTGCTGCATGTATGCGATCAAGGAGGCGGTGATCGCGAAGGAGCATGCCGGGGATGATCTGGAATGCACCATCTTCTATATGGACATGCGGACTATGGGCAAGGAGTTCGAGCGGTTTTACATCCGTGCCCAGGAGAAGGGGGTCCGGTTTGTCCGGTGCCGCGTCCATACGGTCGATCCGGTTCCCGGAACCGACGATCTCCACATCCGGTACGTCACGGACGACGGGGAACTCAAAGAGGAGATCTTCGACCAGATCGTCCTCTCGGTGGGCATGCAGACCCCGCCGGAGCTGGTGGAACTCGCAAAACAGTTGGACCTGGAACTGACCCCGGGCCGCTTCTGCAAGACCGACCCCTTCTCGCCGGTCTCCACCTCCCGGGAGGGGATCTATGTCTGCGGCGCATTCCAGGGGCCAAAGGACATCCCCCAGTCCGTCATCGACGCGTCGGCTGCGGCATCTGCGGCCGGAGAAGTCCTGAGCGCGGCCAGAAACAGCCTCACAAAGGTTCCGGAAGTGGTTCCCGAGACCAACGTGATCAACGAACGCCCCAGAGTCGGCGTATTCGTGTGCCGGTGCGGCGTCAACATCGCGGGGGTGGTGGATGTGCCGGCCGTGGCCGAGTATGCAAAGACCCTCCCCTATGTGGAGCATGTGGTGGACAACCTCTACTCCTGCTCCCAGGACACTCAGGACATCATGGCCGAGATCATCCGGGAGAAGAATTTAAACCGGGTGGTGGTCGCGGCCTGTACCCCCAAGACCCATGAGCCGCTCTTTCAGGAGACCCTGATCAACGCGGGCCTCAACAAGTACCTCTTCGAGATGGCCAACATCCGGAACCAGGACTCCTGGGTGCATAAGAACAACCCGGAGATGGCCACGGAAAAGGCCAGGGATCTGGTGCGTATGGCCGTCTCCAAGGTCTCTTTGACCCAGCCCCTGAAAGAGGCCGAACTCGATGTCAACCAGGCCGCGATGGTCATCGGCGGCGGGATCTCCGGCATCAGCGCGGCAAAGAGCCTCGCGAAGCAGGGGTATGAGACCCATATTATCGAAAAGGGAGAGAGGCTCGGGGGACAGGCGTGGAACCTCTATCGGCTCCCCTCGGGCGACAATGTGAAAAAGCGGCTCACCGCGCTGGTGGAGGAGGTGGAAAAAGAGCCGAAGATCCATGTCCATCTCAACACGACCCTTGCAAGCGTTGAAGGCTTTGTGGGCAACTTCAAGACTACGCTTCAAAACGGCGGGGCCCAGGATGTTCTGGAGCACGGCATCGCGGTGATCGCCACGGGCGCTTCCGAGTACAAGCCCTCCGAATATGCATACGGCGATGATCCCAAGATCCTGACCAGCCTGGAGCTGGACAGAAAGCTGATGGATGACGACGACCTGGTCAAAAAGGCCGAGAGCGCGGTCTTCATCCAGTGCGTCGGGTCCCGGGAGCCGGATCGGCCCTACTGCTCCCGGATCTGCTGCACCCATTCGGTCCACAACGCGATCGAGCTGAAGCGGCGGAATCCGGACATGAACGTCTTCATCCTCTACCGGGATATCCGCACCTACGGCGAGAAGGAGTACCTCTACCAGGAGGCGAGAAAGCTGGGGGTGATCTTCGTCCGCTTCACCCTGGAGAAGAAGCCGGAGGTAAGAGTCGAAGACGGATCGGTGATCGTCCGGGTGATCGACCATGTGCTCGGCGTGCCCATGGAGATCGAGGCCGACATTTTAACGCTGGCATCGGCCATCATCCCCAATGCGGACGAGAAGCTGGCGCAGTTCTTCAAGGTTCCGATGAACGAGGACGGCTTCTTTGTGGAGCGGCATGCAAAGCTGGGTCCGTCGGAATTTGCCACGGACGGCGTCTTCCTCTGCGGACTGGCTCACTATCCCAAGCCCATTGACGAGTCGATCGCGCAGGGCCGGGCTGCGGCTTCCCGGGCCGTGACATTGCTGGCGAGAAAGAAGATCCACACCAGCGGCCAGGTGGCCGAGGTCAACCCGGGCTGGTGCAGCCAGTGCGGGGTCTGCGTCTCGGTCTGCCCCTACTCTGCACCCACATTTCGGGGCGCGGACGAGCGGTTCTGGCCCGAAAAGGCCGAGATCAACGCTGTACTCTGCAAGGGGTGCGGTCTCTGCGTGGCCTCCTGCCGTTCCGGAGCCATCAAGCTCAAGGGCTTTGACAACGACCAGATCTTCGAGCAGATCTTTTCCATCAACGAAGCGATCTGAAATATAAAGGGGTTCCGGCAGAATGTGCTTTTCCGTCCGCCGGAACCTTATTCATAAGGAGAGACAAACATGTCGGAATGGGAACCGAAAATCGTCAGTTTTCTGTGCAACTGGTGCAGCTACGGAGCAGCCGATCTGGCCGGTGTGGGGCGGATGGAGTATCCGGCCAACATCCGGGTGATCCGGATCCCCTGTACGGGCCGGATGAGCCCCAAGTTCGCGCTGGCCGCCCTTCGGGAGGGGGCCGACGGGGTCTGGGTATCCGGGTGACATCCGGGCGAATGCCATTACCTGGAAGGTAATTACTACGCACGCCGGAAGTTCGTACTGTTCAAAAACCTGTTGGAGTACATGGGCATCGAGCCGGGCCGCCTCCATTTCTCGTGGATCTCGTCGGCCGAATCGACCAAGTTCGTCAAGGTGGCCACAGAAGTCACCCAAGCGGTCAAGGAGTTGGGCCCCAACAGACACTTTGTAAAAGAGAAAGTGAAAGTGGCTTAAAAAGATGCAGGAATATACCGATAAAATAAGACAGATCGCCCGACGCCTGCTGGAGGAGGGGACCGTTGACATGGTCATCGGGTTCCGCAAGGGCTCCATGCCCATAATGAACGAGCCGTGCATGGTCCGAAGGCCCCAGGATGTTGACCAGCTCGTCTGGGACAGCAACTGCGGGATCAACCTGGCCAACTACCTCACGGACCGCAAGGAGAAGATCGGCGTTGTGGCCAAAGGGTGCGATTCCAGAAACATCGTCACCCATATCATCGAAAACAAGATCGACCGGGATCAGCTCCATATCATCGGGGTTCCCTGCGGGGCAATGATAGACAAGCGGAAGATCGCCTCCCTTGTGGAAGGGGAGATCACCGATGTGACCGAGACCGAAGCGGGCAAGGTGATCGTCAAAGGAGAGGGCTTTGAAAAGAGCTTTGACAAGGCCGAAGTCCTCCAGGAGAACTGCGCGATCTGCATCCACCGGAACCCTGTGGTCCACGACGAGATGGTGGCAGAGCCGGTGGAGGAGCAGACCGATGTGGACCGGTACGCGGACATCCGGGAGATCGAGGCCATGTCGGATGCGGAGCGTAAAGCCTTTTTCGACGACCTGTACAAGGAGTGCATCCGCTGCTATGCCTGCCGGAACGCGTGCCCCTTGTGCTACTGTCCCACCTGTTTCGTGGACGAGTCCCGGCCCCAGTGGGTCGGCAAGGGCCAGAACGAGAACGACATCCGGACGTTCCATTTCTTAAGAGCCTACCACTGCGCGGGCCGATGCACCGACTGCGGGGCCTGCGAGCGGGCCTGTCCCGTGGGGATCAAGGTGAGAATGCTGACCAAAAAACTCGAGAAGGACTGCAAAGAGTTGTTTGACTGGGAGGCCGGCATCTCCCTGGAGAACCGGCCCCCGCTGGATGCGTACCGGCCCAATGATCCGGACGAGTTTATCAAATAGAGGGCAAAGACCATGACGTTTGTGAAAATCGATCAAAAGAAATGGGCCGAGGGCGTTTCCGCGCTCAAAAAAGGCTATCAGGTCTTCGGCCCCGTCAAAGAGGGGAAGGATCATGAGTTCCGGAAGCTTTCCGGGGATCAGATGCCGGAGATGGATTACGGCAACACCCGGCTCTCTCCCAAGGCCGCGATCTATCCCCAGTCCGAGGTGATGTTCACCTACACCACTGATGAGCGCAAAGATGACCATCATATATTGAAGGAGCCGGAACGGGATGAAACCCCCAAGGCCGTCATCGGCATCCGGCCCTGTGATGCGTTCTCCTTTTTGCTGGTGAAGAAGAACTTCGACACCCCGGAGTATAAAGATCCCTTCTGGCTGCGGGCCTATGATGCCACCACCTTTGTCGGGTACGGGTGCGACGACCCCTGCTCCAGTTGCTTCTGCACCAGTGCGGGATCGGGGCCCTTTGACGAAAAGGGGCTGGATGTGCTGCTGGTGGACCATGAGGATGGGTATCTGGCCAAGGTCTTGACTGAAAAGGGCAAGGCCCTGACGGAGAAGGCCGGATGGACCCAAGCCTTTGACGCGGGCCAGGCCGAGAAGGTCTTCGGGGAGAAGGCCGCAACCGCCGAGGGGAAATTTGAAAGCCAAATCTCCACGGACAGGCTGGCAGATATCCCTTCAATGGATCTTTATGACGCGCCCTTCTGGGAGGATATCGCTTTCTCCTGCATCAACTGCGGAACCTGCACCTACCTCTGCCCCACCTGCTGGTGTTTCGACATCCAGGACGAGTGCCGGGGATGCGACGGGGTCCGGATGCGGAACTGGGACTCCTGCATGTCCTCGCTCTTCACCCTCCACGGCTCGGGGCACAACCCCAGAGGGGACAAGGTTTCCCGGGTGCGGCAGCGCTTCATGCACAAGCTCAAATACTATGTGGACAAGTACGGGGACGGTATCCAGTGTGTGGGATGCGGCCGGTGCGTGCGGAAATGTCCGGTCAACATCGACATCCGCAAAGTCTGCGAGATGATGAACCAGTACGATCCGGAGGCTCAGAATGAGTGCGCCTGCCCGACAACTTGACGCCAGAAAGGGGGACATCGTGGAAAATCCGTATCTGCCCTATCCGGTCCGGATCGATGACATCATCACCGAGACCGAGGACAAGAACTTAAAGACCTTCAGGTTCGTCTTCATAAATCCCGAAGACGAAGAGAAGTTCGCATATATGCCGGGCCAGTTCGCGGAGCTGTCCGTGACCGGCAAGGGGGAGATCCCCATCGGCATCGCCTCTTCCCCTACGGAGAAGGGCTTCATCAAGTTCACCGTCAACAAGGTGGGCCTGGTCAGCTCCTATCTCCACTCCATGAAGGCCGGAGACGTGATGGGGGTTCGGGGACCTTTAGGCAATTCCTATCCCTGGGAGACCCTCAAGGGGAAGAACGTGGTGATCATCGGCGGCGGCTTCGCCTTCACCACCCTGCGCTCCTCCATCATCTACATGCTCGAAAACCGGGACCAGTTCGGCCAGATCCATGTGATCTACGGCGCGAGAACCCCGGGGATGCTCCTCTACGACCAGGAGCTGAAGGCGTGGGAGGCCCGGGATGACATGAACATGCACATCACCGTGGACGGCACCGATGATCCGAACTGGAAGTACAATGTCGGGTTCGTGCCCACCATCACCGAGCAGAAGGCCCCCCCGGCCGACGAGGATACCTACGCCATCATCTGCGGCCCGCCGATCATGATCAAGTTCACCCAGCCGGTGCTCGACAACCTCGGCTACGGCCACGAGCGGATCATCATGTCCTTGGAGAACCGGATGAAGTGCGGCATCGGGATGTGCGGCCGGTGCAACATCGGCAAGGACTTCGTCTGCAAGGACGGTCCGGTCTTCACCCTGGCGCAGCTCAACACCATGCCCAAGGAATATTGACGGCGCATTCTCTTCCTGCGCGGGAAACGAGAGATGGATTTCATATTGACAAGCGGCTTCAAATAGGCTAAAGAGATATCTTTGCTAAAAGAGGATCAAGAGCTAGTCGGCTGAGGCCATAAGAATAAATCATTTATTTTAAGGAGGGAGTTTACATGCCAGAAATTGAATTTCAGGGAAAGACGTTCAAGGTAGACGAAGACGGATTCATCGACGATTACAACAACTGGTGCGAAGAGTGGGTCCAGTTTGTGAAGAAGGAAGAGGGCATCGACGAGCTGACCGACGAGCACAAGAAGGTCATCAATGTTCTCCGGGAGTACTATGAGAAGAACGGCATCGCCCCCATGGTGCGGGTGCTTTCCAAGGTCACCGGCTTCAAACTGAAGCACATCTACGAGCTGTTCCCCTCAGGACCCGGCAAGGGAGCCTGTAAGATGGCCGGACTTCCCAAACCGACCGGATGCGTCTAATCCGTTAGCGTTTGAACAGTCTTTTCTACGGTTTAAAAAAGGCCCTGCAGTTTCCTGCGGGGCCTTTCTGTTTCCAAAATTCCAGCAGGAGGTGTGATCCATGACCTTTTCCGTCAAGACATCGGCCAGTACCGAACTGATCGACATCACCGACCAGGTGCAGGCGGAGCTGCGGGACAAGGGGGTGCAGGAGGGCGTCTGCATGGTCTATGTGCCCCATACCACGGCCGCGGTCACCATCAACGAGGGGGCCGACCCGAGCGTGCAGGAGGATCTGCTGATGGTTTTGAACGGGATGGTTCCCTGGAAGGCCCCCTACAAACATGCCGAGGGCAACTCCCCGGCCCACGTCAAGACCACACTGGTGGGGGCATCGGAGCTGGTGGGGGTGGAAGGGGGCCGGCTGGTGCTCGGGACATGGCAGCGGATCTTCTTCTGCGAGTTCGACGGCCCCCGAACCCGAAAAGTTCATGTGCGCACACTGGGATAGAGAAAGGGAGGGGCATGGCGCAGCTCGACGACATCGACCGGGATATCCTGAACCGAATTCAGTCCGATTTTCCCATCACGGCCCGTCCGTATGAGACCATTGCACAGGAGATGAACCTGACCGAAACGGAGATCATCGACCGGCTGGCCCGGCTGAAGGAGGCCGAGATCATCCGGCGGATCGGCGGCAACTTCTCCCCGGATAAGCTCGGATTTGTCAGCACCCTGTGTGCGGCAAAGGTTCCCAAGGATAAGATCGAAACCTTTGCCAGTATCGTGAACCGGTATCCGGGGGTGACGCACAACTACCAGCGGGACAATGAGGACTTCAACGTCTGGTTCACCTTCATCGCCCCGTCCATGGAGCAGATCGAGGCCAACCTGGAGAAGATCGCGGCCGAATCCGGGGTTGAAGAGATTTTGAACCTGCCCGCGACCGATGTCTTCAAGATCCGGGCCCACTTCGACCTGTAGGGGGACAGCCCCATGAGA
The DNA here is from genome assembly GCA_011390345.1 of Desulfobacteraceae bacterium. GTDB lineage: Bacteria > Desulfobacterota > Desulfobacteria > Desulfobacterales > JAABSP01 > JAABSP01. The sequence goes on from JAABSP010000116.1 coordinate 9,295, forward strand.
GACGTCCGTGTCGCGGCCGTGGTCTGCGGCTCCGTTTTCGGGGACGTGGACGCGAACCTGCGGGAGATGCGGGGCTGGGTTCGGGCCGCAAAGGAGAAGGGGGCCGAGATCGTCTGCTTTCCGGAGCTGAATATCACCGGGTATGCCGCGGGCGACATAATTCGGACCGCGGCCCAGCCGATTCCCGGGCCGGCCGCGGATGCCCTGTCGGAGATGGCCGCTGCCGAAGGGATGGTGATCCTGGCGGGCCTTGCGGAGATCGACAGTGCGGGGCAGCTCTTTGCGGCCCATCTCGTGGTTCGGCCCGATGGGGAGTTGGGGGTCTATCGAAAGCTCCACCTCTCCCCGCCGGAGCAGAAGACTTATGCGCGGGGAGAAGATCTCCCTCTGTTTTACGCCTGCGGCCTGAAGTTCGGCATCCAGCTCTGCTATGATGCCCATTTCCCCGAGCTTTCCACCCTCATTGCCCTGGAAGGGGCCCACCTCATCTTCATTCCCCATGCCTCCCCCAGAGGAACCGCAGCGGAGAAATACCGGTCATGGATGCGCCATCTCACCGCCCGGGCCTATGACAACAGCCTCTACATCGTGGTCTGCAACCCAGTGGGAACCAGCGCCGCGGACCTGACCTTCCCGGGCCTGGCGGTCGCGATCGACCCTTCCGGGATGGTGATGGGGAAGTATCTCTCCGAGTCCGAGGGGATGCTGATCGCGGATATCAAAGCCGATGCCATCGAACGGGTGCGGGGGCATCGGATGCGGTTTTTTCTGCCGAATCGGCGGGAGGATTTGTTGCGGCGGTTGCAGCCGTTGGAATGGAAGGATGAGTGAATTTGAATATCCTCTTTTCCGTTGTGCATCCTTCGGTTTCTGTATTATCCTGATCCTATGATGCGGGGGAAGGAAGGATGAGCCCTCGGAACGAAGTGAGATCCGGAAATAAGGAAAAAGAAATGGCAACCATTACCATCGAATGCCCCGAAGAAGTTTTGATTTCATTGAAGGATACCCCGGAATCCTTCGGGAGAAATCTTACACTTGCCGCGGCAATGAAATACTATGAGCTGGGCCGTCTTTCTTCGGGAAGAGCGGCTGAACTGGCCGGGATACCCAGGGTGGAATTCTTACGGCGTGCAGGGGAATTTAAAGTCCCTGCATGGGATCTGAGCGAAGCAGAGCTTGAAGAAGATCTGAGAAATGCCTGAGAAACGGCAACAAACGGTTATCAGCAATACGTCTCCCTTGTTCTATCTCCACCAAATCGGGCAATTGGATCTCTTGCATCAACTTTATGGAACGGTGTATGCGTCGGATCAAGTGGTGGATGAGCTTTGTGCGGGGGGCATTTCCTCTTCGGAGCTGGATGCCTGCAGTTGGCTCCGCAGCAGACGCGGGGTACATATTCCACGAACACTGCGGATGATACCTGATCTCGGACTTGGCGAAGCCAGTGCCATAGCGCTGGCAATGAAAATCAATGATTCAGTGCTGCTGTTGCTGGATGACGGGTTGGCTCGCCGGATCGCCAAGCTGAATTCTCTTCCGCTAACCGGAACCGCCGGAATATTGATCAAGGCAAAGGAATCCGGTTTTATTATTCAGGTGCGTCCGCTGCTCGAAAGAATGATAAATCTCGGATTTTATCTTCGATCGGATCATCTTTCCATGATTTATAAATTGGCCGGAGAATAAAACGAAGAGTGGACGCAGTCTTCGCGCTACGGCAGGCTGTTAAGTAGTGCCTTTCTCCTTTTTTGTGGGGGAAAGCGGCAGGGCACGCTCATAAGCATCGAGGGCGCTTTGATAGAAACCTAATGTATCTTGGCATAGGCCATAACGGTTCAATGCCCACCAGGGGGGCGGGGGGGCGGGCCGGGCCGCGATTTCCGCCAATATCTTCGCTGCATCCGCATAATTGTCCCTGTTGTGATAAAAATTTGAAACGCCGTCGGCCAGTTCATCCGCATCCTCATGCTCCCCAGCCCTCCGAAAATGGTGAATCGCCTCCAGATCATCGCTCCATGTCTGAGAGACATGCCTCCCCTGAAACCGATGATACCGCCCCATCTCCAGATGCAGCGCCTTCAATTTCCCCTCATCGAACCCTGAATCACCCATCAGCTCCCGCACCACCGGCGGAACAATGTAATAGGTCAGTCCCAGACTTCTCTCCTGCACCTCCTCCAACAATGCATACGCCAGCAGCCGCTCCCGATTTCCCCCCACATTCTCCGCATCCGGATCGATCACCGCCAGCCCGTCCTCGTTCACCGGAACCCGATAGAGCGACGCGGCCCGCAGCAGCCGATCCTGCTCATCGGTCAATTCCGCTCGCAATTCCCGAAAGAGCAGATTCTGGCGCATGGCCTCAGTCACCGTGGCCACGGCCCCTTCAGGCGTATCTGTCGGCGCCGCCACCCTTTCCAGCGCCTTCAACAGCTCCTCGGCCTTCTTTGCCGCATCACCCAGAAGCTGCGCGGTCCACTCGATTGCCCGGTGATTTCCCCCCAGCACCCGATAGACCCACCGCTTCTTTTCCGGCCCCATGGATTCGGGCCACTCCAGCCGCTTCATCCGCCGGAGGATATCCCCGTATGGCGCCTCGCCCACAGGATGCCGAACCACCGGCCCGTCGATCTCCCCATCCAGGGCATACCGGCCCGTCATCAGCACCGGAACCGCACCCGGCAGCCCGCAGATCGCATTCAGAAACCACCGGCTCTCGGCATGTTCCGCCGCAATTCCCAACGTCTGCAAGTCCTGCAGCGTCTCCAGGTTGTCCAGCACAAACGCGCAGCGCCGCTCCCGCCGGTCCAACGATACCAGCATCCGCCGAAGCCGCTCCTTCTGCTCCGGCTCCTTTTGAATAAAGTCGTGCAGCCCCTGCTCCTCTTCCCCGTCAAACGCGGCCTCCCGGATCGGCTCATAGACCGAATCCAGGTTAAACGGCGCACGGAATCCCATCACCCGCATCCCGGGATTCCGATCCATCAGATGCCGGGCAAATAGCCCCGCGAGCGCGGTCTTCCCCACACCCCCGGGCCCGGTAAAGAGCAGATGCCGCGCCTTCCCCGAAAGAAAAGGCCCCAGCCACTGCCGGATCTCCATCCGCCGGCCGATGAACGCGGCCCGGGAGGGAACCGGCACAGAGCCGTCGCCGGGAAGCGCATCCGGCAGCGGGAGCCGGGGAGTGACCTGCGCCTCGGCTTTCATATCGACCACGGGCCCGTCCTGGGTCCGATCCAGCAGCACCGGCAGGGTCCACTGCGCGTAAAGATCGGTTTTTACCCTCTCTCCCATGCTCTCCCGGAGCCATGCCCCGGAACCCACCACCTCCCGCGCCAGAGAGACGGCCCGCCCCACCGATTCCCCCAGCGCGAGATTGGAGAAGAGCGCGGCATTGAAGGCCGACGCTGCACTGTCCAGCACCGACAGCCGCATCCCGAGCACCCGCTCCACCCCGGCCTTTTGATGAAGCTGCCGCGCCACATCCGGAATCGATTCGGCCGTCTCCCCGGCCTTTGCACTCCGGCACGCGGCCAGCACCACCAGGCCCGGCCGATGCCCTTTCGGCAGCCCTTCAAACACCTTTGCCAGATCGGAACCGGCCACCGGCTTTTTCTTCCAGGTCATCTCATCCTCGAAGAGCAGCCCCCATTCCGCCTTTCCGTCCCGATTGACGGCATCTGTCCCATGCATGCTCAGAATCACCGCATGAAACCGCTCCTGGGAGAGCCGCTCCACCAATGTGGAAAGAAACCCGTCCCCGGCCACCTCGACCTCGATCTCCCCCCGGGAATAGGGCCCATCCAGCGCAGTAAAGAGAAGCTCCTCCTCCCGCTCGAAATCAAGACGGCTCCGCTCCGGGTCCAGATCATCGGGCGAAGCGATGAAAAGCAGCATCCTAAGCGGCCTGGGCGCGGCCGTCGGCTCTTTTCCCGTTCCCCGAACCCGTCTGGTGACAATGCACCGGGGATGGCGGCCCAGAAATCCCAGATCCGGATGCTCATGCCAGAGCAGCTCCCAGGGCAGGCCATAATGCGCATCTCCCTGAATCACCAGCCGGACGCATTCGTCATCGTCTTTGGCCTCTTCGATCTTTTCGAGCAGCGCCTCTGCATCCAGCCCGGACCCATCCCACAACCCTCGGCCCATCCTCTCCAGTATCCCGGTTTGGGCCACTGCCCTGGGCATGTCCCGGGCCTCGGGCGCATCCAGCAGCCAGTCCAGCTTTTGAGCCCATTCCTGCAACTCGGCCAAAGCCTCTTTTGGGATCTCCGGCGCGACAGGAATAACATATTGATTTTCGATTTCGCTCATTCATCCACCCTTCGGCTCCGGACCAGCTCCCCCGGCTTCATGTATTTCTTTTCCAGAGGAACCTTCACCCGCTTTCTGCAGTGCAGACATTCGACCACTTTCTCGCCCTTTCCCTCTGCGGCCGCATCCACCACTTCGAATCGCACGATAAAACTCTTCCCGCACTCTGCACAGGCCACGCGAAATGTCTTTTTCTCAGATGCCATCG
>JAABSP010000003.1 GCA_011390345.1 Desulfobacteraceae bacterium
AGACCCTCTCTCCGGATGTGGTGATTCCGGGGGCCTATACGCTGGGGGGAAAGGCCTATATCGACAATTTCATCGAACAACTGATTCAGACCGCGCCCGATTCCGATGATCTGCTTGCCATGAAGCGGGCCTTTGACGAGGGATACCGTAAGGAGTATCTGGCGATCTGGGAGAACTTTGCCCAAAGCTTTGATCGGGGGATGGCGACCCTGCGGGGCCGAGAGGAGTGGGAGCGGACCATCGATCTCATCGCGACTGACCGGAACCCCTTCTTCCGTCTGCTCGATCTTCTCTACGAGCAGGTAATTCCCGTCGCGCCCGAGGCCGCCATTCCGGAGTGGCTCGCCCTTTCCGACTATTTTCAGGAGATGCTCGCGTATGCGCCCGACGATATCGCGGATACTTCCCGAGGGAACAAGGCCCTATCCCGGCTCGGGCTCAACGCTCTGTCCAAGCTTGGTGAGATCGGCCGGACCGCATCCAGCACGGGCCGAAAAGCCATGATCACCCAGCGCCAAGTCGCATCGGACAGGAGTCCGGATGAGCGCAGACTGGTGCTGGAGGACGCAGGAAAAGCCCTGGGGGATTATCGCAGGGCACTGATGGACATCGCTTTCGATGCCCGGTCCCGTTCCGTCTCCTACAATGCGATGGCGCAATTCTTCAAAAATCCGGACCAGCCGACCGCGGGCGATACCCCTCTTGCCAAAGCCTACACAGCAGTTCGCCAGTTGGAGGCGCTCATCGGCCGCTCCGGAGGCGATGCCCGGGCCTTCTGGGCCGTCTATGCGGGGCCCATCGATGTGATTCGGGGCTATATGCTCAACGAGGCCGCGTGCCGGATTCAGGAACTCTGGGAGAACAAGTTTCTGGTCGAGATCGAAGGGGTTCCGGAATACCGTAGAAACAGCCTGATGTTCGGCGACGAAGGCAAGCTCTGGACATTCATGGATAAACACGCAGGTCCCTTTGTCACCCGGGCTTACGGCAAGGGGTATGTCCCGGCCAGAGCCCGGGGCATGACCATTCCCTTCCAGCCCCAGTTTCTCGACTTCGTCTCCAGGGGAAGGGACAATATTCAGACCGCACAGGAATCCTATTCGGTGCGGATCGAAGCTCTGCCTACGGACGCGAACCCCGATGCGGCCGAGATCCCCAGCGCGACGATCCTCCGCCTGGACTGCGGTGAAACGAGCCAGACCCTCTACAACTACAACTTCACCATCGAAAAGACCTTCGAGTGGACATCACAGTGCGGGGATGCGCTCTTCTCGATGGAGGTGGGGGGCGTCACTTTGGAGAAACGGTATCCGGGCCCCAAGGGGTTTTCCGATTTTCTGAAGGATTTCCGGTTCGGGAACCGGCGCTTCACCCCGGCCGATTTTCCCGAGCAGGAGAAGAAGCTTTCGGAGATGGGCATCGAGTATCTGGATATTAAATACCGGATCGAGGGGCATGATGAGCTGATCCGGACCAAAGAGATTCTGCCAGCTGCGGTTCCCGGAACCATCGCAGTCTGCTGGCCCCCGCCGCCCCCGGACGCGCAGACAGGGCAGAGGCCAAAGCAACCCCCCAAAAGATCGGCCCGCGCCCGCTCCTCCGGGCAGGCATCGGTTTCCCGGGCAGAAGCAGAAAAGCGGGCATATTCCGTTCAGATCGCCTCGTTTCGCGAGGAATCCCGTGCCACTGATCTCGCCCGAAAACTCCGGGAGGAGGGATTTGATCCCGCGGTCTACTGGCTCAAGGACAAGCGGGACCGGATCTGGTATACGGTTCACCTGGGGCCCTATTCAGAAGATCGGAACACGGTGCAGGGACAGGCCGATCAGTACAACCGGGGACGGAAACGGCAATACGGCCCCCGCGGATTCGATCCGAATCTGCTGGAGGAGAGGAAGGTCGATTTTTGAGTCCTGAAAGGATCCGCCTCACCTATGCCACAGATGAATCGGACGAGAACGAGATCCCCTTTCGCATCCTGATCATCGGGGATTTCACCCGGGCCGGGGATCGGCCAGAGCTGATCGAGCGCCAGCCTGTACCGGTCACGGCCAAAACCCTCGACGAGGTCATGGCACGGCTGGGGGTTAGGCTCAGGATCGATCTTAGGGATCATCTATTTCCGGAAAAAGGGAAGGGGACAATATGCGCGGATCTGAAAATTGCCTCCCTCAGTGATTTTAAACCTGACGCGCTGGTCTCCGCGATTCCGGAAATGGCGCATCTGGTCAGTTTCAAGCATCGGATCGAGCGTTTGAAAAACGAGGCTGTCCGGGAATTCGATCCGGAAGTGCTGGATGAGAAGGAGCGGTCCATTTTCGACTTCCTATTTTCATCCCTTTCTCCGGAGGGCGAACCTGTGCCGGTTGAACGTCTCGATCTGCTGATCTCAGAAATTGTTCAGCGTCTCTCCCGGGGGATGGACGATCTGCTCCATCACCCCGATTTCGAAGCCCTGGCGTCTATCTGGCAGAGTCTCGATTTTTTGGTGAAGGGGCTCCGGCCGGATCAGAACTGTAGGATCGATCTCTTTGACGCATCCAGAGACGAGATCGAAGATGATTTCGAGGCGGCCGGGGAGATCTTCGATTCGGTTCTCTACGGGCGGATCTATGTGGATGAGTTCGGCCAGTACGGCGGCAAGCCTTACGGGGTCATCCTCTCGGACTACGAGTTCGGCCCGGGTGATGCCGATATGCGGCTGCTGGCCCAATTCGGCCGCCTCGGCAATATCTGCCACGCCCCTTTTATAGCGGGCCTGCGGGAGGATTTCTTCGGGACCGACGATCTCTCGGAGCTGGCCTATTTCACCGATCTGCCCGAGCAGTTGGCCGAGAACCTGCGATACGTCAAGTGGCGCGCGTTTCGCGAGACCGACGATGCGCGTTATGTGGGGCTGGTTCTGCCGCGCTTTCTCCTCAGAAGCGCCTACGAGTTTCGAAAGGATGGCATCCGTTCCTTTCCTTACCGGGAGCGCCCCTATGCCCTCTGGGGAAACAGCGCGTTCGCGTTCGGAACCTGTCTGCTCAAAAGCTTTGCAAAGTACCGCTGGTGCCTCAACATCATCGGCCCGGACGGCGGCGCGGTCCAGGGGCTGCGCTGGTTGCAGGATACCGGATCAGCGCCCCGATCCGGAGCCCGGGAGCCGACCATCCCTACCCGGGTGCTGATCTCCGAAAAGAAGGAGGCACAGCTCGCCGGTGCTGGGCTGATTCCGCTGGTGCTCCACAGGAGCGACGACACGGCCGCCTTCTATTCGGCCTATTCGGTCAGGCGGCCCAAAACCGGATCATCGGCATTCCGGGAGCCGCAGCCCAACGAGATCATCGAAGCCCAGCTTCCCTACTCCTTTATCGTCTGCCGGTTTGCCCACTATATCAAGGCGATACAGAGAGACAACATCGGCGCCACAAAGACCCGCGTCGAGCTGGAGAAAGAACTCAACCGGTGGCTCATCCAGTATGTCTCGGACATGGACAATCCGGCGCCCGGGGTGAGGGCCCGGCGGCCTCTGCGCAAGGCCAAGATCGAAGTTTACGAGATCGACAGCGAAACCCAGAAGATCTGGTACAGGATGGAGTTGACCATCGTGCCCCACCTGCGATACATGGGCGCGGCCTTCTCCCTCACCCTCCAGGGGCGACTGGGCGATTGACCCGATGGCGGTTTTTCGCAATTCCGAAGATCTGGGGCCTCCGGATGCGGTGGCGATTCTCAGCGGCAAGGGAGGGACCGGTAAGACGAGCATCTCGGTCTCCTTGGGTTATCTGCTGGCCCGCTGCGGCTTCAAGACCCTGCTGGTGGATCTCGATCTCTTCACCCGGGGGATGACCTTCTATGCGCTGGGCGAGTATCCCCAGCGGGTGGAGACTTCCCTGGTCGATCTCTTTACGGAAAACGAGGCCCGGGAACGGAGCATCCGGCCTGTGCTGATTCCATCGGCCTTTACGGACGCGAATCTCTTTCTGCTGCCGAGCGTCGCGGAGGGAAGGGATTCCCCGGCCGATCTTCACCTGAGCCGGGATTTCTCTACTTTGGAGGGGTTTCGGGATCGACTGGAACGGATCATCGCCGGGGCAGTGGACTGGTACGGGTTCGATTATGTCCTTATCGACACCCGGGGGGGAACCGATCATACGAGCATCGCTGCAGCCTATGCGGCCGGCAGCTTCATCCTGGTGACAGAGGCCGATAAGCCCTCCTGGGACATGGGGCGGACCCTGCTGGATGCAATGGACGCGGCCGGAAAAAACCGCGGGGGACAAGTACAGAACAGCGGGTTTATCATCAACAAGAGTGTTCTGCCGGCAAAGGCCGTTGGAGCCTATCTGCGCCGGGAGTGGGTGGCGCCCCATCTGGGGACGATCCCTTTGGACCAGGCCGTGATCCGCTGTTTTCAGCAGGATCGGGTTCCGGTGGCGGAAGATGTGAGCTGTCCCTTCAGCCGGGAGCTGGCAAAGATTCTTCGGAAGGGGTTTGTCACCCAAAACTGGACCGAGGGGAATCTTAAACGGCTGAAAAGGGTTTATGCTCCCGGCATTCTGCGCCTGCTTCGGCGGCTGGCCGGGGACGATGATGGGTTTTAGGGGAGGGCACAGGACTAAAGACCGGAGGGGCGAGGTTTTCTATTGCTGTTCCGGGAGGGGGCCGTAGAACATGGCCCGGAGGTTGGGGGTCAGGGGCAGCCGGTAGTCGCAGGAGGAGATTATCTTGCCGTCTGCGGCCTGAACGATCCGGGAGGAGAGGTAGAGGTCGGTGTTGGCCAGAGCATAGGTTCCCACCACCACGGCCTGCGCGTTGTGGCTGGTCGACATGTCCCGAACCCGCCGGGAGAGGAGAAACTCCCCGGCTCGCTCTTTGATGTAGACCGAGTTTCTCAGCTTCATCTCCACCACGGTGAACCCGCTCTGGGAGAGGCGGGAGGTGATGCACTCGGCCATGACCCGGCCGAAGTCCGAGGTGCGCTCCATGTGCTTGACATCCACAAAGGAGGAGACCAGCACCGTCTTTTCCGCGTCCAGGGGGGTTTTCAGGTTGGCAATGAGCCGGTCCGTGATCTTGTAGCTCACCCGGACCAGGTTGGAATCCTCCATCTCGATGGCATGATCCGTCACCGGGGCCGGCGGCGGCAGGTGCAGAGCGCATCCGGACAGGAGAGTGAGAAAGAGCAGCGAATATACGAACCAGTGGTGTGCTTTCATCGATCGTACTCCCGGGAATAAGGATTGATCCATGAATTCTCAATACCAGAAAAATGAGCGGAGATCAAACTGTATTCTTACTTTTTTTGCAGATCTCCGGAAGAGGAACCGCATCCGGGGAAATGATCTGAAAACCGAGCAGAAGGCTCGATCCACAGGAGGCCCTGTAGAATGAGAATGAGAAAGTCTGTTTGCCATGCGTTTCTAATCCTGCTGACCATCCTCTTTTTTGCCTTAGCGGCGCTGGGGCAGGAGAACCAGCCTCCGACCGCTGACGCGGGGGCCGATCAGTCGGTTTCCGAGGACGAGACCGTAATGCTGGACGGGTCCGCCTCTTCGGACCCGGACGACGGGATTGCCGGCTTCTCCTGGCTTCAACTGGATGGACCCCAGGTGACGTTGTCGGATGCCACTGCAGTTCAGCCCACCTTTGATCCTGATGTGGGCATCGACGGGGAGACCTATGTCTTCCAACTGACGGTGACGGACCTCAACGGAGCGAAGAGTACCGATGAGACAACGGTGAATGTGGCCTGGGTGAATGAGCCGCCGAATGCCGATGCCGGGGTCGATCAGGTTGCGGCCGCGGGCATCGAGGTCACGCTGGATGGTTCCGGCTCTTCGGACCCGGACGACGGGATTGCCTCCTACTCCTGGTCCCAGATCGGGACCCCGGCAATCGCGCTCTCCGATTCCAGCGCGATCCGTCCCACATTTACGGTTCCGGAGAATACCGGCGGGGTCGATCTCACCTTTGAACTGACCGTGACCGATAATGGCGGGCTGACGGATCAGGACAAGGTGGTTGTGGAGATCACCATCATCAATCAGGAGCCCATCGCGGATGCGGGAGTTGACAGAACCGTTGCCGAGGGTGCTGCTGTAACGCTGGATGGTTCCGGCTCCTCAGACCCGGACGACGGGATCGCATCCTACTCCTGGCTGCAGACCGGGGGCGCGCAGGTGAGCCTTTCCGATGCCGGTGTGGTTCAGCCGACTTTTACCGCGCCCGAGGCCGGGGCCAGCAATATAATGATGCTGACCTTTCAATTGACGGTGACGGACAACAGCGGAAAGACCGACGCGGACAGCGTAACCATCACGGTCTCCGGCGAGAACACGCCGCCTACAGCAGACGCGGGGGAGGACTTTACGGTCGCAGAAGGCGCGGAAGTGACCCTGGACGCCGCGGCCTCTTCGGACCCGGACGATGGAATTGCCGCCTATCTCTGGGAGCAGACCGGGGGAACCGAGGTGGAACTGTCGGACGGGACCGCGGACAGGCCGACCTTTACCGCGCCCGAGGTGGCGGCTGACGGCGCAGTCCTGACCTTCCAGCTCACCGTGACCGACACGGCCGGACAGACGGCTGTGGACGAGGTGACGGTGACGGTGGAATGGGTTCCGGGAAGGCCCGTGGCCGATGCGGGCCCCGACCAGACCGTGGGGGAGAGCGTTGAGGTGACGCTCAACGGCTCCAACTCCGCAGATCCGGACGGCGATATCACCGGCTATCAGTGGCTCCAGACCGGCGGAACCTCGGTGGAACTGTCGGACCCCGCTGCCCCCCAACCGGTCTTCACCTCACCTGAAGTGGGCCCCGACGGCCAATCCCTGGTCTTCACCCTAACCGTTACAGACAGCGCAGAGCTGACCCACACGGACGAGACCATCGTAAACGTCTCTTGGAACAATACCGCGCCCGTGGCCAATGCGGGCCCTGACCAGGACGTTCAGGAGAATGTGCTGGTCTACCTGAACGGGACAAACTCCTCGGACCCGGACGACGGGATTGCCTATTACCGATGGACCCAGACTGCAGGGCCCGTTGTGGCCCTGAGCGATGCGGAGACTGCGGTGGCCGGCTTCACCTCCCCGGATGTGAGCGATAGCGGTGCCTCCCTCACCTTTGTCCTGAGGGTGACGGACAACGGGGGGCTGCAGTCCAGCGATGATGCGATCGTCAATGTCTCCTGGCTCAACCGCCCTCCCGAAACGGATGCGGGGGCCGATCAGACCTCGGCCGAGGGGGATGTCGTGACCCTGGACGGAAGCAACTCCTTTGATACGGATGACGGCATTTCAAGCTACCAGTGGCTCCAGACCGGTGGAACTCAGGTGACTCTGGCGGACCCGGCCGCGGTGAAGACTACTTTTACTGCCCCGGATGTGGGCACAGGTGGGGTGACACTACGCTTTCAACTGACAGTGACGGACAACGGTGGGCTTCAGGCCGCGGACCAGACTTTGGTCAATATCTCGTGGGACAACAAGCCGCCAGTCGCAGAGGCCGGAGCGGACCAGGTTGCATATGAGGGGGTACGGGTGACCCTGGATGGCTCCGGCTCCTATGATTTAGACGACGGCATCGAGGGATACCGGTGGGCCCAACTCTCGGGAATCCCGGTTCAATTGAGTGATCCGCCTGCGGCACAGGCTGTATTTCTGACCCCGGATGTGGGCCCCGAGGGCGAGTCTCTGGTTTTCCGCCTCACGGTTACAGACGCCGGAGGGCTTCAGGGAACTGACAAGACGACCATCAATGTCTCCTGGGTCAATGCCCCGCCCACCGCGGCGGCTGGCGGGGATCAGGAGGTCAGCGAAGGTGAGACGGTTCAACTCAATGGAACCGGCTCCACCGACCCGGACGGTGATATTCTCACCTATCGCTGGGAGCAGTCGGCCGGGCCTTTGGTGACGCTGTCGAACCCGGCTGCGGCCGCCCCCTTCTTTGTGCCGCATCCGGTGAGGAACGGCGTTGTCGAATATGGTTTTTCCCTCACTGTGACAGATCTGAAGGGGCTCGCCGGAACCGATTCAATCACGGTTGCAGTATCTGACAACGGTATGGGGGGGTTTTCGGAGGATCTTTTGACCTTCCGGGCCGCGACCGGCGATTCCATGGCCATCCGGGCTGACGGTGGCGCGCTGATTCGCCTTTCGGCCAATTCGGCCAATTCGGCCAAAAACAGCGCAAACCGGCCCCTTGATATCCCCTACGGCCTGATCGAGACCGAAATCCGGCTTCGAAACGGCGGAACCGCGACCACTGCCTTTGCTCTTCCGGGGCCGGCCCCGGAAGGGTATGAGTGGTTCCTCTATGATGGCGACAATGGATGGCGGAAATATCCGCACACCGTATTCAATGCGAATCGGGATGAGGTGGTACTCACCTTTGTTGACGGCGGGGCCGGCGATGGGGACGGCGAGGCCGACGGGACGATCACTGCCAAAACAGGTCTTGGCCTTCCGGACGTTGACGAAGGGGATGGCGGTGATGACGATGATGATACGGTCTGTTTCATCCGCGTCCTGTCCGCTTCTCCTTGACGGATCAGCCGCCTGCTGACACGAACTTCTTCAGCGCTTCACTGGAGAGCAGAATCTTTTCGGAGGTAAGGGGGATAGAGAGCCATAAAGAAAGGATGATCATAAGTCGCGGCTCGTCCACTGCTTCGGCAAAACCGATTCTATGTAATTTCTCTCGCCTTACCCGCGCGGTTTCCATCGGTCTTAAAAAGTCCGATATCTTGGGCCAGTTCCTTTGCGCTCTTTGCATTATCCCCCACCACCCGATCGATCTCGTTGACTGCCTGGCCGATCCCGTCGATGCCCCGGGCCTGCTCGTCCGAATAGTCTGTGATCTCTCGGATCAGGTCCCCGATCCGGTCAATGTTCTGGGATAACTTCTCAAAGACCGCTGCGGTATTCTCCACGGATACTGTTCCCTGGTCGATCTTTTCCGTCATCCCCTGAATCAGCTCCTGGGTGTTCTTCGCGGCCTGGGCCGAGCGCATGGCCAGCTTTTTCACTTCTCCGGCCACCACGGCAAAGCCCTGTCCGGCCCCCCCGGCCCGGGCCGCCTCCACCGATGCGTTGAGGGCCAGAAGATTCGTTTGGAATGCGATTTCGTCGATGGTCTTGATGATCCCCTGGGCATCTGCGCTATTCCGGGAAAGGCGTCCCATGGATACGATCAGGGTCTCCATCAGCCCGTCGGCCTCTTTAACGATCTCCACTGCCTCCCGGGTCAGACCGTTGGCCTCTTTGGCATGGGCCGCGGTTCCTTTGATCTGTGCGGTGAGCTGTTCCAGGGCCGCGGCGGTCTGCTGGGTGTAGGCCGATTGGGTCTCTGCGCCCTCGGAAACGGTGCGGGAGGTCTTGCCGATCTTCCGGATACTCTCTCCTACATCTCTGCAGATCCGGTTGACTGCACGGATCAACTGTCCGGTCTCATCGTGGGAGATCAGAGTGATCTGACGGGAAAAGTCTCCTTTTGCCATCTGTTCGGAAAACTCGACCACCTCGCGCAGCGGCCCTGTGACAGAGCCGATGACTTTGGCGGCGATGACCGCGGCTGTCACTGAGAAGATCAGGAACACCCCGATCAGTGCCTTCTGCACCAGGGAGAGGGCCCAAGCCGAAAGGTCTTGAACCCCTTTGGAAAAATGCTCGGGGAGGCTGTCCATGAACCTGTTGATCTCATCCATCTCCGCCAGCAGCACACCCTTCTCATGGTCGCTCTCAGCAGCCCGGTAGGCTCTGGCAATTTCAAGATACCGGCTGGCGGATTGATAAGCCTTCCGGGAGATCTCTACCAGATCCATCAGGATCGGATTGCCGGAGAAGAGCTTTGCCATGATCACGATGTTTCTCGACTGCCATGCGTCCACGGTGGGGAAACGCGCATCCAGTTCGGCTGCAACGGTCTGGATCGATTTGGCACGGACATCTTCGGTGATGCTGCCGAATGCCTTTGACTCCCCCAGGGTAATTTCCAGGTGCGCCTCCATTTCCTCCATCAGCCGTTCGTCTTGATCATGGACATACTTTTCAAACTTGCTCACGGCCTGATAATAGTGGACCGTGTGATCCCGCTCGGCCCGGGTCAGCGCGACAAGGGCGTCGATGGCATGAAGGGCAGCGATTGCCACCATCAGGACAATGACGGTGGAAAAGACCAGGAGCCCCACAGTGCCGTAGACCTTTTTGCCGATGGTTGTAAATACTTTCATGGATGGGCTGTCCTTTGTTTTGTTGAGTATCCCGCACCTTTTGCGGCATATTTCGGCTGGAGGCATCCGGGGAACTGGAGAAGATCCGGAGCGGATATCGGTAACCGGCTTTGAGCCGGTTTTGGTGCTTCAGCCTTGAAAACGATTCCAAGGCTGAAGCATTCTCATCCATACTGCCGCTCGATCCATTCCATATAGGCCCCGCTCCGGACCCGCTCCACCCAGTCGGGATTGTCCAGATACCACTCGATCGTCTTTTTAATCCCCGTCTCAAAAGACTCCTCGGGCCGCCATCCCAGCTCTTTTTCCAGTTTTGAACAGTCGATGGCATATCTCAGGTCGTGGCCGGGCCGATCCTTTACAAAGGTGACAAGATCTCTCCGGCAGGCGTTCCCTGCGTCGGGCCGGATACGGTCCAGCAGATCGCAGATCATCTCCACCACTTCGATGTTGGCCTTTTCGCACCGGCCCCCGATGTTGTAGGTCTCCCCCCGCTTTCCCCGGGACATGATCGCCCAGACCGCACTGCAGTGGTCCCGGACATAGAGCCAGTCCCGGACGTTCTTTCCCACGCCGTAGACCGGCAGGGGCTTTCCCTCCAGCGCATTCATGACCATCAGCGGGATCAGCTTCTCCGGAAACTGGTAGGGGCCGTAGTTGTTGGAACAGTTGGAGAGGGTGATGGGAAGGCCGTAGGTGATTGCATATGCCCGCACCAGGTGATCTGATGCGGCCTTGGATGCGGAGTAGGGGCTGCTGGGCTGGTACGGCGTGGTCTCGGTGAAAAAGCCCTCCATCCCGAGTGTGCCGTAGACCTCGTCGGTACTCACATGGTGGAACAGCTCCAGTTGATTATGGTGGTTTCGGGCCGCCTCCAGCAGGATGAAGGTTCCCATGACATTGGTCTGGATGAAATCCTGAGGACCCAGAATGGATCTGTCCACATGGGTCTCGGCCGCAAAGTGGCAGACCGCGTCGATACTGTATTCCCTGAAGACCTTGAAAACCGCATCCGAATCGCAGATGTCGGCATGGACAAATACATATCGGTCCGGATACGCGGCCTCGATTCCGGCCAGGTTGTCGGGGTTGCCGGCGTAGGTGAGCTTGTCCATATTGATGATCCGGCCCGAAAAATTCGATTCCTCCAGCATGTACCGGATGAAGTTTGCGCCGATGAATCCGCAGCCGCCGGTGACGAGAATGTTCTTCATGATGATGCGGGAAACTCCTTCGATTATAAAAACGATAATAAAAAAATATCCATGTCCGAAAAAGGTTTACAAAATTGCACGATCCTGATAAATAGGAACGCTTGTCGAGACTATTATCGTTCACCGGTTTTTGCAAGTTTTTTTCTTTTTGAACCAGTTCACCTATCTCTACGCAATCAGCAAAATCAATGCCGGGGCCGCGATCCTGCTATGGAACAACCTGATCCGGCTGATCCGGGCCCAGGGGAAGCGATGACCAGCAACGCATTGGAAAAACGGATCAAACGCCATGTGACAGGCCGGGTGCGGGATTATTTCGTCATCATGAATCCGGGGATCGATTCCGGAGCAGTGGCCGAGGGAGAGGCGATTCTGACCGATGCGGAGCGGGTGGTTCCGGCCCTCGGCGGCCTGGAATTCACCGGCAAACTGACCGATTGCCGGCGGGCAAACCTTTTCTTTCGGACCGCGACCCGGGTGCTGATGCGGATCGAGACCTTCAGATCGGAACGGTTCGACCGGTTGGAGAAGAAGCTTTTTGAAATCCCCTGGGAGCTTTATCTGAAACCCGATTCCCCGCTGCCCGAGATATCGGTGACGGCCCGCAGATCCAGGCTCTACCATTCCGATGCGGTGGCGGACAGGGTTAGGGCAGCGATCGCGGATGCACTGCCCGCGGCTTCCGGGATGGGCAAAGGGGCCGATCAGAACGGGGAGGATTCGGAACTCCGGCAGCGGATCTTTGTGCGGGCATTGGAAGATCACTTTACCGTTTCCATCGACAGCAGCGGCGAGCCCCTCTACAAGCGGGGCATCAAGGTCACGGGAGGAAAAGCGCCCCTGCGGGAGACCATCGGCGCGGCGATTCTTCGGTCTTTGGGGTATACCGGCGACGGACCCCTGGTGGACCCGATGTGCGGCACCGGAACCTTTTCCCTGGAGGGGGCCATGATCGCAGCCCATGTGCCTGCCGGACTCTACCGGCGGTTCGCGTTTGAAAGATGGCCTGCCCATGTACCCCGGCGCTGGGAATCGGACAGAGCCGAGGCCGCGTCTGTGATCCGGCCACAGAGCGGGCTGCCCCGGATCTTTGCCTCGGATCTGGACGGCGCCGCGTGCAACCGGCTGCAGGAGACGATTGCAAAGATCAACCTACTTTCCGATGCTGATGGGCATCCCCGATGGGCCGATGCGATCGGCGTGGGCAGGGTCGATTTCTTCGATCTGCTGCCGAAAGACCTGACCGCGGAAAAGGGAACGCTGCTCCTCAATCCGCCCTATGGCCTGCGCATGGGGGATCTGAAGAAGAGCCGGCAGATGTATGCGGAGATCTTCGGCCGCCTCCTTTCGGACTGGAAGGGGTGGCAGGTCGCCCTCATCGCGCCCGACAAGCGCCTGATCCTGCCCGATCCCGAAAACGGCAAGCCCCTCTTTCGGGAGCGGATTCAATCCTTTTCCCACGGAGGGCTGAAGGTTTTTCTGCTGACGGGTATCGTAAAATGAAGTTTTCCGATTTTTTTTTCCTCCTCGACCGATTTTACTTGACAATGATTCCCAATTATATAAGAAATATCCCCTTAACAATTTAAGGAGGAAACCATGAGCGAACATACGGTCCGATTCCTGCCCCACGAAAAGTCGATCAAGGTTCAAGATGGCGAAAACCTGATCCGCGCGGCAATGGATGCGGGGGTCCATATCAATGCCTCCTGCGGCGGCGAAGGCGTATGCGGGAAATGCCGGGTGATGATCGAATCCGGTGAGGTCGAGGGCGGAATTACGGACCGGCTCAAGGCCGGGGACCGGGAGAAGGGGTATCGTCTCGCGTGCCGCGCGTCTGTCCGGGGGGATCTGACGGTCCTGGTTCCGGTGGAGTCGAAGGTGGATATCAGCGCATTGACCACCCAGATTCCGCCCCGGAAGACCGCGGTAATCCGCCAGGTCGATTTCGAGGAGTTGAAGGAGCAGGGGCTTTTCCTCCCGCCGGTGGAGAAGATATACCTGGAACTGCCCCCGCCCACCGCGCAGGACAATCTGCCGGACGCGACCCGGCTGGTGAGCCATCTCAGCATCAATTACAACGAACACCGGCTGGTGGTGCGCCTGCCTGTCATCCGCCGGCTGCCCGATGTGCTCCGGGAGGAGAATTTCAAGATCACCGCGACCCTGGCCCGGCCCGTGCATGAGGGCCGGAAATCCCATATCATCAATGTGGAGTCCGGCGACACCACAGGTCAGAACTATGCCATCGCGGTCGACATCGGCACCACGACAATCTACGGACAACTGCTCGATCTCATCTCCGGAGAGGTCATGGCGGAACACGGCCTCTTCAACGCGCAGATCTCCTACGGCGAGGATGTGATCTCCCGGATCGTCCATGCGGAGAAGCCGGGGGGGCTTGAGCGGCTCAGCAAGGTGGTCACGGAGACCATCAACGAGATCATCGCGAATCTGGTCAAAAAGGCGGCTGTGGACTGCGATCAGATCTCGGCCATCACCTTTGCCGGCAACACCACCATGACCCAGCTCTTTCTGCAGATCAACCTGAAATACATCCGCCGGGCCCCCTATGTGCCGGCCTCCACCATCTATCCGCCCATCAAGGCGACAGTGCTGGGGCTCCATCTGGGAGATCATGTGACGGCCCTGGTCTATCCCGCGATCTCGAGCTATGTGGGGGGCGACATCGTGGCCGGGGTCATGGGATCGGGGATGTACCGCACCGAAAAGCTGACCTTATATCTCGACATCGGAACCAATGCAGAGGTGGTGGTTGGGAATAAGGACTGGCTGGCATGTGCGGCCTGTTCGGCCGGCCCCGCATTCGAAGGAGGGGGCGTCGAGCACGGCATGAGAGCGGCAAAGGGCGCGATCGAGGATTTCCTCATCGATCCGATAACCCTGGAGCCGATGAACATTACTATCGGCAGCGTCCGGCCTGTGGGGATCTGCGGATCGGGCCTCATCACCATCGTTGCGGTGCTTTTCGAGATGGGGATCATCGACAGCCAGGGGAAATTCGACCGGGATCTCGACACCCCGAGAATCCGAAAGCGGGAGGACGGGATCTGGGAGTATGTCCTCGCTTGGGAGGATATCACCGGCATCGACCGGGACATCACCCTTTCCGAAATCGACATCGACAATCTGATCCGGGCCAAAGGCGCCATCTATTCGGGCTGTCAGACCCTGCTGGAGGAGGTGGGGCTCGGGATTGAAGATGTGGAGGAGATCATCCTGGCCGGCGGCTTCGGCTCCTTTGTGGATCTGGCCAAGGCCATGACCATCGGCCTGCTGCCCGAGACGGACCCGGAGAAGGTCACCTTCATCGGAAACGGCTCTCTCATGGGCGCGAAGATGAGTTCTCTCACCAACCGCATCCGCCGGGATGTGGTCGAAGTGACCCGGAAGATGACCAATTTCGAGCTTTCCGAGACCACCTCCTACATGGATCACTATGTGGCGGCCCTTTTTCTGCCCCACACCGATCTGGGAAAGTTCCCCCGCCTCCAAAAAAGGCTCGACGAAAAGAGAGCTGCAAAGAAAATGAACGCGGTTAAGTAAATTGGTTATATTCATCTATTGACAAATCTCTTCTGAAAATATAAGTAGAGAACCTTTATGAAAATATCGGGATTAGGTCCGCCGTCTGCGGACTCGGAAGGTAAAAGGGATGAAAAGAGTGCAAGAAAGGAGGGATGGAGCCGACAAAGGGAGGACCCGCTCGATGGAGCGAGACAAAGCGCATGAAACCTTAGAAGGCATCTCATTTTCTAAATCGATCAAAAGGAGGACGTAAATTGGGCTTAGACATTTTCAAAGAATCCTATGCCGGTGGTATCAAGGAGATCACCCTGGGAAAAGGCGACAAGTCCGTTACCGTCGGCGGTGAGACGAGCTATCCATTCTACCAGTTTGAAGGAGATCTGCCCAACAAGCCCAAAATCGCGATGGAGGTGTGGGACATGACACCTGAAGATTGGCCCGAGTCTGCTCTGGCCCCCTTCAAGGATGTGGTCTCGGACCCCGCGGCATGGGCAAAGAAGTGCGTCGAGGAATACGGCGCGGACATGATAGTGCTCCAGCTCAAGAGCACTGACCCCAACGCGAAGAACGCGAGCGCAGACGATGCCGTTGCCACAGTGAAGAAGGTTTCGGCCGCGGTCAACGTGCCCCTGATCATCTGGGGCGTGGCAAACGTCAAGAAGGACGAAGAGGTGCTGGGGAAGATAGCGGAGGAGTGCCAGGGCGAGAAGCTGGTGATAGGCCCTGTGGAGGACAAGAACCACAAGGGCATCGGTGCAAAGGCCATGGCCTACGGACACACGGTCATCTCCTCCTCCCCCATCGACGTCAATCTTGCCAAGCAGGTCAACATCCTTCTGGAGAACCTGGGCCTCTCCCTGAGCCAGGTGATCATCGACCCGACAACGGGCGGTCTCGGATACGGGATGGAGTACTCCTACTCAGTGATGGAGCGGATTCGGATGGCAGCGATGGCCCAGGGCGATGACAAGCTGCAGCTTCCCCTGATCAACAACCTCGGCAACGAGGTCTGGAAGTCCAAAGAGGCCAAGCAGACCGCAGACGACGCGCCCGAGCTGGGCGATCCGGAAAAGCGCGGCATCCTGATGGAGGCCACCGGCGCGATCAGCTATCTGATGGCCGGCTCCAACATCCTGATCATGCGTCACCCCGAGGCGGTGCGGATGGTCAAGTCCTACATCGACCTGCTGGTGGATGGCGGATCGGCAAAGGATGTGGCGGCCATCGACAAGAAGCTGGCCCCGGCCGATGTCGATTATGCCGCTCTGGCCCCCGAGCCGGATCTGACCATCAAGGAAGAAGAGAAGAAGGCTGCGCCGGCAAAGAAGGCCGCACCGGCAGCGCCCAAGGCCGAAACAAAACCCGCACCGGCAGCCGCACCCAAGGCAGAGGCCGCACCGGCAGCCGCAGCGCCCAAGGCAGAGGAGAAACCAGCGCCCCAGGCCGTAGCCGAAGAGACCGCGGAGCAGGCCAAAGAGCGGGCCCGGAAAGAGGCCGAAGACCAGGCCAGACAGGAGGCTGAAGCCAAGGCAAAGGCCGAGGCTGATGCAAAGGCCAAGAAAGAGGCCGAAGAGAAGGCCAAGAAGGATGCCGAGGAGAAGGCCAAACGCGAGGCCGCGGAGAAGGAGAAGGCCGCAGCCGCCAAGCGCGAGGCCGACGAGCAGGCCATCCGGGACCAGCGGGCCAAAGAGCGCGAGGAGCGCATGACCGGCAGAGGTGGGGAAGAGGAAGAAGCGGTTCCCATGACGGCTGCCGCACTACAGAAGTCCGCACTGGATCGCATGGTCGAGCGGCTCAACAAAATCCACAGAAGATCCGCTTAGCAAAAGAGCGGTTGAATATAGATACTTTTTATAATGTGAGGAGGAACCTCAAATGGCAGTAGACAAAAAGGCTGAAAAGGCCCCGAAAGTGGCAGATCCCATCGCCGCTTCCATCGACACCGCTACCCAGCAGATGATCCGCCGGGCCCAGGAACTGAACATCGAAACGGTCTTTGACCGCGCGGTAACCATGAAGCCCTGTAACATCGGCATCCAGGGCATCTGCTGCAAGAACTGCGCAATGGGTCCCTGCCGCCTTCCCCTGCCCAAGGGCGGGATCGAGGGCGAGGACACCCGCAAGGGCCTCTGTGGCGCCACCCCCAACACCATCGCGGCCAGAAACTTCATCCGGATGATCGCGGGCGGCGCGGCCGCGCACTCGGATCACGGCCGCTGTGTGGCCGAGGTCTTCATGTCCGTGGCCCGGAAGGAGACCACCGACTATCAGATCAAAGATCCGGAGAAGCTGATTGCCGTAGCCCCCAATTTCGGCGTTGCCACCACGGTGGAAGTAGACGGCGAGACCAAAGATCGGGATTTCGACGAGATCGTTCTCGAAGTGGCCAAGAAGGCGATGGCCGAATGGGGCAAGCCCGAAGGCTCCCTCCACTATCTGAACCGGGCCCCCAAGCCCCTGCAGGAGAAGTGGAAGAAGGCCGGCGTCGAGCCCAGAAACATCGACCGGGAGATCGTCGAGATCATGCACCGGACCCATATGGGCGTGGATCAGGACTACAAGAACCTGATGAAACAGGGAACCCGCGCAGCACTGGCCGACGGCTGGGGCGGCTCCATGATCGCCACCGACCTGCAGGACGTGCTCTTCGGCACCCCGAATCCGATCCAGTCCGAGGCCAATCTCGGCATCATGAAAGAGGATCATGTCAACATCATCGTTCACGGCCATGAGCCGGTACTCTCCGAGATGATCGTTGCCGCATCCCAGTCCAAGGAGATGCTCGACTACGCGAAGACAAAGGGCGCAAAGGGCATCCAGCTCGGCGGCATCTGCTGTACCGCGAACGAGATCCTCCAGCGCCACGGCGTTCCCCCGGCAGGTACCTTCCTGCAGCAGGAGCTGGCCATCATCACCGGCGCATGCGACGCGATGGTCGTGGATATCCAGTGTGTCTTCCAGAACCTGGCCAACGTGGCCAAGTGCTTCCATACCAAGGTGATCACCACCCATCCCATCGCGCGGATGGAGCAGGACAACGTGCTGCACATCGAGTTCGACGAGCACCACGCGATGGATGATGCCAAGCGGATCGTCAAGCTGGCCATCGACAATTTCACCAACCGGGGCGCGGAGGTGATGATCCCCCGCCAGAAGGCGACTCAGATCGCGGGCTTCGGCGTGGAGGCGATCCAGTATCAACTGGGCGGAACCTTCCGGGGCGACTACTTCACCCTCAACGATAACATCATCAACGGCCGGATCCGGGGCATCGGCGGCGTGGTAGGCTGCAACAATGCCCGCGCCCGTCACAACGAGGCCCATATCGCAGTGGTCAAGGAGCTGATCAAGAACGACGTGATCGTGCTGACCACCGGCTGCAACGGCATCGCCTGTGCAATGGAAGGTCTGCTGACCCCCGAGACCGCTGGCGTCTTCTGCGGACCGGGTCTTGCCGAGGTCTGCGAGACCGTGGGTATCCCGCCGGTGCTGCATCTGGGTTCCTGCGTGGACAACTCCCGGATCCTGCTGGCGGCCACCGAGGTGGTGAAAGCAGGCGGTCTGGGCAAGGACATCTCGGATCTGCCCGCGGCAGGTTCCGCGCCCGAGTGGATGAGCGAGAAGGCCATCTCCATCGGCCAGTACTTCGTGGCCTCCGGCGTTTACACCGTCTTCGGCGTCAACCTGCCGGTGACGGGCGCGCCTGTCTTCCAGGACTATCTCTTCAAAGAGATGGAGAATCTGTACGGCGGCAAGTGGGATCTGATCGAAGACCCGATCAAGCATGCCCAGGCCATGATCGCCCATATCGACAAGAAGCGCAAGGCACTGGGCATCGACAAGGCCCGGGATCGGGTGCTCATGGATATGGCCGACCGTCAGAAGCTGGAGAGCGCATAATTCCCGTCGCTTATGCGGCGTGAAGTTGAAAATATTAAAAAAATATCCTCAATGAAGGAGGAGTATAAAAAATGTCGAGATTAGTCGCATTTGCCGCCATCCAGGGTGGCTACAACATCGTTTCCAAGGTCGAGGGACAGTACAAGAGAGCCCTGCAGACCTATGACGCTTCCACCAAAGTCGGTTTCCCGAACACGGCCTACTATCTGCCGGTGATCTACTCCCTGCTGGGGCTCAAGGTCGAGACCCTCGAGGACATCAAAAAGCCGCTCGATTTTGCCCGGAAGCTGCTCCCTCCGCATGTTAAGGGCGCACACCATCTGCCCTACCTCGGACCCCTGCTGGACGCGGGTATGGCAGCGCTCTTCGCATTCGAGATCGAGGAGGCGATCCGGTACCTGAATGATCCGGACTTCTACCTCCATTCCGAAGAGCCTGACATGGAAGCCGGAAAGATCTGGCTGGGCGCGGCCGATGATACCGTGTTCCGGAAAAGAGGCGTCGAGTTCGTGGACGGCTCTGCCCCCGGCTTTGCAGCGATCGTGGGCTCTGCCCCCGATCCGGAGATCGCCAAGATGATCGTCGAGGAGTACCAGAGACGTTCTCTGTACATCTTCTGCGCGGCCAACCAGAACGGCACCACCGTCATCGAGCAGCTCATCGAGGCCGGTGTCCAGGTGGGATGGAACACCCGTATCGTGCCCTTTGGGCCCGACATCTCCTCTGCCATCTTTGCACTCGGCTTTGCCAACCGTGCGGCCATGGCCTTCGGAGGCATCCAGCCCGGCGACTACAAGAAGATGCTCATGTACAACAAGAACCGGATCTTCGCGTTCGTCAACGCGCTGGGCGATGTCAACGCGGAGTGGGCAGCGGCTGCGGCCGGATGCGTCAACTGGGGTTTTCCGACCCTGGCCGACACCGACATCCCCGAGATCCTGCCGACCGGTATCTGCACCTACGAGCACGTCGTGGCCAACGTCTCCCACGAGGAGATGGTGCAGCGTTCCGTGGAAGTCCGGGGCCTCAAGGTCACCGTCTCCACGATCGACATCCCCTGCTCCTTTGGCCCGGCATACGAGGGCGAGCGGGTCCGGGGCGCGGATCTCTATGCCCAGACCGGCGGCGGCAAGACCCAGTGTACCGAGCTGGTGAAGATGGCCGAGATGACCGACATCGAGGACGGAAAGGTCATCGTCCAGGGTCCCGACATCACCGGGATCAAAGAGGGCGGCACCTTCCCGCTGGGGATCTACGTCGAGGTCGCGGGCCGCGAGATGCAGGCCGACTTCGAGCCTATCCTGGAGCGCCAGATCCACCATCTTATCAACTACATCCAGGGCATCATGCACATCGGACAGCGGGACATCTCCTGGGTCCGGATCTCCAAGGCCGCGATCGATAAGGGATTCACCCTCAAAGACATCGGCGTAGTGCTCCATGCCAAGTTCCATCAGGACTTCGGCAAGATCCTCGACAAGGTCCAGGTCACGCTGATAACCGAGCAGGCCGATGTGGACAAGCTGACCGAGCGGGCCCGGGGCGAGTACAAGACCCGTGACGAGCGCGTCGAGAAGATGAGAGACGAGGATGTGGAGACCTACTACTCCTGCACCCTGTGCCAGTCCTTCGCTCCCACCCACGTCTGCACCGTGAGCCCGGAAAGAACCGGCCTCTGCGGCGCATACAACTGGATGGACTGCAAGGCCTCCTTCGAGATCAACCCGACCGGCCCCAACCAGCCCATCGAAAAGGGCGAGTGTCTGGACCCGAAACTGGGCCAGTGGAAGGGCGTCAACGAATTCATCAAGAAAGCCTCCCGTGGCGCGATCGACCATTACAACTTCTACTCCATGGTCCAGGCGCCCATGACCACCTGCGGCTGTTGCGAGTGCATCGCGGCCATGCTGCCCCAGTGCAACGGCGTCATGACCGTCAGCCGGGACTACACCGGCGAGACCCCCTGCGGGATGAAGTTCACCACGCTCGCGGGTGTGATGGGCGGCGGCGCATCCTCTCCGGGATTTGTGGGACACTCCAAGTTCAACATCACCCAGGGCAAGTTCATCCTCGGCGACGGCGGACTCCTCCGGGTGGTCTGGATGCCCAAGGTCCTCAAAGACGAGATCAAGGACCGCCTCAACAAGCGCGGCGAGGCTATGGGATACCCCAACTTCTGTGACATGATCGCGGACGAGACCGTGGGCATCACCGAAGAGGAGATCCTGCCCTGGCTCAAGGAAAAGGGGCATCCGGCCCTGAGCATGGACCCCATCGTAGGATAAAGGGAACGTAAAGAGGGGCCGAAAGCGATTTCGGCCCCTTCCCATTCCTTTTCTGTCAGGATCGAAAAGACCCCTATCGGTAATCGAAAAAGGAGAAAGATATGGCATTAACCGGAATACAGATTTTCAAACTCCTGCCGAAGACCAACTGCAAGGAGTGCGGCGTTCCCACCTGTCTTGCGTTCGCCATGAACCTCGCCTCCGGCAAGGCTGAACTCGACAGTTGCCCCTATGTGTCGGACGAGGCCCGGGAGCAGCTTGCAGAGGCATCGGCCCCCCCCATCCGCCCTGTCAAGATCGGCAAGGGCGTCCGGCAGTTCGCAGTCGGCGGCGAGACCGTGCTCTACCGTCATGAGAAGACCTTCTTCAATCCTCCGGGATTTGCGGCCCTGGTAAACTCCGACATTGCAGCCGGAGACCTGGAGAAGAAGCTCAAAGTGTGGAACGCGATCCAGTATGAGCGGGTAGGCCTGAATCTTCGGCCCCAGCTCGTGGCCCTCAAGGATGTGAGCGGCGATGCCGGCGCATTTGCGGAAAAGGCCAAGCTGGTTGCGGAGAAGTCGGAGTTCAACCTGGTGCTCATGACCGAGAAAGAGGACGTGATGAAGGCCGGCGTGGAAGCGGCCGGATTCAAACGGCCCCTGCTCTATGCGGCCACCGAGGCCACAGCCGACGCGTTCGGCGCGATCGCCAAGGAGAACGACCTGCCCCTGGCTGTCAAGGCCGATTCCGTGGAGGCCCTGATCCCCCTGACCGACAAGCTGACCGGCATGGGCCTCAAGGATCTGATCATCGACTCCGGCTCCCGGGAGGTGAAAAAGGCCCTTGAGGATCAGGTGATCATCCGCCGCGCGGCTCTGAAGCAGTCCAACCGGTCTCTGGGTTTCCCCACCATCACCTTCCCCTGTGAGATGGCCGGCAACCTGGATATGGAGACCCTGATCGCGGGCATGTTTGTGGCCAAGTACGGCGCGATCATCGTGCTGTCGGACTTCACCGGCGAGAGCCTCTTCCCGCTGCTGCTGGAGCGGCTCAACATCTACACCGACCCCCAGCGGCCCATGACCGTGACCGAGGGGATCTACGAGATCAACGAGCCGACCGCGGACTCCCCGGTGCTGGTGACCACCAACTTCGCGCTCACCTACTTCATCGTCTCGGGCGAGATCGAGGCCAGCCGGGTTCCCACCTGGCTGCTCATCAAGGATTCCGAGGGCCTGTCGGTCATGACCGCATGGGCGGCCGGAAAGTTTGCGGGCGACGATGTGGGGATGTTCGTGAAGAAGTGCGGCATCAGCGACAAGGCATCCAAGAAGGAGATCGTCATCCCCGGCTATGCTGCAGCCATTGCCGGCGATGTGGAAGAAGAGCTTCCCGACTGGAAGGTGATCGTTGGGCCCAGAGAGGCCTCGCTCATCCCCGCGTTCTTGAAGCAGAAGTAATCCCGTTCCGGACGGCGGCCATCCCTGTGTAACCCATTATTCTGAAAGGGAGAACGCCGCCGTCCGATCACACGCATACGGAGGGTTTATGTATCTGATCGGCGAGAGTCTCAACGTAATTTCGAAAAAGATCGGCAAGGCGTACAAAGAGCGCGATCCCAAGCCCATTCAGGAGGAGGCGCTCTTCCAGAAGAAGCAGGGGATGGACTACATCGACATCAACCTGGGCCCGGCCAAGAAGGACGGCCACGAGCTGATGCCCTGGGTCGTGCAGACGGTGCAGGAGGTGGTGACGGACGTGCCCCTGGCACTCGACACCTCCAATATCGACGCGATCGAGGCCGCGTTGAAGGTCTACAAAAGAGGGCCCGGAACCCCCGCGCCCCTGATCAACTCCATCATGGTCCGGCCCGAGCGGTATGAGAAGATGATTCCCATCGCGGCCGAGTACGAGGCTGATTTCATTCTCCTGCTCTGGGGCCCCGAGGGACTGCCCAGAGACGAGAACGAGCGCGCGGCCCTCTGTGTGGAGCTGCTCTACTTCGCGAACGAGGCCGGTATTCCCAACGAGAAGATCTGGGTGGACGGGATCGTGACCCCGGTCAACATCCAGCAGCCCCAGCTCATCAGCCTCATGGAGTTCATGAAGATGATGCCGGACATCGCGCCCGGCGCAAAATCCACCTGCGGCCTCTCCAACATCTCCAACGGGCCTCCGGAACATCTGCGGCCCATCCTGAACCAGACATACATGGTCATGCTGGAGCGGTACGGGATGTACTCCGTGATCTCCGATCCGCTCGACGAGAAGCTCACCGAGATCGCCAAGGGGAAGCGGCCCGACATCGTGGAACTGATCCACAACGAGATGGACGGCAACGGCCCCGATCGTTCCTCACTCTCCAAGGATATGCTCGAATTCGCGAAGACCGTGGATGTCATCCTCGGCCGGACCCTCTACTCCGACTCCTGGCTCGAGGTCTGATCCGAAGAGCGAGCTTTTTTATTGCAGCAAAAAAAAGGCCCCTCTCCCGATGGTGCGGAAAGGGGCCTTTTTTGCGTGGTTTGTAATCGGCTGATCGTCTTCAACGCCTTCAAGCTGATCCCGGCATAAAGTTCACGGAGCTTCGGAGCGGAGATGGATGTCCCAGGTTTGATCAACCGTTTGGTTCGGCTGCCGGTGCTGTAGCGGTTGACCCACGAAGTGCAAATTTATTTTCTTTTGTGATTCGAATTAGAAAACGTAAAGCTTCGTTTACCGATTCTGAATCCGGGAATACTTCAGCCACATCTGTTTCGATACGCACTGTTGGGCCGCCAAAATGCTTTCGTTTAGGACCTACTTTTCTCAATTTCAGGCTCTTCAGGTCGTATTCCGGACGAAGTTCGTCATTCATTTTTATTCTATCCTTCTTCATAATCCTTTTGTTCCCTTCGTGTCGTCTTTCTTGCACTGATAATGCGAATTATCTCACCATGCTCGATGTATGAGACAAGTAATAAACGGTTATTCGATGATTGGCCTATAATAATATATCGATATTCGCCATATGAATGATCTGGATCAAAGAAGTCGAGATATAAAGGATCATCGAATACTGTGATAGCTTCATCAAAAGAGACACCATGTTTTGACAGATTTGCTGCTTCTTTATTTTGATCCCATTCAAATTTCATCTTCAACAAGTCTCTATATGCTTGAGAAATGCCTGGAAATTTAGTTAACTGACAACAGGAGGTTGTCATCCTGAACATCCCCAACGAGGTCAGAGATGGTATCGACTTCCTGCTGTTACAATCGACTCCTGACACGGTTTCGAAAGATGAACATACAAAATCCAGAATTCATGGTTGAGCATCAGGAGCGTGTCCGGAGTGCGCAAAATCAAATTTGCGCACTCCGTCAGAACCCTTTTCATCTATGCGCACGGCCGGATGATTTTTTTGATTCTGCGGCACCGGCATGGGTCTCTTCTTCAGGGATTGTAACGGGGCCTCCGGCCTCCTTCCACCGGTTCCAGCCGTTTGTCAGGTAATAGACATCGAAGCCGAGCATGTGGAGTTCCTCGGCAAGGCTTTTGCCGAGGTCGCAGACCGGGCCGTCGGAGTAGGTGATGATGGTGGCTTCCGGATCTACAGCGCTGAGAAAGTCGTCGATCGCGGATTCGAATTCGATGATCGGCACATTCACTGCCCCCCGGATGCGGCCCTGTTCATA
Source organism: Desulfobacteraceae bacterium (assembly GCA_011390345.1). Taxonomy (GTDB): domain Bacteria; phylum Desulfobacterota; class Desulfobacteria; order Desulfobacterales; family JAABSP01; genus JAABSP01. Next base: position 24,825 of record JAABSP010000003.1, read on the forward strand.
GTCCGATGCTGACCGCGCGTCGGCAAAGACGGCCATCTCCCTTTTGTGTATCTCCAGGGCGTCGGACAGGGGGATCTCCCCGATGCCTGCTTCGGTTTCGGTTTCGGTGTCGGCCGTCAAGGGATTGGACCCCGGAAAGAGTCGGATCCCCTGAGGCCGCAGGCCGTTCATCCCGAGGCCCACAATTGCAGAAATAATTATGATTACTGCAGCTTCCGTGAATATCTGTTTTGCGATCATTTCCCCATTCATTCCAAATTTCTTGAAAATCCATATCCACTTATGGTAATTCTATAAAAGATAATTTTTGATTTTAACCCTTTATGTCCTTTATTGTAAAGGAGTTTATCGTGGTGCAATCCAAGGCGCTCGAGGTCAACCTGGCCACCTACCGGTTCGAGGTTTCCATCGATGAGAAATATATGGTCATCCAAGATGTGATGTCCCGTTACTACGGGATCATGGAGGGCGTCAACATCTTTTTGAAGGAACTCTCCCATCCTCACCGGAATCTGCCCTTCATCGTCCGGGAGGCCAGGAGTTATTCACTGAACTATTTTCATCTGATCCAGGCTCATGAGCAGGGGACTGAAGCGGCCCTGCGGTTTGTGGAGATCTATCTGGATGCGATCGGGGAGGCCGGGGATGAGGGAACCCGAACCGATGCGGCCGACAATCTTCTCTTCTTTCTGCAGAAGATCATCAAGGAGTCGGGAAAGGCTTTCAGGCAATTCGCTCCGGTTCTGCAAAGGGCCTTTGAAAAGATCATGCTCCTCGATCCTGATGATTTTTTTCTCTTTGTCAAAAGCTACTATCCGCTGGATCGGCTGGCCGAACTGATGGTGAAGACCATTGAAGATCAGACTGTAGATCAGATTCCAGATCAGGGGGAAGCCGTAGCCGATCTTCTGTCGGCTCTCAATCGTCTTTTGGGGATCTACTACGGCCAAACCTACGGCTACTGGCTCAGTGCCTCGGACCCGGGGGAATGGTTCAAGGGGGAGGCCGGAAAGGATGTATCCCCCGATATCCTGGCGCCTATCTTCAAGGAGGTCTCCCATTCTCGGATACTTGAGCTGCAGAACCGCCTGAAGGAACTCTTTGATTCCGAAGCAGAAGAGGGGATCGCACTGACGCGGGCTCTTCTGGAGCTTTCAGGCTACAACGACATCGCCGGGGCCTATCAGGAAATCCCTCGCCGGCTTTTCGAGACCGGAAAGGAGAAGAGCCGGGGCAATCTCTGGAAGGTGATCTTTCTGCTGCACATCATGAACCTCGGAGGGCTCTCAGTGATCCATGAGGATGCGCTGCGGGAGATCAACCGGACCCTCACCTGGCTCATCAGCAATGAAAAGAACCTCAACCTGGAAAAGCTCATCGAAAAGACCTTCTCCATCCTGAAGGCCCGCATCGTCCTCTATCCGGCCACGGTTTTAAACTGCGTGCTCAACATGGGTAAGGGTATCTACCGGACCGATGACAGCGAGATGATCAATTTCTTCATCGACTCGGTCATCGATCTCGGATTCCGACGGCCCATGATCCGGGGGGTGGGCAACGACTGGCAGATCCAGGTCAATCCCGCGCATATCCTCAACATCCGCACCTGGATGGAGCTGATCGGCTTCAACCCCATCTACTCCTCACGGCTGCTCTCCGCGCTCATCATCAATCTGAGCCTGGGCGGGGTTTTCATCAAGGATACGGATCTCTTTCCCAGAGACATCACCCGGCTGCTGAATGCACGGATCGAGCCGGTCTACAACCTGGCCAAGCAACTCTTGAAGGTCTTTCCGGTCTACTTCAACGACATCGGCGCGGAGGGGGATCTGCGGGACATCTCCACAAAGCTCGACGAGATCACCCACCGGAAGGACAAGCTGATCCATTTTCTGCGAAAGCAGATCCATGTGGAGAGCAGCAATCGGATCGTCGGATTTATGGAGGCCATCTTCTGCTTCTGGGCCGCGCGGGAGCGTGGAGTGCTGGAACCCTTTCTGCCCCCGAGCATTTACGAAGAGATCGAATCTCAAGGCATCTATACGGACGGGCTCCATGCAGCGGCCGTTTTTCTGGAAGCGGAGGGGGTGGATTTCCCCGGGGGGCTGTTGATCCGCAGTCAGGAGGCGCTCAATCAGCTTCTGCAGAAAGCCGGGGAGATCAGGGGTATACCCGAATCGGAGATAGAGCGGTTCCGGCTGGCCATCGCCCTTTACAAACTGATCCGTCAGAAATATGAGCCGGCCCTCTTTGGTGCGGATGAGGAGCTTGACCACTACCTGAACGGACTTCGATGCGAGGCCTTTCCGGACCTTAACCGGCTCCGGAGGGCCTTCCGGGAAAAGGATCTCAAAAGCCGCCTCTTTCAGCTCCTCGACTATCTGGAGGACCTGAAGAGCATCGTCATCTCCCCCCAGACCTACGAGATCCGGGAGGACATCTACAAAAAACGACACTTCGCCATCGACATCCCCTCCATGTACGGCAGCTACCATGAGACCAAATTCGACGCGATGGGACTCACCTTCCGCCTCGAATCCCTGGTCAATGTGCTGCTGGAGCAGCTCATCGAGAACATCGATCTGACCCTGGTCACCAAGGCGACCTTCTATCAGATCTACGACAAGCTCATCCTCTTTGACAAGGCGTTGAAGGTGGATGGCATCGTGGCATCGGAGTTCGAAAGCCAGATCGACCTGCTGGCCCACTCCCTGGAGGTGCGGGGCTTCACCTTCACCCAGTATCTCGATATCTTCAAGGGGCTGGTCAGAGCCGTCAAGAACATCATCAGCGACTTTTTCAACAATATCCACGAGGAGAATCTGGTCAGGATCCTATCGGCCATCCCCGAAGCGGAGATCCAATCCAAATACCTCTCTCCGGAGCTGGCCGATGATCCGGAAAAGGCCGGCCACGGGGTGTCGGAGATCTTTCTGCGGGAGAAGCTCGCGCACTCCCTGGGGCTTCAGCAGTTGGACCGGTTTCTCAGCCGGATTCTGCACACCCTCTTCCAACAGTCCCACAAACTTGCCTCGGACCGGCTGAAACTGCTGCTCAACTACGACCCCCAGCGGGCCATGATGTCGATTGTCCAGCCCAGCTCCCGGGCCGCGGGCATCATCTATCTAGGCAGCAAGGGCTTCAATCTGGTCAAACTGCGAAATTTCGGCTTCAGCGTCCCTCCGGGCTTCATCATCACCACCGAAGCCTTCCGGTGCCGGTCCATCATCGAGACCTATCCGCCGGCCCGACTCAACCTCCGGGAACAGCTTTCAGAGCATATCTCCCTGATGGAAATGGTGACCGGGAAGCAATTCGGAGACCCGAAAAATCCCCTCCTCTTTTCGGTCCGTAGCGGCTCCTCCATCTCCCAGCCCGGGATGATGGATACCTTTTTAAACGTAGGCATCAATGAGGAGATCACCCAGGGGCTTGCAGAACAATCGGAGAATTCCTGGTTTGCATGGGACAGCTACCGCCGCTTTCTCCAATCCTACGGCATGGCTCATGGCCTGGCCCGGGACCAGTTCGACTCGATCATCCGCACCTTCAAGGAACTTTGGGACATCCCCTTGAAAAAGGAGTTTCCCGGAGAGATGATGCGCTCCATCGCGCTCGACTACAAGCGGCTGATCGAAGAGACCGGCATCGAGATCGTCTCGAACCCCTTTGAGCAACTGCTCACAGTCATCTGGATGGTCTTTGACTCGTGGAATTCCTCAAAGGCCAAGACCTACCGCCGGATCATGGGGATCTCGGACGACTGGGGCACGGCCGTGACCATCCAGTCCATGGTCTTTGGCAACCGCTCCCGCCAGTCCGGAACCGGGGTCTTCTTCACCCACAATCCCCGCTGGCCCGGCGACGACACTGTCCGGCTATGGGGGGATTTCTCCTTGGAGAATCAGGGGGAGGACGTGGTCTCGGGGCTTGTCCATACCCTGCCCATCTCCATCAGCCAGCAGAATATCGAGATGCGGGATACCGACACCACGCTGGAGACCCACTTCCCCGAGATCTACAAGACATTGAAGGAGTGGGCCGAGGATCTCATCTACAAGAAGCGGTGGAGCCCCCAGGAGATGGAGTTCACCTTTGAAAGCCCGGACCCGGAGCATCTCTTTCTCCTCCAGACCCGGGACATGGCGATCCGGGAGCGTAAAAAGGTGGCGATCTTCCGAAGCGAGGAGCTGGCAGAACAGAAGGTGCTGGGAACCGGCATCGGCGTGAGCGGCGGCGCGATGAGCGGCCGGGTCGTCTTCACCCTCGAGGAGATCGACGGATGGCGACGGGAGGAAGCTGACACGTCGCTGATTCTGTTCCGGGCCGATACGGTTCCGGACGACATCCGGGAGATCAACGCGGCCGACGGGGTGCTCACGGCCCGGGGCGGGCTCACCTCCCATGCGGCTGTGGTGGCCCATCGACTGGGAAAGACCTGCATTGTGGGCTGCGGCGGCTTTGTCTGCAAGGAGAGCGAAAAGATCGGTATCTTCGACGGAGTGACACTCCGTTCCGGAGACTTTATCAGCATCGACGGCCAGGAAGGTACGGTCTATCAGGGCCGGATGACCATCGATGCAAATCCATAGCATTATCCGACCGCCAAGGAAAGGAGAGGATCAATGGTAAAACGTCAGGCAGGGGCTGTGAAACTGGGCATCAACGGACTGGGCCGCATCGGAAAGCTGACGGTATGGCACCATGTGGCGCGAAAGCACTTTGATGAGCTGGTGGTCAACATCGGCCGGGATGTGGGCACTTCTCTGGCCGATGTTGCCCATTATCTGGAGCGGGACTCCACCTACGGTCTCCTGCGGGGCTATCTCTACGGCCATGACTCGGAGCCGGTCATCCGGAAGGTGGATGAGACGGCCGGGATCATCGACATCGAGGGCATTACCGTGCGGATTCTCCGGAAGGAGCGGAATCCGGCCCAGATCCGCTGGCGGGAGCACGAGGTGCGCCTGGTGGTCGACACCACCGGACAGTTTCTGGACCCGACCGCGCCCGAAGAGAGCGCCAATGGTTCGGTGAGGGGCCACATCGAGGCCGGCGCGGAAAAGGTGATCACCTCGGCCCCCTTCAAGATCAAGGACAAGGGAAAGCCCATGCCCGAGGATGCGGTGACCACGGTGATGGGGATCAACGACATCTTCTACGATCCCCGGCAGCACCGGATCATCTCCAATGCCTCCTGCACCACCACCTGTCTTGCCCACATGATGAAGCCGATGATGAATGTCTTCGGCCCCAAAAAGATCCTGTCGGCCTCCATGGCCACGGTCCATGCCTCCACGGGCTCCCAGCAGGTGTTGGACCGCCTCCCCAAGAGCGGCGCGGGGGATCTGCGGAAGAACCGGAGCGTGATGAACAACATCATCCTCACCAGCACGGGCGCGGCCAATGCCCTGCGGCTGGTGATGCCGGAGATGGAGGAGATCGGCTTTATCGCGGAGTCGGTGCGGATTCCCAACTCGACCGGTTCATTGATCATCCTGGTGCTCAACCTTCAGGAGGATCTGGCTGGTGAGGATATCCGGCGGGAGACCATCAACCAGATCTATCGAGAGGCCGCAGAGAATGATCCGAACCGGTATCTCCACTTCACCGAAAAGCAGAACGTCTCCTGCGATATCATCGGCCTGCCCAAAGCCGCGGCCATCATCGAGGGCCACGAGACCCACACCCGCACCGGCGAGGCCCGGATCAACCTGGAGAACGTCCCGGGGCTGGACAAGTCGGTCGTGGCCAATCTAAAAGACCCGGTGGTGCGCATCCCCATCACCCAGGCCGTGATCTACGGCTGGTACGACAATGAGATGGGCAGCTACGTCAACATCTTAGGGGATCGGACCGTCTCGATTGCCGAGAATATGTAGTTGCTCAGGCGGACGAATTCTTCTACAGAGAGGGTTTCGGCCCGCCGCATCGGGTCGATGTCCGTCTCCTGAAGGGCTGCGCTTGCCGACGAGGCATCGAGCCGGAGTTCGCCCCCGGCAAGCGCATTCCGCAGGGTCTTTCGACGCTTGCCGAAAGCGGCCTTGATCACCCGGAAAAGGAACTCCTCGTCGATGGCCTTTTGGGCCGGTTCATCGACAAAAAGGACTTCGATCACCCGGGAGTCGACCTTGGGTCTGGGATAGAAGGCTCTGGCCGGAACATCGATCAGAGGCCGGATCTTTGCGCAGTAGCCGAGCATTGCCCCCAGGCGGCCGTATTCCCTGGAGCCGGGGCCGGCGGCCGCACGCTGGGCCATCTCTTTTTGAAGCATCAGCACCGCTTTGGGGACCGCTGATCTTGCCCGGACCAGGCAGACCAGCACCTGTGACGAGATATTGTAGGGAAGATTGCCCAGCACCGTCAGCTTTCCCCCGGCCTCCTGCGCCAGCGCGGTGATGTCGGTTTTGAGAATATCCCCGTGGCGGATCTCCACATTTTCCAGCCGATGGAGCTTCAGTTCCGTCTCCAGCAGTTCCAGCAACTGCCGGTCCAGATCCAGGGCATAGAGCTTCTGAGCGTTTCGGGCTGCTGGAACCGTGATGGCTCCCAGCCCGGAACCGATCTCCAGCACCCTGTCTTCAGCGCGGATGCGGGCCTTTTGAACAATGGCATCAGCCATTGACGTATCCACGAGAAAATTCTGCCCCAAACTTTTTTTCGGGTGAAGGTTCCATGCGTTGAGAAGGGCTTTTGGTGATGTCATCGTCTCTTTTTCCTTCTATTCCTATGGGAAAATAATAAGATGGGGTGATCCACTGCTGCTCATTGTTTTTTCTGTTCATTTTCCCTTGAAGTCCAATTTAGTATGCTTATATTACTTAGGCTAAACTATTACTCTATCATTATCCAGGAGGATAACAATGGCAAGAAAAAAGAAAAAGTCCATCAGCTTTGATGCGATGGTGAAATTTTTTATGCAGAACTACAATATTCCGACCAAAGATGACTTTGAGCGGCTCAGCAGCCGGCTCGATCATATCGAGCAGTTGATCTTGAAATCGATGGAGATCAATGCCAGCAAGGGCAAAGGCAAAACCCGAACCGCGCTGACCGCTTCCGATACGGTTCTGGAGGTGATCCGGGACTTCAAGGAGGGCGTCGGATTCCGGGAGATCCAGGCCCGGACCGGTTATGAGGAGAAGAAGCTGCGCAACATCATCTTCCGTCTGAACGATCTGGGCAAGATCCAGCGGAAGAGCCGAGGCGTCTATATCGTTCCCTGATGCGGCAGATCATTCCCTCCTATAATGACCGGAGAGAGTCCACTTTCCGGTTCTTGCAATCCCTACACCGTCGAGACATAGATCATCGAGAAAGGATCACCAAAAGATGAAGAGCAGCGATCAGATTCAGCCGAGGTACGCGATCGGGGAGGAGATCTTCGATTACCGCGTGGTGCGGGTCGAAGACCTTCCCCAGATCGATGCGGTTTTCTACGAATTGGAGCACGGACCCACCGGGGCCAGGCATATCCATATCGCAAGAGCCGATACGGAGAATGCGTTCAGCGTCGCGTTCAAGACGGTCCCCTCCGATTCCACGGGGGTGGCTCATATCCTCGAGCATACCGCACTCTGCGGGTCCAAGAAGTTCCCGGTGCGGGACCCCTTCTTCTCCATGCTGAAACGGAGCCTTAGCACCTTCATGAATGCCTTCACGGCCTCGGATTGGACCATGTATCCCTTCACGACCCAGAACCGGAAGGATTTTTACAACCTTCTCGATGTCTATCTCGACGCGGCCTTTTATCCGAGGCTCGACCGGCTCAGTTTCAAGCAGGAGGGGATTCGGATCGAGGCCGAGCCCAAAGGGGAGGAGGAGGATTTCGACCTCGTCTATAAAGGCGTGGTCTATAACGAGATGAAAGGGGCCATGTCATCGCCGGATCAGGTGATGGGGCGGTCCCTTTTAAAAGCGCTGTATCCGCATACGACTTACGGCAACAATTCGGGCGGGAGCCCTGAGGAGATCCCGACGCTGACCCATGAAAAGCTCCTGACCTTTCACCGGCACCACTACCACCCGAGCAACGCATTTTTCTATACCTACGGAGACATTCCACTGAAGGATCATCTCCAATTCATCGGAGAGAAGATTCTGAAGCACTTTGACCGGATCGATCCGGGAACCGATGTCCCGCCGCAGCCGAGGTTTTCCGAGCCCAGGACCGTGACCGAACATTATCCGCTGGACAAGAGCGAAGATCCGGCCAAAAAGAGCCAGGCCTCGGTGGCCTGGCTGCTGGCCGATATCCAGGAGGGCTTTACGGTGCTTTCGCTCATCCTGCTCTCGGAGATTCTGCTGGGGAATCCCGCATCGCCCCTGCGAAAGGCCCTGATGGATTCAGAGCTGGGCAGTTCCCTGGCCGATGCCACCGGATATGATTCCGACAACCGGGACACGATGTTTTCCGCGGGATTGAAGAATGTGGACCCAAAGGATGCCGAAGCCATCGAAAAGCTGGTGCTCGATACCCTGAAAGGGCTGGCCCATGAGGGGATCGACCCCCGGCTGATCGAGTCGGCAATCCATCAGATAGAATTTCACCGCAAGGAAGTGACCAACAGCCCATACCCTTATGGTTTGAAGCTCTTCCTATTTCTGGCCGGGACCTGGTTTCACCGCGGCAATCCGATTGAGGTGCTCAACATCGACGAGAACCTGAACCGGATTCGGGAGGAGATGGTCAAAGGCGGATTCTTCGAGGGTCTGATCCGGAAATACTTTCTGGAGAACAGCCACCGGGTTCTCTTCAAGCTTCTGCCGGATCAGGAGATGGCCCGGAAGGAGGAGGTGCGGGCGGTCCAGGAGCTGGAGCGGATCAAATCGGGCCTCTCCCGGGCCGAGATCGAAACGATTCAAGAAGATGCGAAGATCCTGGCCCGGATGCAGGAGAGCGAGGAGGATCTGTCGGTCCTGCCGACGCTGGAACTCTCCGACATCTCCCCTAAGATCCCCACGGTGGAGGAGACCGCGTTTCATGAGGAGTTGGGCGCGACCGTCTATGAGCAGCCCACCTCCGGGATCTTCTATTTCACCGCAGCCGCGGGCGCGGGAACGCTTTCCGCGGAACTGCTTCCCCTGGTTCCCTTTTTCTGCTACGCCTTGACCAAAATCGGAACCCGGGGCCGGAACTGGGCTGAGATCGCCCAGGAGATTGACCAATACACCGGGGGGCTGGGGCTCTCGGGCCACTCCCGAACCGATTTTACCGAATCGGGTCTCTGCATCCCCTTTGTCACTCTTAGCGGCAAGGCGCTGATACGAAACGAGGCCAGGATGTTCGATCTTATCAGGGAGATCCTCCAGGAGCGGGATTTTACCGATATCGCCCGGTTAAAGACCCTGTTGCTGGAGTACCGTTCCGGGCTCGAATCCGGGATCGTGCGAAACGGCCATCGGCTGGCCATGTCGGCTGCATCCAGAGCCTTTTCCCCGGCGCAGGCATTGAACGAGCTGTGGAGCGGCATTCACCAGTTGAAGAAGATCAAGGCGCTTGCCGATGAACTGGAAGAGGAGCAACTGAAGGCTCTTGGGGAAAATCTCGACAAGATCGCAGAGAAGCTTTTCCAGGCAAAGAATCTGAAGATAGCGCTCATCGGTGAGAATGAGGCCATCTCTTTGGCTCTGGCCGAGGTGCAGAAGCTGTTGGATGGCATCCCCAAGGGGCGGGCCCAGGGATTTATTCCGCCCGATATCGAGCTGGAATCCTTCCTTCCCCGGGAGGGGTGGACCACCTCCACCGCAGTCTCTTTTGTTGGAAAGACATTCAAGACCGTGCGGATGCTCCACGAGGATGCCCCGGCCCTTGCGGTGATCGCAAAGCTGCTCCGCTCCCGATATCTCCACCGGGAGATCCGGGAGAAGGGCGGTGCTTACGGAGGCTTTTCCCTCTACAACGGAGAATCCGGGGTCTTCAACTTCGGCTCCTACAGAGATCCCCATATCGCAGCCACCCTTTCGGTCTATGACCGGGCCAGTGAGTTCATTCTCTCGGGCGGATATTCGGACGAGGACATAAAGGAGTCGATTCTGCAGATCTGCTCGGACATCGACAAGCCGGACCCGCCAGGACCTGCGGCCCGAAAATCGTTCTACCGGAATCTGATCGGGCTGTCGGACGAGGCTCGGAACCAGTACAAGCGGCGGCTGCTCAAGGTGGACCGGGATCAGGTGGTGGCGGTTGCAAAACGGTATTTCAAGGGGCTCGGAAAGGGGGAGGCTGGGGTATCGGTGATCTCTTCCGAGGAGAAGCTGAAGAAGGCAAACGAGAAGATGGCCGATGCGCCGTTGACGATTCATCAGATTTAGGCCATAATGCGGCGAAGGCTTAAAACGGACACTTACATAGAGGAGGCTGTTTCATGGACATTGAAAGAAAAGACATCATCGAGATCGCAGAGGGGCTCCGGCTCATCGAAGAGGGGGTGGAGAAGATTCAGAACGTGATGCGGGAGAAGAAGATCACATCCCTGCAGGAGGTCGCGGCCGGCCTTCTGCCGATCTTCAAGTCGGATGACGATACGATTCGGGAGGATGTGCTGCGGCATCTCGGATAGCCAAACTTTGAGGGGAGGCCGGAAAACGGCCTCCCCTCAAAGTAGATATTTTCTTCCTTTCCTCTACTCGATATCCAGCCCCATCTCTGCAAACAGCGGCCGCAGAAACGCCGCGCTCTCCTTCCCTGCCGCCTCCGGATGATCTGTATAAGGATAGAGTTCCAGGCTGATATGGCCGGTATAACCCAGCCGCTTCATGGCTTTCAATACCGACGGAAAATCGATGGCCCCCTGTCCTGCAATGAGATGATTGTGAACCCTCGTGGGCGCGATGTCTTCGATATGGACATGGCCCACCCATTCAAACAGCGACTCTAAGGCCGCGGCCGGATCTTCCCCCGCGCAGTAGAAATGGCCGATATCGAAGTTCAGCCCCACGGCCTTGGAGCTGATATCCCGGATAAAGGGAAGGAACTCTGCGGTCTTTTCCATTAAAAGATCCGGCTCCGGCTCCACCAATATCTTCACCCCCAGCTCCTCTGCCACTGGAATTACCCGATCCAGCCCCTGATAGAAGAGGCGAAAGGCTTCGTTTCGGGTCATCCCCTTTTCCAATGGCCCCCCCGGCGGAATCGAGATGTTTTCGCACCCCAGAAACTTTGCAATCTTCAGGCATTTCTCCGTATGGTCGATCCGGATCTCCCGCCTGTCCGGGTCGGGCTCGATCCAGGAGGGGAGATAGGTGTCGCCCACGGCAAAGAGGGTGAAGCTGTTCAGGTTTGTGGGCGTCAGGCCGTATTCATCCAGACGCTTTTTGATCTCCCCGAGCGCGCCTTCATCGTAGTCGCCCGGATAGAGGTGGGGGCGGTCCCCCATGATCTCCGCGCCTTTGAAGCCAAGATCTGCAATTCTTTTCAGGGATTCCGCAAGGGGGTATTTGACGAAAGCGTTGGTGCTGTATCCGAAGATCATATGTGCAATTCTTCCTTTTTGTTTTCGTTGATTGTCTTTTTAAAAAGCCTTTGATTCGGAAAGCCATTTGGGAATAGGGCCTATCGGCATTTCTCCTCGAGCTGCTGCAGGCCGACCATCTGATCCTGAAAGGTCAATGGCGGGTCATCTCCCAACGGCCTTTTGTAGAAGAAGGCCAGCTCCGGAATCAATCCTTTAAGACCGGCCTTGTGTGCGGCCGCGGTCCAGCGGGCAAGATCTAGAATCATGGGCGCGGCCAGAATCGAATCCCGGCCCTGAAGATTGAGGCGCAAACTCATGGGCATGCCGAAGATGCCGTTGAAGTCGATCACATCCCAGGCCTCCTTCGCGTCACCTCTTGGCGGATAGTAGTCGATATGCACCTTGTGGGTCGATGTCCCGTACCGCTCCCCCACGGAATATCCCAGAATCTCATCCAGGATCTCGGTCTTGTTGGCCAGCTTGCCCTTTGCGCAGGCCGGGTCCATCAGATTCTTGCCGTCCGCGTTTCCTAAAATATTCAGGCTGTACCAGCCATCCACATGGAGTGCCCGGGCCTTGAGCGCGGATGCCAGCACGATCTTCAGATAGGTCTGCCCAGTCTTTCCGTCCCGTCCTGATATGGGAACCCCCTGCCGGATCGCCTCCTGAACCAGAGCCGGAACCTCGATAGGATTGGGGGTGAAGTTGACAACGGGAACGCCGGAGCGGACCGCGGCCAGTCCGTAGGCCAAATCCGGGAAAGATTTCGGATCGGCCTTTGCATAGAGCGCTGCCATGTCCCGGCAATCCTGCAGGTCCCCGCCCGCACAGGAGGGGAGAAGATTGACCAGCACCGGCAGACTATGGGGATATTTGTTCAGAAGATCGCGGATATCGGAGATCAGGTGCTCGGTCTGGCCTTTGAGCCCCATCTCCGGGGGCGGGGCCGAAAGCACCGGGATCTCAGCCAGAAGCTGCCGACTCTCTCCCCAGATCGCCTCCGGGAGGACGCCATGTCCTCGGATTGCGCTCTCCATATCCGTTTCCGTCCGGTCCCATCCGGCCATCCGGACCTTTTCCGCAGCCCCCAATCCCGGCAGCCCCTCCCGGGTGATGAGGCTCGGCAGGATTCTTTCAGGTTCGGATTGCAACAGTGAAACCGCGGCCGCAATGGTGGAGCCGATGGCCCCTTTTGCGCCGGCGATGAGCAGCAGCAGATGGCTGCGGTTTCTTGAATCGTATGTCATAAGAATTCCCTTTCCCCGTATTTCTGATTTGACACCCATGCCTATATCCACTATATGTAAAACAGCCTGAAAAAGCAACGCAGTTGTTGCGCCTTCAGTCCCCATACAGATAAGAGTTATATACTTCCTTTTTTTTATGCATTGCTTCGTTAAAGAGGCTGGCGAAAGGCGGGAACGGGCGATGACCCAAGAGAACTTCATTGAAAGACTGGTTCAGCGTCTGGAGGCCGGAGAGCCTCGGGCCGTGGTGGAGAAGATCCTGCAAAAGAACTTTGCAACCGCTCCGGATACCCTTGAAACCGAGGAGGACAGCTACTTCTCCGTCTTCAGCGAACACCTCTACCGGTTCATTGTCGAACATTACAAACATGGCCGGGAGGGATGCTGCTTCTGGCGCTTTATCAAGACCCTTTCGCCCAAACAGTTGAAAAATCCGCCGCCCGATGAGCTGCGGATGATCGACCGGCTGGTCCGGATCTACTTCCATTCCGAACCCCTGGATGATCTAACCTGCCTCTTCATTCCGGTGGAGTCCCCGCACCTGATCAATGATTATCTCGGATGGATCAAACGGTATTTCTACGATGCCGATTATCCAACAAGCCTTTTGTGGCTCTATGCCCTGGACAGCTCCCTGGCCAGCCTCTTTCCCGCGGAGATGACCTTTATGGGGATTCGCAGGCCCGGTAATGATCCGGATATTTTGATCCCGGATTTCTATGCCACCGAGTCGGTGATGATCAAGCGGTATTCCCTGGACGGGAGCCGGTACGGGGTTCTGGAGGGGAAGGCGGCAAATTATGAGTTCCGCCAGTTTTTCGCGTTTCTGCGCCGGGAGCACCGGGATCGCTGTCTCTCCCGTTCCGGCAAAAAAGAGGAGTACAGCGATCCGGACGCCTATAAAAGGGAGTGGGAGAAGTTCAACGATGTTCTCAAATACGGGGTGTCGGACAAAAACGAGATCGGCTGCATCAGCTTTTCGGATCTGCGGGCCAGCACCCGCTTTCTCACCACCTACGGAAAGGATGTCTATCTCAACAAGATCCAGCAGCCCTTTTTCGAGCAGACCCGGCTCATCAGCCGCAAATACAGCGGCCGGATCGACAAATTCATGGGTGACAATGTCATGTGCGTCTTTATCGACCATTTCCTCTCCCCACAGGAGTCCGAGGGGATGGTGGCCCGGAACTTCTGTTCCCTCTTTGAACTCTGCCGGGTCCTCAACGGGCTCATCGAATCTTCGGGTCTCACCGGAGTGAATCTCGGCTTGAGAAGCGGCGCCACCTACGGGGATCAGATATTACGATCGAATCTCGGCAATGAGATCGTGCGGGATTTCACCGTGACCGGAGAGACCGTCAACCTTGCAGCCCGTCTGGAACATATCACCATCCATGAACTGATCCTTCACAACCGCTCCTATTTCGAAAAGGCCATCGAGCGGTTCCCCAAAATCTGCGATCTGCTCTCGATCGGCCTTTGCTCGGATAACCTGAATCCAGAGACCCAGGCCGTGGTGGACAATTTCACCCTCTATCAGAACATCCATTCCAACCTGGAGTACCTGAACCAGGCTCGGTTCGATATCCGGTGCAACGAGGCCTATTACCGGATGTTGAAGGCCCATCTGATGCAAAAGGGATTCACCTGCCACAATCCGGAAAATGCCAAGGCTTTCGGATATGAAGAAATGGTCTCTGAAGGATTTGACCTGAAATTCTATTTGTCCTATTATAGCCCAAAGGGATTTACCGGATATGAACGCATATGGATACTGCCGTTGGAGCCGGATCTGCTCAAAGGGCTGGATGTGGGAAAAATCGTTTAACAGTGGCGAGGTAAAGTGACGTGGCGCGCATATTGATCGCGGATGATGAGGCGGTAATCCGGATGATGTTCAGAGCCTTCCTGGAACGGGACGGCTTTGATGTGCTGGAGGCCGCAAACGGAAACGAAGCCCTGGCGGTCTGCCGGAAGGAGCGGCCCGATCTTATCATCATCGATCTGATCATGCCGGACAAAGAGGGGATCGAGACCATCATGGAGTTGAAGCAGCTCTATCCGGATCTGAAGATCATCGCGATCTCGGGCGGGGGGCGCATCCGGGCCGGAGAGTATCTCACCATCGCAGCCACCTTCGGGGTGGATCAAACCCTGCAGAAGCCTATCGAGCGGGAGGAGCTGCTGCGGGTGGTCCGGAGTCTCCTTCCGAGAGAAGGAGATCCCCCGGAAGAGTGATCCCTTATTTCTCCTCCATCACCCATACCCCTTTCCAATCTTCATCCGGGGGATTCTCCTGGAGATAGCTGCACCGCTTGATATACATCTTTGAGATCTTGTCTTCGGGATTGAGACGACAGGCCTCGTTGAACGCGGCCACGGCCTTTTCCCAGCTCCCCTGCCGATAGTAAGAGACCCCCTCCTTGAAGTAGTTGAGCACCTCCATCAGATTGGGGAAGCTCTTCTCGCTGTGGTAGTCGAGCACCTCAAAGACGCTCACCGGCTCGGTCTTTCCCTTGACCACCACCTTGTCGATCTCCCGGACCCGATAGATTCCCCGCAGCTTCTCCAATGTATATTCGCTGATGAGGATGCGGGTGGAATACTGCTTGCAGGCGCTCTCCAGCCGGGAGGAGAGATTGACGCCGTCGCCGATCATGGTGTAGTTCATCCGCTTGGGAGAGCCGATGTTTCCGGTGACGATATTGTCGGTATTGAGGCCGATGCCCATGTCGATGGGCTTTTTGCCGTGGGAGATGCGGATCTGGTTCCACTTGTCCAGCTCGACGATCATGGAGATGGCCGCGCGCATTCCCCGGTCCTCGTCATCCCCCTGGGCCACGGGAACCCCGAATCCGGCCATGATCGCGTCGCCGATGAACTTGTCAAGCATTCCCCCCTCCCGCTGGATACAGTCCACCATGATGGTGAAGTACTCGTTGAGCAGAGAGACTGTCCCCTGTGCCCCCAGCTCCTCGGTGAGGGTGGTGAAGCCCCGGATGTCAGAGAAGAGTACTGTGGCCACCATGCTCTTACCGCCAAGCTCCCCGCCCTCCATGAGCTGATCCGCGATGCCCGCGTCCATGTAGAGCGACATGGTCGATTTCATCCGCTTCTCGTTGCTGATGTCCTCCATCATGATCATCACACCCAGCTTCCGGTTCTCCGCGCTCACCAACGGGTGGAAGGTGAGATTCAAAGATTTCTTCTTGCCCCCGAAGGCCATCTCCTTGTCCATGATCACTTCGGAATCCTGGGATTCGGAGACCCGGCGGAGCCGGTCCATGAACCATGCGTTGTCTCCGGTGAAGAAGTCCTCGGCCTTTTTGTCCAGTACATGGTCGATGGTGGCCTCCATGATCTTCAGGCCCGCACGGTTGCAGGTGATGATCCGGCCCTCCTCATCGATGGTGATCACCGCGTTGGTCATGCTCTCCAGCATGCTTTCGGAGTAGTTCTTCATGTTCTGAACTTCGTTGAAGAGCTTGGCATTCTCCAGCGCGATCGCGATCTGGCCAGTAAAGGTTCGCAGCCGGAACTCATCCTCGTCCGTAAAAGGCCCTCCCCGCTTGTTGAGCACCTGGGTGACGCCGATGGTCTTCCCCTCCTTGTTGATGACGGGAACGCAGAGAATGGAGCGGGTGAAGTATCCGGTCTGCCGGTCAAAGGTGGGGTTGAAGCGCAGGTCCGCATAGGCATGGGGGATGTTGACCGATTTGCCCGAGCTGAAGACCGTGCCCGCGATCCCCAAGTGGTTGGGCAGCCGGATCTCCGTGCCTAGCCCCTCGCCGACCCGGGAGAAGAGTTCCTTGGACTTTTCGTCATTGAGAAAGAGGGTGGAGCGCTCGGCATTGAGCAGTTTTGTGGCCTGGGACATAACCTTCTGGAGAACCGTGCCCAGTTCGATCTCGGAGATGACGTCCGAGACCACTTTGAAAAACTCCATCTCCTGGTCCCGGCTCTTCCGGATCTTCTCCACGAACTGGACCGTCTGGAGGGCCACCGCGGCCTGGGTGGTCATGGCCGTGAGCATGGCCAGATTCTCCTCGGTGAACTTCCCCCGCCGCTTGTTCAGGGCCTGGGCCACCCCGATCACCACTCCCTTGACGGTCTTGATGGGCGCACACAGGATGCTTTTGGTCACATAGTTGGTCTTTTCGTCGATGCTCCGGTCAAAGTGTTCGTTCTGGTACGCGTCATGGACGATCATTCCCTTGCCGGTGCTGAAGACATGGCCGGCCACGCCGCTCTTCTCCAGAATCCGGATCTCCCGCTGGATATTGCCCCGGGCCACCCTGGAGTAGAGTTCATCGGTTTCCTGGTCGTGGAGGAAGATGGTTCCCCGCTCTGCATTGACCTCTCCGGTGATGATGTCGATGAGGGCCTCCAGCAGTTCATCCAGGGTCTCGTATGCGGCCATGGCCTGGGAGATATTCAGCAGCATTTCGGCTTTGTTATTGGCCGTTTCCCTCCCGGATATTTGGGGCGGGGTCTCTAAAACCGTCGTATCTGTATTATGCTCGTTCATGATGCTCCTCGAGTTTTAGGCGCAGGGTCCGGATCGCCTGCTGTAGATGATGGATTTCGTCCTCCCCGGCCCGCTGCTGGATTTCCATCTCCTCCTGATAACTTTTCTGCATCTCTTCCATGTTCTCCCGCAGGCTGATGATGGTATCCTTCTGCGAAGCGATCTCCCCCTCCAGCTCCTGCCGAACCCGCTGTTCCGCCTCCATGCCCGAGAATTTCATCAGTTCCATCTCATCCCGCTGCTGAGTCACCATGGATTTGAGTTCCGCAGTCTCCTTTTCAGACTGGGCTTGGGCCCGCTGCTCCGCCTCCATGCCTTCGAACTTCATCACCTCAAGCTCCTCCCGAAGCCGGCCGATGGTCCCCTTCAGGTGTTCGACCTCCCGGGTCGCCTCCGCAGTTGCAGTGCGGGTCTTTTCCGCCTCCCGGGCCGAGACCTGATCCATCTGATCCCGCTGCCGGTCTACTGTGGTCCTGAGGTGTGTGATCTTGTTCTCGACTTCGGCAAGGGTCTTCCGGATATTCTCATCTTCCAGTTCGACCCGCCTATCCAGTTCTTCCCGAATTCGGGCGATGGTCCCCTTCAGGTGGCGGTTCTCCTTCTCGAGTTCCTGCCGGGCGGTCTCATTGGAAATCTGCTCTTGATTCTGTTCTGTATCCTGATTTTTCATCTCAATTTTTCATCTCAATTCTTCATCTCAATTCGAGGAACGATATCGGTTGGGATTTGTGCCAATATGACGGAATCGATCCGGGCTGTCAAGCCCCAACTGGTAAGTCCTGTTTTTCTCCATTTTTTTCTTGATTTGTTCAAATAAAGGAATATTTTCTTAAAAAAGTAGTATAGGATTCGGCCCCCTTGCAAGGCCATTCCAGGGGGAATTCTTTCAGGAGGTGAAATATGAAGTATGTATGGTATCTGATCATTCTACTGGCACTGGCCTTTGGTCTCGACTATTTCGGGGTGGTCTACATCCCCTGGTTCCATCTGGACAAGCCCGATGTACAGATTGAAAATCCGGTCAAGGGAACCAAGCGAAGCCGGCAGGCCATCGAGGAGAATCTGGAAGAGAAGCCGGATGATGACCGCTGGTGATGCCGGTCTTTTTCCAACTGCCTCTTCAGTGCTTTTCCACACCATATACGAGCAGAGGCCAGTATCCCCCCGGCTTGTCCGGAAACTTGGCGCTCAATCTCAGCTCCCCCTTTCGGGGCCGGATCTCGCCGGTGAAGCGGTCATTTCCCAACGGCTGCAGGTCGATCCATTTCTCTCCCCAATCGCCTTTATTTATCAGCACCACTTCTGCCGCTTCCGGGGATCGGATCGTAAAGTTATAAGGAGCCTCTTCCGCCAGCCCCTTCTGCAGCGGCGCCTCAGAAATCAGAATCCGCCTTTCCCCCTGTTCATGTGTACGGGGAAAGCCGGTGAAATCTGATCTGCCGGCAAGTTCCCACAGGGTCTTGCCCGGGAATCCGTATCGGCAGAAGCTTCGGATCTGGGGTCTGCCCGGATAGGGGCGGGCCTCGAATTCGGATTTGGTGACGGGACGGGGCAGCAACTGCCATTTCGGATCTTCTGGGAAATGGTCGAAGATGAAGTATTCCGGGGGTGTGAGAAAGTAGTAGTCGTCGAACTTCCGGGCAAATCGGCCCTTTTTGATGAATCCGCTGCCCCAGGTCGCGTCGATGAGATACCAGCGGCCGTCGATCTTCACCCCGTTCCACTCATGGTTGGGCGCTGAAAACCGCTTGCCCGGATAATAGGTGTCGCCCTTGCTGTATCCCCGGATCCGGACGATCTCAAGACCCGAGCGTTCTGCCAGGGCCTCGAAGAGGGAGGAGTAGCCGTTGCAGACCGCGCTTCGCCGCTTAAATGCCTGTTCCGCACAGATCTCGGGCGGATACTCCCAGTATCCCTCATCGGTCTCGTAGTCGATCTTCAGGGTGATCCACCGGAAGATGACCCGGGCCTTTTCCGCGTCGGTTTGGGTCTTCTGAGTGAGGTATCGGGCCAGCTCGTCAATCGAATCCTCCACACTGGCCGGCGCAGTTGTGGCATGGCGGTCGATCCTGTCGAAATCATCGCTTTCCCTGATGGGTTGGTATGCGCTCTTGTGGCGCGCGGCCGGCTCCGGACGGTTTCTTCGGATTTCAGAAACCGCGGGATCGGCGCCGCAGCCGAATCCGACAGTTCCCAACAGCACGGATAAGAGGAGTACCGGAATGCTCATGTACTGACATTTTTGCCGTATCATTCTGAGTTCACCCTGAGTTCACCCTGAATTCATACTGGGTTTATCCGAATCTTCGTTTCAAAAACTACTCTTTGAAGACCAGCTTTCCGCCGAGATACCCGGCATAGGCAGCAAGGCCGAACATGACCAGATGGAGCAGCAGAAAGATCCATCGGCTTGATCCGGGCGAGACCGCGATGTCCGGGTCGATGATCCACCACATGGTCAGCATCACCGCCAAAATCGTCACTAAGCCCGCACAGATCATCTTGTTCAGGAAAAGATCGGTGCGCGCGGCCTTGTATTTCCGCTGCCAGTTGAAATATCCGGTGTAGATTACGGCCGGCATCGCGAGCAGCACGATTACCATATTATAGAAAGCTGCGGTCTGAAGGGTCGAACAGCAGAAGAGAATGGCAAAGAGCAGAAAGAGGATGGAGATCGGCAGCACTCCGTTTGGGATGTGGATCGAGATGGGGTGGGCATGGTATCGGATAAGCGCATCCTGAAATCTGTCATGGCGGGTCTTGGGGGGCTCGGGCCGCTCGATGGGGGTGACCGGGCCTCTTTTTTCCGCCCCTTCCGATCCCGGGGTTCCGGCCGCCGAGGCTTCGCCCTTCTCCTGGGCCGGTTCAGGGATATCTTCCGTAACCTCCACGAATTTGCTCTTGTCCGCACCGCAGACCGGGCACTCCTCCGGGGGCTCCTCTCCCGAATGAATATAGCCGCATACCGTACATTCCCATTTCTTCATCGCAATCCTCCATCCGTGTCTAGAAATTCAATCGGTTTGAAAAAGGCTCAATGGCTCCGTTTTGGCCGGGTCAAGGGCGCGCTCAACGTCAGACAGGTTCCGAGCCCCGGCTCACTTTCGATCGTAAGCTCTCCTCCCATCAGCCCCAGCCGTTCCTGAATGCTGAAGATGCCGTATCCGCCCTCCTTTTCTCCTCTTTTGCTTTTCAACTGCTCGATATCGAACCCGATGCCCTGATCGATGATCGTAATCCGGAGGGTTTCATCTTCCATCTGCTTGAGGCGCAGGGAGATCCGATCCACCCCCGCATGTTTGACCACATTGAAGATGGCCTCCCGAACCGACTCGAAAAGCAGCAGCTTCACATCCTCCCGCACGGCTGGGATCTCCCGGTCCAGGGAGAGATCCACCTTCAGACCCTGTTTCTCCTCAAACCACTGGGCAAGCCATTCCATTCCCGCACCAAGTCCATCCGCGCGCAGGGCCGGCGGGGCCAGTTCAATGGTGAGGGAACGGGAGGCCGCAATCGATTCATCGATCACCTCCTTGATCTGTGCGGCCAGCTCCTGGTGCGCGGGATCGATTCTGCGGGAGAGGATCTGCAGACGCATCTGTGCGCTCACCAGCAGTTGCTGAAGGTGATCGTGGAGGATCTGGGCGATCCGCTGCCGCTCCCGATGTTCCGCCAGGGTCAGCTCCGAACTGAGCCGGGCCAACTGCGCAGCCCTGCGCTCCAGCTCCCCGGTCCGCTCCTGCACCCGGGTTTCCATCTCCGCCAGGGCCTTTTCCAATGCCGCTTCGGTCTGGCGGAGGGCTTCTTCCAGGGGGAGAACCCAGCTCCGGGTCTCCTGAAAGGCCGCAAAGATCGCGAACAGCATATAGATGCCGCCCAGATACTGCGCGGACCGGCCCATCCATCCCAGAACGCTGCCCACATTCTGGATGATCAGCACCCCGAAAAGACCGGTCGCGATCAGCCCCAGTGAGAGGCCGTACCAGTAGAGATAGGCGGAGCGCACTTTGCGGAAGGTGGCGATCAGGATCAGGGCCGAAAGCGCGAGAAGGCCGATGCCGAGGCTGAGGACCGCCTGGCGCATGGGGGTTGCACCCTCTCCCTGGATAAAGAAGAGCGGGATGATCCCCTCATGCGCACCGATGCTGACCATAAGGACAACGGCCAGGGCGGCCCCATAGACCCAGGGCAGCAGAATCCGCTGCCGCGGTTTGGGATCGCTCCGGTTCACTAGCCCCGAGACGGCCCCCAGCAGGTGGCAGATCCCCGTCAGCACCATACCGATATTATAGACGGTGACACCGTCATTCAACTGGCCGAGATTGATGAGGATCGAAGCGATGAGGCTGACGCTCCCGAAAGTGAACATGCCGGCCCCCAGCAGCAGCACCGAAAGGGAGCCGCTGGTCAGATAGCTTCTGGCCCCGAGAAAGGCCACAACCAGGGAGACGGTTGTGCAGAAGGTGAAATTGAGGATCGTCAGCAGGTAGGGCGGCTCGAACGCGCCCTCGATGTGGTTGATCCGCAACAGGATCATCACCATCAGAAAGAGGGGGATCGGAACCCAGGCCAGATGCGCCCATCCGGTGATGGGCCATGGCAGGTATGAAGCTGCTAACCCGGATGGGGCCTCTGATGCGCTTATTCCGATTCCCGAGGAGATGGTTCTGGGAGCGCCGGTGATTCTCATTCTTTGGTCAATCATGCTGCCGACTTCCTTTCGGAGATAGCTGTCGAATCCCACAAAAACGAGAGCGACGTGCATTGGCCTGCTTTTTGAACTTCGGCTCTCTATACCATGAAGAAGCGGATCAGGACAAGCAGATTTTTACCCGGGAAAAAGGGGGTTTCGGCTACAGTCTTTCCATGAGGGCCAGCCGGAAATCTCCGAAATCCTTGTTCAGGATCATCTTGATCGGAAAAATCGAAACAATAATACCGATGATCAAGCCGATGGGCGTTGTGATCATGGCGATCATCTCCGGAGAAATCCCCACAATGCCCAAACCCATTCCTATCACTCCGCCCACCACCATGCCGATCACCGTGGCGCCGATGGCCACCAGAATGCTGCGCCAGAGATAGGCCCACCAGACCCGAACCACCCGGCCCCAGGTGACAGGAACCTCTCTGGCTGCAGCGGCTGAACCCAGGGCAGAGGGTCTTGGGTGCGGCGGTTCCGAATCGGGTGTGATCGGGCTCTTTTCCGCAATGGGCATCGACCCCCCGCTGCTCTCCGGCTCCTCCACAGGGGTGGCTTCCACCGGCACAGCCATATCTGAGATCCGCACGGGCCCCTTGCAGTTGGGACATTTGACCATCTTTCCTGCAAATTTTTCCGAGACCTCCTTTGTGATGTTGCACCCTTCGCATTGAAATAGGGCCATCATTTACCTCTCTTTTGCCTGAATCATAATCTTCATCTCTCCCACAACTTCTTTCATCTCATTTGCGAATCCATTTGAGCTGAAATTCGATCTCCTCCTCGTCTCCCTCCCGCTCATGTTCGATGCTGAATTTGGCATCGGCCGGCACATAGATCCGCTCTCCGGCCACCTGGATATTGAAGCGCTCCCCCTTCTCCAGAGCATCGGCAAGGCGGCGCAGCTTTGCCACGAACTCGGCCGTGGGGTAGTGTTTTTCGATGTCACGATCGGTTTTGTCGGCCATGATTTTACCTCCCGGATTATGGGTCTTCAGAAATGCCTCCATTTGCTGATTTGAAATTATAGGCGATTGTATCGGGAGAAATCAAGGCAATAAATTGTTATATTTTTGAATCCGATCATTGAAATCCCAGAACCGGTAGATATATTTAATCAGGAACGGTTATTGATAAGGCTAACCCAAAGAAATGGCAGATCGTCTGCCGGAAGAGGTGACCGGATGAAAGATCAATTAGAGAATGTTTTGGCAAAAATCGGCGAGTCTTACAGGGACAACATCGAAAAGGAGAGCAGATACTATGTGGAAGTGGACATCGGAAAACAGGCGGAGCGATTGGGATACAGCGATATCAAAGACCGCTACAGCAATGTATTTGCCATTGTTCCCCTGAAGAACCCGTTTCCCGGAATGACTGTCCGCATCGACGGCAGGACCTTTGTGGACTATGCCCTCTACGACTCGGGCATCGCTGTGCCCGGCTATGTGGCAAAGGATGCAGGGCTTCCCCATACCCCCTTTGTTCCCAACCACAGCATGATCCTCAATTTCGCCTGAAAGATCGGCTCGAAGGGGTCTCACGGGGTTCTCGATTCCGCGTTTTCGGGATGGAGAACCCTGTGAATGGTCTTGGCCAGTTCTCCTCGAATGATCGGTTTCAACAAAAACCCGTCCGCGCCCATCTCCCTTGCCCGGTCCTCATCGATCTGGTCGCTGTAGCCGGTGCAGATGATGACCGGCAGATCCTTCCGGATCTCCTTGATCTTCCGGGTCAGCAGGTCTCCGGTGATCCCCGGCATGGCCATATCGGTGATTACCAGGTCGATCTCATACCGGTTTTCGTTCAAGTAGGAGAGGGCATCGAGACTGCTGCTCCGGGTTGTAACCCGATACCCGAATCCCTGAAGCATCTGGGTCAGCATCTCCACAATGAGCTTTTCATCATCCACCAGAAAGATATGCTCGGCCCCGCCCGTACCGATGAGTACTTTCGGCGCGGTTTTCTCCTGGATCTCTCCGTGGCACAGGGGAAAATAGACAGAGAAGATCGAACCCTTGCCCAGTTCCGTACTCAGACTCATGAAACCCTGATGATCCCTGACGATCCCGTCCACGACCGCCAGCCCAAGTCCTGTGCCCTTGTCCGGCTGTTTTGTGGTGAAATAGGGCTCGAAGATTTTGTTGAGGATGGTCGGGTCCATTCCCGTTCCCGTATCCTGTACTGAAAGCAGTAGGTAACTGCCGGCCGTGGCCTCCGGATGCAGTCCGGCCGCACTCTTTGGGTCGATCTCGGTCTCCTTCAGGCTCACTTCGAGGATGCCCCCGGACTGCTGCATGGCATGGTAGGCGTTGGTACAGAGATTGATGACGATCTGATGGATCTGTGTCAGGTCCGCGATGATGGAACCCGTCTCTTCGATATCCTGCCGAATGAAGATATTGGCCGGGATGGTCGCGCGAAGCAGTTTCAGGGATTCTTTGACAATCGGGCCGATCTGAACCGGAGCCATCTCCTTTTCATAGTTCCGGCTGAAGGTGAGGATATGGGCCACCAGATCCTTGGCCCGGAGCGCGGCGATCAGTATCTGGTCGATATTTTTGGCCACCCTCGGCTCCAGATCGAAGGAGTCGATCATCATCTCCGCATATCCGATGATGGGGAATAAAATGTTGTTGAAATCATGCGCTATGCCTCCGGCAAGGGTTCCGATGGCCTCTCGCTTCTGGGCCGTGGCCAACTGCTCCTCCAGCAGTTTCCGCTGTTTCTCCTCCTGATCCCGCTGCAGGCGCGCGTTGAGGATGGGCGCGATATAGCCGGCAATGCTCTCCAGCAGTTGCTGATCGGCCTTATGATATCCCCCCCTCTTATTGGCGATCGTCAGCAGACCCTGCCGTCTCTTTTGGTAGAGAATAGGAACCGATATCGCGTTTTCGATCTCCATATGCCCTTTGGGCACATTTCCCGGCTGATTGGATAGAATGGATCTTTTCTGCTTCAGGGCATCTCCCCAGCTCCCTTTCCAGCTCTTATGGGGAAAAAGGATCTGTTTCTTCTCCATCCGGCACTTCTCCCAGATCACATTCTGTGAAAGCGAGACGGCCATCAAGTTCTTTTCGGCCTCATCTATATAGCCGAACAATCCATACTGGCTTTCCAGGGTTTCGAGGATGATGTCGATGACCCTTTCATAGATCTTTTCATCCGGAGAGGTGAGAAAGGTCTGCGCGATCCGGTTGCGGACCTCCAGCTCCCACTCTGACCGCTTCAGCCGTTTTTCGCTCTTTTTCAGGGCATCCTGCGCCTGTTTCGAATCGGTCATGTCCAGAATGAACTCCACCAGACCATTGATCTTTCCTCTTTCGTCACAGATCGGATAGCCGCGCAGCAGCCAGTGCCTTCCGTCGGGAGTGATCATCTCGCCCTCCTGGGAAATCCCGGTTTCAAGAGCCAGGACCACCGGGCAGTCCGGGCAGGGGGCAAATCGGTGGTGCAGAATCTCGTAACAGTATGTCCCGATCATCTCCTCCGGCGTCAGTCCCATGGTTTCGGAGGCGGCCTTGTTGACCCACCGGATCTTCATGTCCAGGTCAAACAGGAGAAACATCTCCTTTGTGGAGCTGAGGATCAGATTTTTGAGCGCCTCGGACTGCTGCAGCTCCAACTGCTGTATCCGAAGGGTAAGTTGGGTCTGGATGCGGGCATAGACCTCCTCTTTGAAAAAGGGTCGTGTGATATAGTCGGCGGCCCCCAGCTCGAATCCTTTGACCTTTTCCCTCGGTTCCGAGATCGCAGAGATGATGATCACCGGGATGTCCGATGTCTTCTGGTTATTTTTCAGCCGGCGGCAGACCTCGAAGCCGTCCATCTCCGGCATGAGGAGGTCCAGCAGAATGAGATGGGGCCGGATCTCTTCGGCATATCGAATCCCTGTTTCGCCTTCCGGCGCGGTGATGATGCGGAAGTTCGAGAGAATGATGCCAAGTACCTTGCGGTTGGTCGGATCATCGTCGATGATGAGAATGGTCGGGGGATCAGACGGAATATTTTCCATGTTCGTTCCTGCTTTAAAAAATTCTGTTTGAAATATTGTGATAGGATCTTGAAGGAGAAAGATATCGGCATTCATGTAGAATAAGGATTAATTTCAGGACAATATTTAAAAGGGATTACCCGAAATCATCGGGCATTGCGGATGCTCTCTTCCGGCCATCGAGAATATCCCGAATGGAACGGGCCAGATCGCTCCTCGATATGGGTTTGAGGAGAAATCCATCGATGCCGATTCGCTTTGCCCGTTGCTCATCCATCTGTTCGCTGTAACCGGTGCAGATGATGATCGGAATCTCCTCCCGGATCGCCTTGATCTTCTGTGCCAGCCGGTCTCCTGTCATTTGGGGCATGGCCATGTCGGTGATGACCAGGTCGATCTCTTTGCCTCTGGCCCTGAAAAATTCCAGGGCATCGAGGCTGCTGTACCTGGCAGAGACCCGATACCCGAGCCCCTGGAGCATCTGGAGCAGCATATCCACGATGTGCTTCTCATCATCCACCAGGAGGATATGCTCATCACCGCAGGGCTCCGGGGTGTTCAAGGCCGGTTGAAGTGGGATCACCTTTGTTTCGATCAGGGGAAAGTAGACCAAAAATTTTGATCCGACCCCCGGTTCCGATTCTACAGTTATAAAACCGTGATAATCCCTGACTATTCCATCCACCACCGCAAGTCCCAATCCCGAACCCTTGTCGGGCCCTTTTGTGGTGAAATAGGGCTCGAAAATCTGGTGGATGATCTCGGGGGCGATTCCGAACCCTGAATCCTTGACGGAGAGCAGCGCATATCTGCCGGCCACAGCCTCCGGATGCAATATTTCGGCCTCCTCACTGCCGATCTCCGTCTCCCGGAGATTCACCGCCAGAACGCCGCTATTTTCCTGCATTGCATGATAGGCATTGGTGCAGAGATTGATTACGATCTGATGGATCTGGATCATATCCGCGATGATGGGACCTGTCTCTTTGATATTATTCTGAATGGCGATATTGGTTGGAATGGTGGATCGGAGCAGTTTCAGCGCCTCTTTCACGATGGGGGCGATCTGCATCGGCCGCAGATCCTTTTCATAATTCCGGCTGAAGGCGAGGATCTGAGCCACCAGATCCTTTGCCCGCAGCGCGGCCTTAAGGATCTGTTCCAGGTTTTTCAAAGCTTTGGGCTCCAGTTGAAACCCGTGGATCATCATCTCCGTATATCCGATCACGGGAAAGAGAATATTGTTGAAGTCATGGGCGATGCCTCCGGCCAGGGTTCCCACAGCCTCTCGCTTCTGGGCCTGAACCATCTGCTCTTCGAGCTGTTTCCGCTGGATCTCCTCCTGCTCCCGCTGGATACGGTCGCTGATGATGGGCGCTATGTAGCCGGCAATACTTTCCAGAAGCTCTTGATCAGCTTCATCATAATCGCCCTTTTTATTTGCCACGGTCAATGTCCCCACCCGTTTTTCCCGATAGAGAATCGGAACCGACATGGCATTTTGAATGGCCAGATGCCCTTCCGGCACAATTCCTCTGCTGTTGGAGATGATCGATTTCTTCTGTTTAAGGGCCTCTCCCCATACGCCTTTCCAGCTTTCCCGGGGGAACCGGAATTCTTTGCCCTCCATTTGGCAATCCTCCCACCAGATATCCTGGGTCAGAGAGGCCGCGATCATGTTCTCTTCCGCATCATCTACATAACCGAAAACCCCAAAGCGGCTTTTCATGGCTTCGAGAACCACATCGAGGATTTCGGCATAGAGATCACAATCTGAAGATGTCAAAAAGATATGGGCAATCC
The DNA here is from genome assembly GCA_011390345.1 of Desulfobacteraceae bacterium. Taxonomy (GTDB): domain Bacteria; phylum Desulfobacterota; class Desulfobacteria; order Desulfobacterales; family JAABSP01; genus JAABSP01. The sequence continues at coordinate 52,555 of JAABSP010000003.1, forward strand.
GGTTGCGGATGGCCAGCTCCCACTCGGATCGCAGCAGCCGCTGTTCGCTTTCGATCCGTTCGATTGCCGATTGCTTCTGTTCAGTGATGTCGGTCGATACGCCTGTGATCCGAATGAGGCGGCCATTCTCGTCTTTGACCGGATAGCTCCGGTTGGAAATCCATTTGGTCGATCCGGACTCCGTGAGAATGCGAAATTCCTGCTGGTTCGCTTCCCCCCGGAACTGTCTTTTCTGTTTGGCTTTTACCGCAGGAAGGTCCTCCGGATGGATCGATTCCAGCCAGAGTTTCGGGTTTGAATAGAGATCGGCAACCGGATGTTCCCATAATATTTCAAAGGCCGGATTGATATAGAGGAATTCTTTGGATCGGGTATCGAACATCCAGAAGATCTCTTCGATGGTCTCGGCCATCTGTCGGAAGCGCTCCTCGCTCTTCTGGATCTCGATCTGCTGCAGCCGGATCGTCAGATGCGTGCGTATTCGGGCCAGTACCTCTTCTCTATTGTAGGGTCTTGTAATGTAATCGGCAGCCCCTATTTCAAAACCCTTCACCTTTCCATCGGTTTTTGTCATCGTGGAGATAAAGATGACGGGGATATCGGCCGTGGCCCGATTCTCTTTAAGGCGGCGGCAAACTTCGAAACCATCCATCTCCGGCATGATGATGTCCAGAAGAATGAGATGGGGTCGCTTTTGGAATGCGGTTTCTAACCCTTGCTTTCCACCGCTTTCGGTGATGATCTTGTATTCCCTAAGAATGTTACTCAGAAGCATCAGGTTGGTCAGATCATCATCGATGATGAGAAGGGTAGGGGGATTGCTTTTCATTTGATTCCCGTATGGCTTATTTTTGTGTCATCGCGGAGCCCGGGGCGTTGCCCCGGTCTGGTATGTTTTGCCCTTTCAGGGCAAGGATTCGCGCGGGTTTGTGTCGGGGTTTTTTTCGGTTGCCGGAGGCAATGAAGGCGTCCCGCCAGGAGGGGTCATGCGGCGTCCTCCTGGTCAATTTTAAAGAATGCCGCCGTATTTTGCAGTTGCTTTGCATAACCGTTGAACTCCTCCGCCATGCCGGCGATCTCTTCCGAAGCGCTTGCGTTTTGCTGCACCATTTGATCCAACTGCATCAGCGCCTGGTTGATCTGGTCCGCGCCGCTGTTTTGCTCGTTGCTGGCGGCGCTGATCTCCTGAACCAGTTCAGCGGTTTTGCGGATATCCGGAATGATCCGGCCGATCATCTCCCCCGCCTTTTCCGCGACGCCGACGCTGCTCGAAGAGAGACTGGCGATTTCAGCCGCCGATTCCTGGCTGCGCTCGGCAAGCTTCCGCACCTCGTTGGCCACGACCGCGAAGCCTTTGCCGTGTTCTCCGGCCCGGGCCGACTCGATGGCCGCGTTGAGCGCAAGGAGGTTGGTATTACGGGCGATCTCGTCGATAATTTTGATCTTGTCAGCGATCACCCGCATGGCTTCCACGGTCTGGGCGACTGCTTTGCCGCCTTCCTCGGCGTTTTGAGCCGCTTGCCGCGAGATGCGATCCGTCTGCATCGCGTTGTCCGCGTTCTGACGGATATTGGCCCCCATCTCCTCCATGGATGAGCTGACCTCCTCGGCGGATGCGGCCTGTTCCGCGGCGCCTTGAGCAAGCTGCTGGGCGGTGCCGCTCGTTTCATCGCTGATGGAAGCGATGCGGTCGGAAGCCGTTCTGACATCCGCGATAACGCTTCGCAGTTTTTCGCTCATCCGTTGCACATCGGCGATCAAACCTGATTTTCGTTCTTCCAGGGATATTTCATTCAGCGTTAGATTGCCGTTTGCTATCTGATTGGCGATGCTTGCGGCATCGGACGGCTCGCCGCCCAGTTGCTTCAATATCAACCGGATGTTCCAGAGAAACGCGCCAAAGAGAATGCCGATGATGACCTGGAATATAAAAGAGGTCGTCAGCCAGAACGAAGCGAGATGTTTAGATTTTTTCACCTCATTTTGGGTTCTGAGATTAATGGCTTCGAAAAACCGATCCACCGGGTTCATGATCTTGACGACTTCTCCATGATAGCGGTGGTCAAATACAATTCTCAACGCGAATTCTCGCGGTGTTTCCCCTGGGTCGGGCTTACGGGGTCCTTCCACCACCCGGCCTTTTTCGATGGTTTTCATGGCCTGTTCCTCTGTGGCGATCAAGGCGTTGGAATTGTTCGAAGCGTCTTGCAGAAGCGCTAATTCCTTCTTTGTAAACCCCAGTTCCTTCATGATATCCGTCTGCTTCTTGACCCGTCCTCTGTACAGATCTTTGCTGACGTAATCGGGCCGGGAAATCTCGCCGGCCCTCCAGTTGACTATATCCCAGTAAGCGTCCCGGTATTTTTCTTTCCCTGTCGCGACATAGGTCCTGCAGAGTCGGGTCAAATCCATGGACGTCTGACGGAATTCGTCGGCGATAAGATAAGACATGTATCGTGTTGTGTGAGTTTCATTCCCGGCGTCATTCGCATCCCTGGAAATCAACTGAGAAACGACCGATCCTGAAATAACGAAAATGGCGGCGATAATCAGACAGATCATTTTTTTCTTGACGGTCATCTGTTTACCCCCCTGAAAAAATTTTACTCGATGCTCAAGTTTTTTCTTGTTGACTGAATTTATTGACATTTTTTCAACAGGCAACTTCACAGCCCTGTCAACAAATTCATCATCTTATGATCATACAGCCTCAAAAACAGGATTGGCAGCTCGAATTTTTAACATATTGAAAACACATGTGTTTCAAAATCAAGCTCAAAAAACTTGAATATCGAGTGATAGGAAATTGATCAGGGCGGGGTCCATCATTTCTGATGAACCCCTCTCTTGTCAGCTCTCTTCGATGACGATGGCATCGGCTCCGCACTCATCTGCCGCCTGCCGGACTATCTCTTCATATTGTTTCGGGACCGGATTGACCTTGACAATGGCCTCCAACTGGTCTTCGCTGTATCCGAAAACCTCAGGGCAGAGTTTGTGGCAGTTGCGATCTCCCATGCATCTTTCGGTGACCTGTACTTTCATGGCATCCCTTCCTTTCTGTCTTGAATGATCGAAAACAACTCTTAAAAAGAGTCCTCTTGCTCGATATTGATTGTACCTTATTTATTGCGCAGATGGCAAAAAAACTGGTTATAACCAGGATAATTCCCTTTTTTCTAGTATCTTTCGAACCCGTCCTCCATATCATCTTCGATCTCGATTTTAAAGTCCTGATCTCTCTGGGCTCCGGTTTTTTTCCGGATCACCGGCTTATGCTGCTGTTGCCGGGGGGCGGCCGGGGCCGGTTTTCTGTCGGAAAAGCCTCTCTTTTCGTCCAATTTGAAGAAGCCGATGGTCGTCTTCAGGTATTCGGCCTGCTCGGAGAGTTCGGTGGAGATGGAGGCCATCTCCTCGGTGGCCGATGCGTTCTGCTGGATCACCTCGTCAAGCTGGGTGATGGCTTTGGTGATCTGATCCGCGCCTGAATCCTGCTCCCTGCTGGCCGCAGTGATCTCCTGGACCAGCTCCGCGGTCTTCCGGATGTCCGGCAGGATCTGGGAGAGCATTTTCCCGGCCCGCTCCGCCACGTCGACGCTGGAGGCCGAAAGTTTGTTGATCTCGTTGGCCGCGATCTGGCTCCTCTCGGCCAGCTTTCGGACCTCAGACGCGACCACGGCAAAGCCTTTTCCGGTCTCCCCGGCCCTTGCCGCCTCGATGGCCGCGTTCAGGGCCAGCAGATCGGTCTGCCGCGCGATATCTTCGATAATGCCGATCTTCTCCGCGATGGTCTTCATGGCATGAACCGCCTCTTCCACGGCCTTGCCTCCCTCTTCAGCCTGTTGGGCCGCCTTGAGCGCGATCTTTTCGGTCTGGATGGCATTGTCCGCGTTCTGCCGGATGTTGGCCGCCATCTGCTCCATCGACGCTGAAGCTTCTTCTGCCGAAGCGGCCTGCTCAGAAGCCCCTTGGGAGAGCTGTTCCGTGGAGGCATTCAGCTCATGGCTTCCTGAAGAGACATTGTCTGCCGCGGACTGGACATCTCCGACAATTCCCCGAAGGCTCTTGACCATCTCCCGCAGGGATTGGGCCAGATCGCCGATCTCATCCTTCTGATCGATCTTGAGATCCGCGTCGAGATCTCCGCCGGCAACGATTCCGGCAAATTCGATCCCCTCCTTCATGGGGCCGACGATGCTTCGGGTGATGAAGACCGCGATCCCGAAGCCGATGATCAGGGCAAAGAAGAGGCCGATCACCATCATGTTTGTGGAGAATGAGAGGGCATTCTCCGCAGACAATGCAATGTCGTGCGTCTCCTCGATTCCCTTTTTCGCGACGCTTTGGGCCTGTTCCAGAACCTTGTTCGCGGCCGCCTGCCGCATTTCTGTAATCCGGTTAAGCTCGAGCCAGTTTTCCAGCAGGGTACTCATGGCCTGTTTATAGGCATTTGCCGATTCACGGATCTCTTTGAGCTGTTCGATGTTGGCCTCTCTTTCAATCATTTCCCGAAGCTGATTGAAGATCGTTTCAAGGGATTCGAATCGCTTCAGGGCCTCTTTGAGCATCTCGTGATCTCGAACCGCCTGTGCCTTGAAATTGGCCACCCGGACCTCATTGCCGGCATCGATGATGTCGTTGATCAGGTTGATCTTCGTCAGCCGGTCTATCAGGGCCTGGGGCTCTGTATATCCGCCGATCTCGGTCTTCATCGATTCATTTTGAGTGTCGAGAAGCTCCTGGCTTTTTTGCATGAACCGGGCCGCAGCAATATTCATCTGCTCCCGTTCGGCTGCGATCTTTTCATTGGTCGCAACGGTCTTTTCAGCCAGCTCCTCATACTTTCCGACATCGGTCTTGACCTGACTCACCGCATCATGCAATTTTACCAGCACCGGTTGAGCTTGGGCCAGATCCTCAGCCCGGCGAATTTCTGCCTTGATCGATTCCAGGTTTTCCCGTCCCCTTTGCAGGTAGATCGGGTTGCGGCTCAAGGCATACCCCCGCATCTCGTACATGGTCTGAAGGGAGGTCCTTTCGATATTATTGGATATCTCCACCTCCGGCACATAGGCATATGTCAGATGCCGGGTATCCCCCCGCACATCCAGCATGTTCCAGACGGCCATACCGCCAAGAATCGCTGCAATGGCGATCAGGATACCAAAGCCCAGACCGATTTTTTTTGCCAGTTTCAGATTTTTCATTTTTTTTCTCCATAAAGAGTTGGGAAAGAGATAGGGTACAATTTTAGGCGGATTGTAGGATACCTCTTTTCCGGATTCAAGTAAACAATGGTTCGTTAATTTTCCCGGTTTACAGGGCTGTAAACTATAACCACCCGAAATTATTGAAAGCAGGGTTTTAGGCGGCCTGTCATAACCAATTGAAATCATAAAATTTAAAATTTTTTACCGGACTACCGGACTATTGGTAAAATTAAGTTTAATAAAATAATATCCCCTCATTCTCTGAAGGTTTCTCCGACAGTATCGTTGAAAAATTTGACACCGGTGCGGGATTGGTGGTAGAAATTTCAAGATGCCGCTGCTCTGAACCTGACCGTCAATCAAAAGGGATGCACAGGAAAGGGAGAAGATGAATATATCAAAGAAAATCATGGGGATCGGCGCAAGCCCCCGGGCAAACGGAAACTCTGATATCCTGTTGAAACAAATCCTAAAAGGAGCAAAAGCGGAGAAGGTCGATGCCGCTGCCTTCTTTCTGCGGGATTATGATTTCAAATCCTGCATCGGATGCGAACGGTGCAGAAAGGAGAAAATCTGCACCGGCCTTAAAGACGGGATGACGCTGCTCTACCCGGAGATCATGGAATCCAAGGCCATGGTCTGGGTCTCTCCGACCCACACCTACAACGTCACCGCGATGATGAAAGCCTTCATCGACCGGCTCTACTGCTTCTACACCTTTGAAGATACCCGCCCCAGAAACTGGGCGAGCCGGCTTGCGGGGCAGGATCGGAAGATCCTCATCGCAACGGTCTGCGAGCAGGTCGATGCAGAGGACATGGGCGTGACCATGGAGGCCATGCGGCTTCCGGCAAAGGCGATGGGGTATGAAGTGGTGGAGGAGATCGTGGTCTTCAACAAGTTCGACCGGGGGATCATCAAGGAGGATGGGGCGGTGCTGGAAAGGGCCTTTGAGGCCGGAAAACAACTTGCGCTTCTTCTCTGATCGGCCCATACCCTTACCATATTGGGGACAAAATGATCGCCTTTTTTCGATATGCCCTCTTTTCGATCGTTCTGATCCTGCTGGGGGGAACCGTGCTGCTCCGGCTTGCCGACTCGAACCATCCTACCCATGCAGATAATGTTCCGGATGCGATCCGAATCGCCACCACCGAGAAGAGCATCCTCGGGTGGAGCACCCGGATCGCACACAAAAAGAACTTCTTCCAAAAGAACGGGATAAGGCCGGTATTCCTCTACAACCGGTACGGCAAAGAGAATCTGCAGGATATGTTGGAGGGAAAGGCCGATATCGCGATCTCCTCGGAGACGCCCTTTGTCCGTGCGGTCCTGAAAAAAGAGCCGATCTGCGCACTCGCTGTACTCACGACGGCCCGGGATCATATCCGAATCATCGCAAGAAAGGATAGCGGGATCCAATCCCCGAAAGATCTCAGGGGCAAGCGCATCGGTTTGGTCCCGGATTCCAACGGCGAATACCTGCTCGATCTGGTGCTGACAATGGATGGGCTGGAACCGGATGCGGTCCGGCGGATCGATCTCTCCCCAAAAGAGATGATCCATGCGCTGGAGAAGGGAGAAATCGATGCGGCAACGATCTGGAAGCCCTTCAATGTCCGGCTTCTGGCGGCATTGGGGGAAAATGGGATCGCTTTCGATGCCAAAGGGATCTATTCCAGCTATTTTGTCCTCTCGACCCGGAAAAGCTTTCTGGAAAAAGAACCGGAAAAGATCGAAAAAGTGCTTCGATCCCTTGCCGAGGTTCCCCGTTTCTACGAGGAGAACCCCCAGGAGATGATCGATATCCTTTCCGAATACGTTCCGGAGATAAAAAGGGAGGGGATGCAGTTATCCTCTAAGAATTACGATGTCGGGCCCCGGCTGGATCAGGCATTTGTCTATACGCTGGAGGATCAGGCCCGATGGATGATACGCAAAGGAGAGGTTGAATCTGCTGAAATGCCGAATATCCTAAACTACATCTGCCCTGAGCCGCTCGGCCGGGTCCTGCCGGAAAACATGCGGATTATCCGGTAAAGCAAAAAAAATTTCAACAGGATGTTCCGATTCCACTAAGGAGAGGATGCGGAATGAGTACAAAAAAGCGGTTTGCAATTCTGATCCCGGCGGCGCTCTTTCTTCTCATCGTCGTCAGCTATTGGTTCCATCTCTGGCTTCCGAAAGAGAAGAGAACGACTCATCTCATCTTGGGCACATCGGCTTCGATAAGCGCGGGACTTTTGAGCATTGCGGAAAACCAGGGCTATTTCCGGGAAGAGGAGATCCGGGCCGAGATCCGTCGGTACAGCTCAGCAGGCGTCGCTTTTAAAGAAATGCTGGACCGTAAGATCGATATGGCCGGTGTCTCGGAAACGCCTCTGGTCTATAAAGCCTTTTCCCGGGAGAATTTTCGGATCGTTGCGGTCGGCTCCACAACCAGCAGCGATCCCAAGATCGTCGTCCGAAGATCGTCCAATGTTTTCTTCCCCAAAGATCTTTCCGGGAAGCGGATCGGAACCACCAGAGCAGGCCAATCAGCGCACTTCTTTTTGTCGCTTTTCCTGCTGAAACACACGATACCCGAAGAGGAAGTCACGATCCTTCACGATTCCCCGGCCGCGATCGTCGATCGTCTGGTCTCCGGAGATCTTGACGCGGCATCCCTTTTCGAGCCATTCGCGTTTGAGGCCGCAAAGCGGCTCGGAGAGGGCGGTCTTCTCTTCGAGGAGGCTGGCCTCTACCATAAAACCTTCTGCCTGACCGCGAGACCCGAATGGATCGAACGGAATCGGGAACCGCTCAAAAGTTTTCTTCGGGCCCTGATCCGGGCCGAAAGCTTCTGTCAGAACCATCCGGATGCGGCAATGAAGATCATTGCAGAAGATATTTCCGCAGATCCGGAGGTGGTTCAAAATTTTATCCGCAAAGCTTCCTTCGGGGTCAATCTTCACGGCTCCCTTATCGAAACCCTGCGGGATCAGGCCCGTTGGGCCCTTCGACAAAAACTTGTCCGGGATGAAAAGATCCCCCTTTTCCATCGCCTGATCGACCCGACCCTCCTGCGGGAGATCGATCCGGGCCGGGTCGGCATCGGTCTATGAAGGTTCATATCCGATGAAGCTCTCCACAAAGCTGCGGCTCAATGCTTCACTTCTGATCGCCCTGGCCATTCTGATCAGTTTCGGCGCTTTTGCCAGCTATAAGAATGTCATAGATGCCTTTGCCAAAAGTGCGCGGGTCGATCTCATCCGGATTGAGGCATTCGAGCTGAACTCCCTGACCCTCGATTTCCTCCTGAGCCGGACCGAGCGGGCAAAGGTCCAGTGGCTGGCCAAACATGAGGAGATGGCCCAAGGCTGGAACAGCGGTCAATTTTCCTTGAAAAGCGAACAGGCGCTGCTGGCGAAGATCCGGCGGAACCATTCCGATCTCATGACGATCTTTCCGATGATCGCCCAAAGGCTTGAGGGAGCATACGGGCAGGAACTGTCTGAGGATGAGTTCGTCAGCCGCTTTTCGTCCCAGATTCTGCTCAAGACCCGGGTGATCGTCTCCGCAGCCGAGCAGCTCGAAGCCATGACCAAGATCCGGGTGGTAAAGGATCTGAAAAAGGCCGGATGGATCATCTTCTTTTTGAACGGCGCGGCGCTCTTTATGGTGGCGCTTATCTCCCTGGGCATTCAGCAATCCATGCTCCAACCCCTGGTGCGGCTCCATCAGGCAGCGGTCCGGATCAGCAGCGGGGATTGGGCCGCAAGAACCGGTGTGCAGTCCGATGATGAGATGGGGGAGGTCTCCGCGGCCTTTGACGACATGGTGGAAAATCTTGCCAGGACCACGGTCTCCCGGGATCGCCTGCTCGCGGAGATCGACAGCCATCAAAGGACGTTTTCGGCGCTTAGGGAGAGCGAAGAGAAGCTGCGATCCATCATGGCCGCGGCCAAGGATGCGATCATCATGATGGACGAGGAGGAGATCGTCACCTTCTGGAATCCGGCTGCAGAGACGATTTTCGGTTATGAGGCCGGTGCGATCATCGGGCAAAATCTCCATGAGACCCTCTCGCCCCATTATGGGGAGGTGGATGCGGAGAATATCCGCGCCTTTGTCCGCACCGGAAACGGAAAGATCCCGGGCCAGAGCATCGAAGTGACCGCACTTCGAAAGGGGGGCGAAACATTTCCGGCAGAAATCTCCCTCTCCCGGGCCAGAATCGAGGGGCGATGGAATGCTGTGGTCATTCTGCGGGACATCACCGAGAAGAAGGGGGTGGAGGCCCGCCTGCGCCAGTCCGAGAAGATGGAGTCGATCGGACATCTGGCCGGAGGAATCGCGCACGATTTCAACAATATCCTCTATGCAGCGATGGGCTACACCGAGCTGTCGCAGGATATCATCGAAGAGGGATCGCCTGCAAAAAAATATCTGAAGGAGGTCTACGAATCCCTGGAGCGGGCAAAACACCTGGTGCAGCAGATACTGACCTTTGCCCGGAAGGGGGAGGAGAAGGTCCAGCCGGTTCCGGTGGCCGGCATTGTCCGGGAGGCATTGAACCTGATCCGCTCCACGGTTCCCACCACCATCGAGATCCGACAGGAGATCGACAGCAAGAAATCGGTCATGGCCGATCCCACCCAGCTCCATCAGGTGGTGATCAATCTCTGCGCAAATGGGGCCCATGCCATGGAAGAGGAGGGAGGAATCCTGACGGTTCAAGTCGAAGAAACCTATCTCGATTTCGAGATGGCCAAAGGATTTACGGACCTGAATCCAGGCGATTATCTGGTGCTGAAGGTATCGGATACGGGCATGGGCATCGAACCGGATCTTTTAGACTCGATCTTCGACCCTTTTTTCACCACAAAGGAGACCGGAAAGGGAACCGGGCTGGGGCTTTCGGTGGTTCACGGCATCGTCCGGAGCTGCTGCGGCGACATCCGGGTGAAAAGCCGGGTGGGGAGAGGAACCGATTTTTCGGTCTATCTGCCCCTCATCGATTCCCAAAAAGAGGCCAGAGCCCATGAAGCTGAGGCTGAAGTATCCCTGCCGCGCGGAGAGGAGCGGATTCTGGTGATCGATGATGAGCCCCCCATCGCCCGGATGGTGGGCAAGATGCTCACAAGGCTCGGCTACACCGTTTTCACCCTGACCAGCAGCACAGAGGCGCTGAAGCGATTCAAGGCCGCGCCCGAGGCATTCGATCTGGTGATCACCGATATGACCATGCCGGCCATGGCCGGAGATCGGCTGGCCCGGGAGATGATCCGTATCAGGCCCGATCTGCCCGTGATTCTATGCACCGGATACCATAACAGGATCTCGGACGAGAGTGTTCAAAAGTCCGGAATTGCGGCATTCGTGATGAAGCCGGTGGGAAAGCAGGAGCTGGCTGAGGCTGTGCGCAGGGCGCTGGATAGGGAAGATCCCCCTCGGCTGTTGGGGGAAACCGCGGTCGTCAAATAAAGCGGGGCCTAAAGGATTCAAAGATGTTTCTTTTGGCTCACCAGCACCATGAGTTCGACAATCAGCTCCCGCACCCGCGTCACCTGCTCATTCATCTCCTCGGAGACCGAAGCCGCGTTCTCCGCGCTGGCCGCATTCTGCTGGACGGTCTCATCCATATCGGCCACGGCCCGATTGGTCTGCTCTATGCCTCTGGCCTGATCTTCGGACGCGGCGCTCACCTCCTGGATGAGGCTTTGGACCTTCTCGAAGATCTCCGTATTCTTCTCCATGATCTCGGCAACCTGCTTTCCCGATTCCCAGGTCTCTTCGATCTGTTTGATGGTATCTTCGATCAGTTTTGTGGCATCTGCGGCCGAAGCGGACGCGTGCATGGCAAGCTTTCCCACTTCATCGGCTACCACCGCGAACCCTGCGCCGGCCTCGCCGGCCTGTGCGGCCTCGATGGCCGCATTGAGCGCCAGCAGTTTTGTCTGAAATGCATTGCTGGTGATGTCGTTGACAATCCCGGCCGTCTTTTTGCCTACTTCCGTGGTGGCCTGCATCGAGGCCTCCATCTTTTTCACCCGATCCCGCATGGTGCGGAAATTGGGCGCGGCATCTTCCTCCATGAAACGGGTCGCCTTGTTGGCATTCTCTGCATTGTTCCGGGTCATGGCCGCGGTCTCCTCGAGAGAGGCCGAGGATTCCTCCAGCGCGGCCGCCTGTTTATATGTTCCATCGGCCAGTTTCCTGCCGATGGTTTCCACCTGTTCGGAGACATCAGATACCTGCTGGATCGATCCCTCCAGCCCGTCGACGATCCGGGTGATGGGAAGTGAGATGGAACGGGCGATGAAAAAGATGAGCGCGGAAACGCCGATAACAATGGTAATGGAAAGAAGAATCAGCAGCCCCCCGATTTCCCGTACCGGCGCATACAGCTCTGAAATAGCCATGCTCGCGGCGATGGTCCAACCGGCATCCGATATGGGTTTCAAGGCCGATACCCGCTCCTGGCCATCTATCATATGGGAGATCAGCCCCTCTTTTTCCGGGGCCGTCTCCTGTCGGGAATCGGCATTCAGGATCTTGGACCTGTCCGGATGTGCGACGATCTCCCCGTCAGAGCCGTATATATAAACATATCCAGTCTTTCCCATCTTCAGGGTGGAGATCAGTTTCTCGGTAAAATAGGAAAGATTGATGACGCCGAAGATGACCCCTTTCCCCTCTCCGATCCCGGTGGCAATGACAAAGACCGGTTTCCCGCTGCTTTTGCTCGGCATGACCTTTGAAAGAAAGAGTTCCCCGGAGAGCGCGGCCGGAAAAAAATTTTGGTCTGAGACATTGCGGTTTTCGATGAGTTCCGGATTGGAGGAGTAGATAATTGTGCCGTCCATGCCGGCAAGATTGATCGATTCATAATACTCGGTCTGGATGCTTTCCAGAAATGTGTTGACCGTGGCTTGAAGGTTCTTTCCCATATAGGAATCCTGAACCGCCCACTTCAAAAACTTCTGGTCTCCCCAGACCTGCAGGTTCATGGTCAAACCATCCAGCCAGAAATCCGCGGCCTTTCGTGTGTTTTCGGAGATCACCAGGAGCTGATCCGAAACCGATGTCTTGATGAAATCCTCCACCTTGTAGAATGTAAGCCCTGCGAGCACGCTCATGCCGACGATGATCATGCCGATGGTCGGTATGAGAAAACGGTTTCGGAGCCTTAATTTTTTAAGCATGATGATTTTCAGCTCTCTTATTCCTGCAACTGCCCTCGATCCTGTTGGCAGAATGATTGTTTTTTTTCAGGCCAGTTCCTTCCCTGCCGACGACTGTTGTGTCGCTTGTATCAGAATCTTTTCGATTTTTCAACGGAAGATTTAAACCGTAGAGATGTCTCGATTTGGAATACAAATTCGATACCCGTCTCATCATGAAAAAGATTTCAAGACAATGATGGCAGGCTCTCATCTCTTCTCCTTCTGCGCCAAAGAAGAGAGCTGCTGCCGGATCTCCTGAAGAAGCGCATCCTGCCCCTCGATCCGCCGCTTCAGATCGTCCAGTTGCCGGCACTGTCTTTCCGCGATTTTATCCTGCCCAACGGTCCGCTTCTCCTTGTTCTCGATGCCCCTGCGGAAGACCTTCCAGATCTCCACAGTGATGAATGCAGCCGTTCCGAAGAGTGCGCAGATCACCAGTTGCATCGGCCCCAAAGCCACGGTCTTGAAAAAGGTCTGGGTAAAGGGGATGTAGAGCAGCGCGATCTGCAGGGCCGCGATCCCCAGACACATCCAGAGCATCAGGGGATTGGTGAGGAATCCGATGGAGAAGATCGACTCCCGGTCCGAGCGCATGGCCAGTGCCTGCCCCACCTGGAGAAACGCGATCAGGGTGAAGATCATCGACTGCCAGACCATGCTCTCGCTGCTCCCGTTGTAATACCATGCCCCGACTCCCAGCGCGGCCGCGCCGATCACGGAGCCGACCAGGAAGACCTGAAAGACCCCGCCCCGGCTGAAGACGCCCTCGTCAGGGGCTCGGGGGGGCCGGCTCATGGTATTCTTCTCGGGAGGCTCGACAGCCATGCCCAGCCCCAGCAGACCGTCGGTGATCAGGTTGAGCCAGAGGAGCTGCAGAGGCATCAGCGCGATGGAGATGCCAAAGACGGGCGCGAACATCATCACGATGACTTTGCCGATATTTCCCGCGATGGAGTATTTCACAAAGCGCCGGACATTGTCGCCGATGGTGCGGCCCTCTTCCACGGCTGCAACGATCGTCGCGTAATTGTCATCCAGCAGCACCATGTCCGATGCCTCCTTGGTGACATCGGTTCCGGTGATCCCCATTGCCACCCCGATATCCGCGTTCTTCAGGGCCGGCGCGTCATTGACCCCGTCTCCGGTCATGGAGCAGATCTCGCCGTTCTCCTTCAACGCGGCCACGATCTTGAGCTTGTGCTTGGGCGTCACCCGTGCAAAGACCGATGTATCCTTGACTGCCCTTGCCAGCTCCCGCTCTGACATGGCGTTGAGATCCTTCCCGGTTAGCACATGGTCCCCTTCGGTGATCCCGAGATCCTGTGCGATGTTGAGCGCGGTCAGGGGATGATCTCCGGTGATCATGATGGGCCGGATGCCGGCGGTTCGGCACTTCTCCACGGCCGCTTTCACCTCTTTCCTCGGCGGGTCGATAATGCCGAAGAGCCCTACAAAGACCAGATCCTTTTCATCATCGGGGCCCGGCTTTTCCGGAACCGAATCCATAAATCTCACCCCGAGCCCTAGCACCCGCATTCCCCGGCGGGTCATATTTTTGTTCTCCTCTAAAATCGCCTCCTGCTTTTCATGGCCCAGATCCTCAATGCCATCCTCGGTCCAGACCCCGACCGTGATCTCCATAAGCTGATCCACCGCGCCTTTGGTGATGGCAATATGGGAGCCTTTCCCTTCAAGCATATTTCGGAACCGCTCCGGCAGATCCGAGTCTTCCTCCGTAAGCTTATGAAAGGTGGTCATTCGCTTTCGATCCGAATCGAACGCGACCTCAGTCTGTCGGGGCATCCTCTCCTCCAGCTTGGGAAAGCTCAGCCCCACCCGGGTGGCCGCGCCGCGCAGGGCTCCTTCAGTGGGATCGCCCAGGGTCTTGATCCGGTCATTCTCCGGGTCCTGCTCCATCCGCGCATCATTGCAGAGTGCCCCGCCGGCTATCAGCAGCAGAAACCGATCCGGCAGCGGCTTCATCTTTTCGGTATCATGATTCTCCAGCGAAGGTTTTTTGGGATCTTCGAAATCGGAAAGATCTGCAGAATCCTGATAGACACGGGCTTCCACCGCGGTCATCCGGTTTTCGGTAAGGGTTCCTGTCTTGTCTGTGCAGATGGTGGTGACAGATCCCAGGGTCTCCACGGCCGGCAGCTTTCGGACCAGCGCATTCCGCTTTAGCATCCGCTGGGAGCCTAAAGAGAGCGTCATGGTGACAACGGCCGGCAGCCCTTCGGGAACCACCGCGACCGCAAGACTCACGGCTACCAGAAACATCTCCTTGGGTTCCTGACCCAGATAGAAGTAGCCGATGGAGGCAACGATAACGGAAACGACAATACCGAACCCGGCCAGAATCTTTCCCACCCGGTCCAGCTCCAGCTGCATGGGGGTTCGGACCTCCTCCTCCCCCTGGATCATGGATGCGATGTCACCCATCTCGGTCTGCATACCGGTTTCTGCGACGATCCCCTTGCCCCGGCCCGAGCTTACCACTGTGCCGCTGTAAGCCATATTGACCCGGTCCCCCAGTGATGGGTCATCCTCGCCAATAGGCTCCGTCTGCTTTGTGACCGCCTCGGATTCTCCGGTGAGGGCCGACTCGTCGATCTTCAGGTCATTGGCCTCCAGCAGGCGCAGGTCGGCCGGAACCACGTTTCCGGCCTCTAAAAAGATCAGATCCCCGGGAACCAGATCCTTGGAGGAGATCATGGCCTCGCTTCCCCCCCGCAGCCCACGCACCTCGGACACAGCCATATCCCGGAGCGCGGCCATGGCCCGGTCGGCCCGGTAGTCCTGGATAAAGCCGAGAACTGCAAACAGAAGAACGATCGCGATGATGGCCCCGGCCTCCAGCCAGTCTCCGATGAATGCGGAGACAATCGCGGCCAGGATCAGGATGATCACCATAGTCTGGGCGAACTGTTCCAGCAGAATCCGGTACCAGCTTCGGGTTCCCTTCTCCTCCAGCTCGTTGGGGCCGTATTCCGCCAGCCGCTTTTGGGCCTCATCCGCCGAAAGCCCCTCCGGGCTTCCCTTCAGCTCGTCGATGGTCTCCTCGACCGTCCGCTTGTACCATTCAGCCATCCGGATGATCTCCTTTTCTGAGGGTGAAGATAAAAAGCAGGTGCTTCTTCCCTATTTTAGCAGGTGAAACGCGGATCACAATGGGGAATCGACTCTATTTTTTTTAAAATCAGATTATGGGCATTCAAAGAATGTCCGGCAAAAATGAACGGCTGCTCTTGACTTTTGCCCGGTTTCGTTTTTTAAAGGAAGAATGGCGGTTGAACTAACAGAAGGGAGACGGAGATGCGGCGACTATCATTTGGGAAAAAACTGACCTTCGGCGGAATTGCGATTCTGCTCTTTCCGCTGGTGATTGTCGGGCTCTTTTCGGTCTGGCGATCCTCGGATGCGCTTGTATCCACTGAGAAATCCCGAAGCTTCATGCTGGCAAGGACCCTTGCCGATATGACGGATCTGGCTCTTTCTCAGGAGATGAAAACCGTCTCGGCCATCTCAGCGGACCCGCAGATCCGTATCCTCCTGGAGAAGATCAATGGGGCATCCGGCACTGATCCGGCAGCATCTGATGCACTGGTCGAATTTCTGGAACGGATTCATTCCCGGATGGGGGATGATTATGAGCTGATGATTCTGGCGGACCAGGAGGGAAAAATCATTGCCGACAGCCAGGGGGGAAAATTTATCGGCGTCTCCATAGAGGATCGGGACTATTTCCAGCAGGCAAAGGACGGAAAGATCAACGCCAGTGATCCGGTAAAATCCAAGGGAACCGGACAGCCGGTCATTCCCATCTGTGCCCCCGTTGCCGATGCCGGAGGGATTTTTCAGGGCGCAATCGCCAATGTACTGCTCATCGATGTGCTCTTCAACTATATCTCCGAATTCAAACTCGGGGCTACGGGCTATTCATTTATGATCGATAAAAAGGGGCTGATCCTGGCGCATCCGGACAAGTCCCTGGTGATGGAGCTGGATATCACCAGACAGGCGGGAATGGAAGAGATTGCCGAGAGAATGACCGCTCTGGAGCCGGGAGTCCTGAGCTATTTTTTCAAAGGCGCAGACAAGATCGCAGGATATGCACCAGTTCCCCTTACCGGCTGGAGTATTGCCGTGACCCGGGAGATGTCTGATTTTCTCACCGCATCCAAACAGATCCGAAATTTTCTCCTTTTGGTGGGTGGATTATCAATGGTTCTGACGATCATGGGCATCGCCTTCTTCTCCCGGCATATTACCGGACGGCTTGGGGGGATCACCCAGGGGCTGATCGAATCTTCAGAAGAGGTCTCCTCGGCCTCGGAGCAGTTGACCGCAGCAGGCCAGCATCTTTCGGAAACGGCCTCGAACCAGGCGGCCGCTGTTGAGGAGACCTCGGCCGCGCTTCAGCAGATAGCGGCCATGAGCCGGCAGAATGCGGATCATTCCAAGGCGGTCAACGCGGCCGCGGCATCGGCCAAGGCATCGGTAGAAGCGGCCGACAGTGTGATGAACGAGCTGTCTTCCGCGATGCAGGAGACGGCCGGCGCAGGCCGAAAGGTGCATGGGATCATCAACACCATCGAGGAGATCGCGTTTCAGACCAACCTCCTCTCTCTCAATGCCGCGGTCGAGGCCGCACGGGTCGGAGAGGCCGGCGCAGGCTTTGCCGTTGTGGCCGGCGAGGTGAGAAATCTGGCGCTGCGGACAACCGAGTCGGCCAGAAACACCACAGAGCTGGTTCAGGGAAACATCGGGTACATCGAAAAGAGCTTGGATCTTGCCCTCCGGACCGTTGAAGCCTTTCAGCAGGCCACGGAGCAGCTTGACTCGATGCGGTCCCGGATCGAAGAGATCTCAGAAGCCTCGGAAGAGCAGGCCCGGGGCGTTGAGGGCGCAAGCCGCGCCATGGCCGAGATGGAGGCATCGATCCAGAAGAATGCAGCCGAGGCCCAGCAGTCGGCCGCGTCGGCCGAACAGTTGAATGCACAGGCTGAAGGGTTGATGGCATTTGTGCGGGAGCTGGGGGAGATCATCGGCGGAAAAACGCACCGGAAGGTTTTGAAAAAAACGGCTGACGCAGCAGAAGAGAATATTGATGAAGATGGGCATCCTGCACTGGATATGCCGCGGCGTTCTTTGTCAAAGTGAGGAGGTGGAGAATGGTTTTCGTAACAGCGGCCATTATCGTGGCTGAAGATCAGGTGCTGATTGCCCGGCGGAGGACCGGACAGCGCACGGGGCCCTGCTGCAAAAAACATCTCTAAACTCTAACCCGCCGCAACAGTAACGCAAACCAAAGCACCGCAGGCTAGTTTCAAAAGCATCTACGGTGCTTTTTTTGTCCTTTCTCCTCCCCAAGTCCTTTTCGTCCTTTATGCCCTTTGGGTCATTCTCCTTTTTTTCCTAAAACAACTGCCGCACCATATAATATACCAGCGGAACAAAGATAGCCGGCAGCATATTGGCCAGCCGGATCTTCTTGATCTCCAGCAGATTGATCCCGATGGCCATGATCAAAAGCCCCCCGACCGCAGACATCTGCGCGATCACCTCGGGCGTCAGAAAAGGCTTGACCAGCGCCGCGCTGATGGTGATAAAGCCCTGGTAGATGAAAACCGAAGCCGCGGAAAAGATTACCCCGATCCCGAAGGTGGAGGCAAAGATCAGTGCGGCAATCCCGTCCAGCATCGACTTGGCAAAAAGCGTCTGGTGGTTTCCGGTCAACCCGCTCTCCAGAGAGCCGACAATCGCCATGGACCCCACGCAGAAGATCAGGCTTGCCGTAACAAACCCTTTTGCCATGGTGCTCTCTTCATCCCCGCCCGCGAATCGTCTCTGAATCCGGTTTCCCATATCCTCCAGCCGCGCGTCGATCCGCATCAGCTCCCCGATAATGCTGCCGATGGCCAGTGAAAAGATAATCAAAAGAATATCATCGGAACCAAAGGCCCCCCGCAGTCCGATCAGGATGATCGCAAGGCTGATGGCCTGCATTACCGTATCCATATAGCTCTGGGGAATGCCCCGCTTCAGAAAAACCCCTGTCAGGCCCCCTGCAATGATGGCCGCTGCATTTACGATTGTGCCGAACATGTGACGAGTTTCCCCTGTTTGAATTGGGATGACCCTGAAAGGGACATCCGGTATTTCCACATCCTGCTGACATACAAAGGCGGCAGTGTAAACCCCTCTTTCCTGTTCGTCAAGTCTTACAAAACCCCCGCTTCCTTTTTATATTGAGATCTCCCTTTCCGACTCCCCTCTCCTTGGAACACAGATCTGTTCCGGCAAGATCTTCAGAAATTAAATTTGATAGGAAAAGTCCCCCTATGCTATACTTTATACGGTTCTGGCAGGAAGCAGATAGAATTTGCCTGATAATGATTCCTGATAAATCTTGCATCATCCTGTAGAATCGAGTATATTCTCAGGCAGAGTCCTCATCAAAGGGCCTGACAACAGAACCAACACATTTCAGATCTGAAACGGGAAAGGAGAAAGCGCAAAATGGCACAGCAAATGGAGGTTTACAAGTGTGAGGTCTGCGGCAACATCGTTGACGTTCTCCACGGAGGTGCGGGAGAGCTGGTCTGCTGCGGTCAGCCCATGAAGCTCTTGAAGGAGAACACTGTGGATGCGGCCAAGGAGAAGCATGTGCCGGTGATCGAGAAGAGCGAGGCCGGATTTACGGTCAAGGTCGGCTCGGCCGCGCATCCGATGGAGGAGAAGCACTATATCGAGTGGATCGAGGTGATCGCAGACGGCCGCTCCTACCGGCAGTTTTTGAAACCGGGCCAGGCCCCCGAGGCCTTCTTTCCCATCAAGGCCGCGGAAGTCACGGCCAGGGAATACTGTAACCTTCACGGGCTCTGGAAAGCCTGAAAATATTGACCCCCCGAATAAGGAGGTGAGATCATGGCAAACTGGAAATGCGAAAAGTGCGGATACATGCTCGAGGCCGACAAGCCGCCCGAGCAGTGTCCCTCCTGCAAACAGAAGTGCGAGTTTCTCGACAACACATGCTACACGCCCGACTGCGAGGCCGAGGGCGTGGACAAGCGGATCGGATAAAAGGAGGCGGCGATGGCCGGAAAAGCGCTGATCGTCTATGCCACCCGAACCGGTGAGTCTGGTAAGATTGCCGAGCTGATCGCCGAAGGAATTCGTCTTTCCGGGGCTCAGGCCGATGTTCTCAATATCAAAGAGGTCCGGCGGCCCGATGATTTCAAAGGGTATGATGCCGTGATCCTCGGATCGGCCACCTACCACGGCGACATGATGGAGAAGATGAAGACGCTTCTCTTCATGGCCGAAAAGGCCGGCCTGGAAGGGAAGGTCGGCGCTGCGTTCGGCGCGTTCGGCTGGAGCGGGGAGGCCCCGGAGCGGATCTACGGGACCATGAAGAACATCTTCAAGATGGAGATGGTCAAGGGGCCCCTCCGGCTCAAATCGAGTTCTCTCGGCGGCGGCATCCAGATGGCCCAGGACTACGGCAAGGAGATTGCGGAGAAGATGAATTCGTGATCCTGAACAATCAGACAAAAGCCAGGCAAAAGCAGACCATCAATCAAGGACAACCAATAAGGAGGTTCAAACGATGACCGACACCACAACACCCCAACACTGTCCCGGATTCGAATCCTTCAGAGATCTGGAGGCGTTCACCTGCAACTGTCCCGAGTGCGGTGCGGAAAAAGAGATCTTCTCCGATGAATTTCAAAAGTCCCACAAGTGCGACAAGTGCGGAAAGCCGATTGATTTCTCCCAGTGCTCCCTGGAGGGCAAGGGGAAAAAAGAGACCCCCCGTTAAGCCACCGGTTAACCCACCCGGTTAACCCAATAAGATGAGGGGCCGAAGGGGAAGGATTTCCCTTCGGCCATCCACAAAGCCTCGACTCCTGGCTTTTTGTACTTGTGACCTGACTGGAATTGCCCCTCCTCGGGTCTTTCCGGATCTTCGGATGGGAAATGCTCTTGATGTAGCCTGTTTGCCAAATTAAGGAAAAGGATTTGGAAAAATGAAAGCCAAAATCGCTGTTGTTCTCTTGATGATCCTTGCTGTTGCGCTCTATGCTGCTGCAGGATTTGCCGATGAGAAGGAGAAGGCCGATGCCGACAAAGGCGCGGAGAAGCTTACTATTTACGGCGGAACCCGGGGCGATATCCCCTTTCCCCACTGGGAGCATCAGGAGGTGCTGGCCGACTGCGGGGTCTGCCACGCCCATTTTTCCCAAAAGAAGGATGCGATCAAGGCCCTGAAGGATGATGGAAAGATCAAGGCCAAAAAGATCATGAACGAGCAGTGCATCGGCTGCCATCGGGAGAAGAAGGCCGCAGGGGAAAAGAGCGGCCCCACCTCCTGTTCGCAGTGCCATCAGAGGAGTTAGCTCATGTTTGTTCTGGGATTACAGGGAAGCCCCCGCAAAAAAGGCAATACCCGGTATCTGCTCTCCGAGTTAATGAATGCCCTTGAAAAACGTGGGGCCGAGACCCATGTGGTGGATGCTGACAAGGCCGACGTCAAGCCGTGCAAGGAGTACATCGTCTGCGAGAAGAAGGGCTTCTGCCCCATCGACGACGAGATGGAGGAAATCTATGGGCTTCTGCGCCGGGCCGATCTGGTGGTCCTGGCAAGCCCCGTATTCTTCTACAATGTCACGGCACAGCTCAAGTCCCTTATCGACCGGAGCCAGACCCTTTGGGCCCGGCGGTACCGGCTCGATCTCACTGACCCCGGCGCAAAGACCCGCAAAGGCTTCATGCTGGCCCTGGGCGCGACCAAGGGCAAGAATCTTTTTGAAGGCATGCACCTAACCGCGAGATACTTCTTCGATGCGGTCGCGGCCCAGTATGAAGGAGCCCTGACCTACTGGCAGATCGAAAAGCCGGGGGACATGGAAAAATATCCGACGGTGCTCGATGAGGTGGAAGATGCGGTCGAAGGGCTGATGCGCCCCTTCCAAAACCGGAAGCGGGTACTCTTCGCGTGCCGGGAGAATGCGTGCCGGAGCCAGATGGCCGGAGCCTTTGCCCGGTCCCTGGCCGGGGAAAAGTTCGACGTGCAGATCGGCGGCAGCGAGCCGGCCGAAAAGATCAACAAGGTCATGGTCGATGCCATGCAGGAGAAGAAGATCGACATGGGCTTCATCACCCCGAGATCGATCGATGCGGCCGTGGAGAAGACGACTCCCGAAATCATCGTGACCATGGGCTGCGGCGAGAACGCCTGCCCCCATGTGCCCGGGGCAAAGCGTCTCGACTGGAATCTGGAAGACCCTGCGGGAAAGGATATGGATTTCATGCGCAAGGTCCGAGACGATATTGAAAAGCGGGTAACTGCGCTGATCGCATCCGAAAGCTGAACCAGCGCCTTTTTAACTCTAAACCGATCTAAACCGAAAGCGAAAAAGGAGGAAAAAAGAGATGGACAAATACGTTTGCACGGTCTGCGGCTATGTCTATGACCCGGAGCAGGGAGACCCCGACAGCGGAATCGATCCCGGAACCAGTTTCGATGCTCTTCCCGATGACTGGGTCTGCCCTGTCTGCGGGGCCGGCAAGGAGGACTTCGAGAAGGAGTAGTCCTTTGGTTTGGTCGATAGTGGTTGGTGGATAGCGGCTGGTTGAACCCATCGCTTTATATTTGTCAGGATAAGAATGCCCTTTTCCCCGGAGCGGTTTTTCAGCACCGGGAAAGGGCATTCACCTGTGAGACCATTATTTTGAAATATCTGAAAAATAAATCGGAGAATAAAAGAGACGTCATGAAACCTGCGGAAATCGCGAAAGGGGTCTATGAAGTCGGCGCAATCGACTGGAATATCCGGGATTTTCACGGATACTCCACCCATCGGGGCACGAGCTACAATGCCTATCTGGTGGTGGATGAGAAGATTGCCCTCATCGATGCCGTCAAAAAAGAGTTTGCCGATCAACTGCTCGAAAACATCTCCAAAATCGTCGATCCCAAAAAGATCGACTATGTGATAAGCAACCATACGGAGATGGATCACTCCGGCGGACTGCCCCGGGTGATGCACCGGGTAGGGGAGGGGAAACCTCTTTATGTCTCCAATATGGGGCTGAAGAACCATCCCCGCCATTTCTCCCAGAGCTGGAACTATCAGGGGGTCAAATCAGGAGATACCCTGAGTCTGGGCAAGCGGACCCTGAAGTTTTTAGAGACCCGGATGCTCCACTGGCCCGACAGCATGTTCACCTATCTTGAGGAGGAGAAAATCCTATTCTCGTCCGATGCCTTTGGTCAGCACTACGCGGGGCAGGAGAAGTTCGACGACGTGGTGGGGGACGCGATCATGCCCCATGCCAAAAAGTATTTTGCCAATATCCTGATGCTCTATTCGCCGCTGATTTTAAAGCTCGTGAATCAGGTGACGGAGCTGGGGCTCCAAATCGACATGATCTGCCCGGATCACGGGATCATCTGGCGGAAGGACCCGGGGAAGATAATCAACGCGTATGTGGAGTGGGCCAAGGGCGAGAAGGTGGAGAAGAAGGCAGTGATCGTCTATGATACCATGTGGCACAGCACCGAGCAGATGGCCGAAGCAATCGCGGCCGGGGTCTATGATGCCGGAGCCATAGCAAAGCCGATGAAGCTGCGGGAGTGGGACAGAAGCGATGTGATGACCGAGGTCATGGATGCCGCGGCCGTCCTTGTGGGCTCTCCGACCCTCAACAACGGCCTTTTTCCCACGGTGAGCGATTTCCTCACCTATATGAAGGGCTTAAAGCCCCACAAGAAGATCGCGTCCGCATTCGGCTCCTACGGCTGGAGCGGCGAGTCCGTGAAGCTGGTCCGGGATGAGCTGGAGGCCATGAAGCTCGACATCATCGATCCGGGGGTGAAGATCCAGTATGTGCCGGACCGCTCGGGCCTCGAAGAGTGCGAAGCACTGGGCAAGCGGATCGGCGAGGCCATTGTCCGTCAATTCTAAAGGAGATCTGCCATGAAAAAGGTGGCCATGTTCGTCTTCAACGGGGACCCGATCTGCTTTATCCATGTGCTTTTGAACGGGCTCGATATGGATAAGCGAAACAACGAGGTGAAGATCATCATCGAAGGAGCCGCCACAAAGCTGATTCCCGAGCTGGCCGACAAGGGAAACCCCTTGAACGGCCTCTGGGAGAAGGCGAAGAACTACGGGATCATTGAGGGGGTCTGCAGGGCATGCGCCAATAAGATGGGAACCCTTGCGGCCGCAGAGGATCAGGATTTGGCGCTTCTGGACGACATGGACGGTCATCCCGGCATGGCCCGGTTTCGGGAGATGGGATGCGAGATCATTACATTTTAGAGATATGGCAAATCAGGAAAGAGTATCCGGAAGAGCGCTGAAGGCGAAAATCCGAAGCCATCTGCTGGAAGAAGACCTGGAAAAGGGGGTGGCTGTAGTGCTTCAATATCCCGCGCGGCAGGCCGTCAACCCCCTTTTCGGCCTTTTCCACAGCAGGGAGGAGATCCTTCGCTGGCGCGCGGTCTATGCAATGGGCGCGGTGGTGGAAAACCTTGCGGAAGAAAACCTCGAATCGGCAAGGGTAATCCTGCGCCGGCTCATGTGGAACCTGAACGACGAATCGGGCGGGATCGGCTGGGGCTCTCCCGAGGCGATGGGGGAGATTCTGGCGCGCCATGAGACCCTTGCAAAGGAGTTCCATTCAATTCTCATCTCCTACATTAAGGAGGAGGGGAATTTTCTGGAGCATCCGCTGCTGCAGCGGGGCTCTTTGTGGGGGGTGGGGCGTCTGGCAAAGGATCGGCCTGAACTGGCCCGGGATGCGGTTTCTCATCTGATTCCGTTTCTTTCGGCCCAAGATCCGGTTCTGCGAGGGCTTGCGGCACGGGCCCTCGGCTTTATCGGTGATCCTGGGGCAGGGCCGGCGCTGGAAAAGTTGGTGGGGGATGGGGCGCGGGTTGAGATATTCGAAGATGGCGGTTTTGTGACGAAGATGGTGGGCGAGATTGCCGGTGATGCGATGGCATTAAGGATATAATTCCTTGAAGAAAAAGTGCTATATATTGGGCGGCCCAAATGGGGCAGGAAAAACAACTTTTGCCAATGAGTTTCTCCCCATCGAAGCTGAGTGCCTCAATTTCATAAATGCCGACCTGATAGCTCAAGGTCTCTCACCTTTCAAACCCGACAGGATGGCAATCGAAGCCGGACGGTTAATGATCCGACAGATAAATGAGTGTATCCGAAAAAACGAATCATTTGCTTTTGAGACAACACTCAGCGGAAAAGGATATGTAAAGAAGATATCGGATTGGAAAAAGCTACAATATGAAATCATAATCTATTTTTTCAAACTCCCATCAGTTGAATTTGCCATTGAAAGAGTGAAACTGCGAGTAACGCAGGGAGGCCACAACATTCCAGAGCAAGATATTCGTCGTCGGTTTGAAAGAAGCTGGTATAATTTCAATAACTTTTATAAAAAATTAGCTGATACATGGATTGTCTTTGACACATCAGGTGACATACCCCTGATAATAGATGAATCGGAGTAACTATTATGGATGAACATAATCAATATGCAATAATAGGATTGAAAGCTTTAAGACGAGCAGCCTTGAAAGTTGCAGAAGATGCGAGGAAAAATAACTACAAAATTCCCATTTGGCGTGATGGCCGTATCGCATATGAAATTCCTGATATACCCAAAGAACAATACAATTCGAAATAAGGCGCTTTTTTTGGTACCAAAATTTTGAGTGAGTTGAATATCGAATTATGCCCATAAGCCAAGAAACAATTGATAAAATTAAAAAGTTGGATACCTCCGAAAAGATCGGCATTATCGAAGAAATATGGAACAGTATCGCAGAAGAAGAGGATTACCCGGAGTTGACAGAGGAACAGCATCATGAATTGAATCGAAGAATCGAATCCTATCATGCAAATCCGAATCAGGGAAGGACATGGGATCAGATTAAAAAAGATCTTTTGAAGAAAAATGATCATTAAATACCTTAATCCCAAGGAGCATACCCCATGAACCCAGCCAGCCTCATTCCAACCCCGGACGTCATCCCCGCCCCCTGGGGATGGTTCAAATTCTTTCTCATCGCCACCTTTCTGGTTCACATCCTGCTGATGAACATCATGCTCGGCGGCGGCATCATCACTTTCCTGAGCGGCCTGAAATCCGGCGGAACCGCAAAGCCCCTGCAGAAGGACTTCTCCGAAAAGCTCACCATCGTGATCGCATTCGTGGTCAACTTCGGGGTCGCGCCGCTGCTCTTTCTTCAGGTGCTCTACGGCCATTTCATGTACGTCAGCTCACAGCTCATGGCGGTCTTCTGGATGGCCGTGATCCCGCTGCTGATCCTGGCCTATTACAGCGCCTATATCTATAAGTTCAAGTTCGATGCGCTGGGGAACAACCGGAACTGGTTCATCGGCTCTTCGGTCGCCATCCTTCTGGTCATCGCGTTCATTTATGTCAACAACATGACGCTGATGCTCCGGCCCGATGCCTGGACCGGCTATTTCGAAAATGACCAGGGGACCCTGCTCAACCTTTCGGACCCGACGCTTCTTCCCCGGTATCTCCATTTTCTGACCGGGTCGATTGCCATCGGCGGGCTTTTCATTGCCCTCCTATGGACGTTGAAGGCGCGCAAAGGCGCTCCTGATGCCAAAAAACAGATCGACCGGGGGATGGACTGGTTTGTCCATGCAACCCTGATCCAGGTGGTGATCGGCTTCTGGTTCCAGATGAGCCTTCCCCGTCCCATTCTGCTCCTTTTCATGGGGGGCAGTCCCCTGCATACGGGCCTTTTTCTGGCGGCCCTCGGGCTGGTGATCCTGGTGCTGATTCTTGCGATCCATCGAAAGGTATTGCTCACGACCTTCTTTGCACTCTTCCTGGTGACCTTTATGGTACTGATCAGGGATCTGGTTCGCACAGCATATCTCGATCCCTATTTCCGGCTTTCTGATCTGACGGTAGAGCCCCAGTACGGGCCCCTTGTGGTCTTTCTTCTCGCGCTGATTTTCAGCCTTGCCGCAGTCGGCTATGTTGTCTATCTTGCCCGGCAGATAAAAGATCCCGGATCTCCCGGCTCCTCTGACGGTTCAAAGGAGGCGGCGGCCCTTAGATGAAACCAATCGTTGCCATTGTGGGCAGACCCAATGTGGGGAAGTCTTCCCTCTTCAACCGGCTCACCCGCACCCGGAACGCGATCGTGGACGACTATCCGGGGGTCAGCCGGGACCGGAACTTCGGGGATGTCCGGTGGGATGAGACCGAGTTCACCCTTGTGGATACGGGCGGATTTCTGGACAGAGACGAGGAGGGCTTCAGTCATCAGATCCGGTTTCAGATCGACCAGGCCGTGGAAGCTGCGGACGCGATCGTTCTGGTGCTGGACGGGAAATCGGGCATCTCCCCCTTTGACCGGGACCTGATCGAGATGCTCCGGGGGGTCGAAAAGCCGGTCTTTACCGCGGTCAACAAGATCGACGGGCCGGCTCGGGAGGATCTTCTCAATGATTTCTATGTATTAGGCATTGAAGAGCCCTTCCCGGTCTCCGCGGCCCACGGGTACGGGGTCTATGATTTTCTGGACGCGCTGGTCCCGACCCTTCCCCGCTTCGATCTTCCCGATAGAGCCTCTGCGGAAAAGCAGGAGATCCGGATTGCGGTGGTGGGCCGGCCCAATGTGGGCAAATCTTCCCTGGTCAATAAAATGCTGGGACAGGAGCGGATGGTGGTGAGTGAAGTTGCCGGAACCACCCGGGATGCGGTGGACACCCTCTTCGAGTTCGAGGGCCAGCCCTTTCGGATCATCGACACTGCGGGCATCCGCCGGAAGAGCAGGGTGGGGAAGAAGCTGGAGAAGTTTTCGGTGATCAAGGCATTGAAGAGCCTTGAGGAGTGCGATGTGGCGCTGCTGCTGCTGGATGCTGAAGAGGGGATCACGGATCAGGACATAAGGATTGCAGGATATGCCAATGACCGGGGCTGCGGATTCGCGTTTCTCTTCAACAAGTGGGATCTTGTGGAGGCGGACCGGCAGATGGCCAAGCGGCTCCGGGAGCAGTTGAAGATGGACGCGGGGTTTTTGAACTTCGCGCCGGTTCTGACGCTCTCGGCCCTCTCCGGAAAGCGGATTTCAAAGATTTTTCCCATGGTAAAAGGGATCTATGAACAGTACTCCCTCCGCGTCGGAACGGGTCAGGTCAACAAGATCCTGGAGAACGCGACCCGGCGCAACGAGCCCTCTCTTCACCGGGGAAGGCGGATCAAGTTCTTCTATGCCACACAGGTCGCGACAGGCCCCCCGACATTCGTGGCCTTTGTCAACTATCCCCAGGCGGTTCACTTCTCCTACAAACGGTATCTGATAAACCGGTTCCGGGAGGATCTCAAACTGGACAAGACCCCTATCCGCCTCTTCTTCAAGGAGCGGGTCCGCAGAAGCCGGCCCGCCTGATATTTTTAGCCTGATATTTTCAGATGGATGAACTCTTTGAGCAGGCCGCGCGGGAGGCTCCGGAGAATGCGCCGCCCCTTGCGGACCGGATGCGGCCCAAAACCCTCGATGAATTCGTGGGGCAGGCCGATGCTGTCGGACCTGGGACATCCATCCGCCATGCCGCGGAGACGGACCGCCTCTTCTCCATGATCCTCTGGGGGCCACCGGGCTGCGGCAAGACAACCCTGGCCCGGATCATTGCAAAGACCACGAAGTCTAACTTCAAACAGATCTCCGCGGTGCTCTCGGGCGTCAAGGAGATCCGGGCAGTGATCGAGAGCGCAAAGGCCGAAAGATCTCTGCGCCGCCGGCGGACCGTTCTCTTTGTGGACGAGATCCACCGGTTCAACAAGAGCCAGCAGGATGCCTTTCTGGGCCATGTTGAGAGCGGCCTCATCACCCTCATCGGCGCGACCACGGAGAACCCCTCCTTTGAAGTCATTCCCGCGCTACTCTCCCGATGCCGGGTCATCACCCTTTCCCCCCTGTCGGAGGCGGATATCCGGACCATTGTCGAACGGGCCATTGGGAATGCGGATCAGGGGCTGGGAAAGACCGGCCTTCAAATCACCGATGATGGACTGGACCATATCGTCCGAACCGCATACGGAGATGCCCGAACCGCGCTCAACAGCCTAGAGCTTGCCGCATCTTTGATGGTCCAAAGGATTGAAAAAGGGGAGGGGAGGGGAAAGCCGTCAAACCCTATCGGAGTGGAGGATGTCGCGCGTGCCCTGCGGGAGAAGGCGCTCCTCTATGACAAATCCGGTGAGGAGCATTATAACCTGATCTCAGCGCTCCACAAGAGCATCCGGGGAAGTGATCCGGACGGGGCCGTCTATTGGCTGGGCCGGATGCTGTCGGCCGGGGAAGATCCCCGATACATCGCCCGCCGCCTGATCCGGATGGCCTCCGAAGATATCGGCAATGCCGACCCGGAAGCCCTTGGGGTTGTCATGAATGCGGCCGAAGCTTACCGGTATCTCGGCTCCCCCGAAGGGGAACTCGCTCTGGTGCAGGCCGCGGTCTATCTCGCGGCCGCGCCCAAGAGCAACCGCCTCTATACAGCCTGGCACGAGGTACAGGACGAGATCCAAAACTCGGGCCCGCTTCCGGTCCCCCTGCACATCCGCAATGCGCCTACCGCCTTGATGAAAGGGCTCGGGTATGGTAAAGATTATAAGTACGCCCATGATTACGAGGGCGCGTATACCGAACAGCAGTATCTGCCGGACCGGCTCGCGGGGCGGCGCTTCTATATCCCTGCGGACAGGGGGTATGAGCGGACTATCACCGAACGCCTTGAAAAGTGGCGGCGTCAGAATGGCCGGGGCCCGGCTTCTGCGGAAGATGATCTCCCCAACAGTAACGGGGATGACGAAAACAGAACATGATCGACAACCGAGCGAGTGCATATCCGGAAATCTACCATTCTTCTTCTATGGCTTCTGCTATGGATCGGACTCTTCTTCACAGGCATCTGTTGGGCTCAGGATTCCGATGGCGAAAATAATGGGGACGGCGTCGATGCGGTCGGTGAGATCCGCCATCCGCAGATCTATATCCGATATCAGCAGCCGCTGGAAGAAGCGGCCCGGCAGACGGCCGATATCTATCCGGAAATCCGCGCAGAGCTGGAGACGGTCTTCGGATGGAAGGTCGCGTTCATCCCGGGGCTCATGCTGGTAAAGGATACCCGGACATTTGAGCGGGTGGGGGGCCGGAACTACATCAGCGCCTTTGCCGCGCCCCGGGAGAACTGGATCGTGATCGATTACTCCCGCATGACCCGGGCCCCTTATACCCTGCCGGTGACGCTGAAGCATGAGCTGGTGCATCTGCTGCTGCACCACTACATAGAGGATGAGAACCTTCCCCGGTGGCTCAACGAGGGGGTTGCACAGTGGGCCAGCGGCGGCGTCTCGGAGCTGATGCTCAACACTCCCAGGCCCGAACTCCACCGGGCCGTACTCACCGATGGTCTCATCCCCCTGCGGAATCTGGAAAACGGCTTTCCCAGAGATCGCCGGGGTCTGATTCTCGCTTACGCGCAGAGCCTCTCCATCATCACCTATATCCTTCAGACCTATGAGGAAAGCGCATTGGGCCAGATTCTGGGCCGTCTTTCACAGGGAGAGACGCCTCAAGAGGCCGTTCAAGCCAGCCTAGGCATTTCCCTTGCGGAACTGGAGGAAGAGTGGCACCGCTATCTCGGCAAGCGGAACACCCTGCTGACATTCATTGCCATCCATCTCTACGAGATCCTCTTTTTTCTGGCGGCACTCACCGCGGCTGCCGCTTTTTTTCGTCAGGTAAAGAAGCGCCGAAACTACCGGGACGAGGACGAGGAAGAAGATGAAGCGGATGCGGATGCGGATGCGGACGATTCCGGGGATTTCCATGAGCCTTAGCCTCAATACCACCGCGAACCGGTACATTCTCAGGGAGCTGATTCCGCCGTTTCTGCTCAACGGGATCTTCTTCACATTCATCTTCCTGCTGACCCAGATCCTCGACATCACCAACATGGTGGTCAACTATCGGATCGGGATGGGGGTGGTCCTCCGGATGCTGCTCTATTCGGTCCCCTATTTCCTCGTCTTCATCCTGCCCATGTCGGTGATGATGTCGGTGCTTCTCACCTTTCTGCGGATGTCCGGGGACAATGAGGTGCTGGCGCTGAAATCGGGCGGGGTGAGCCTCTATCAGATGCTGCCGCCGGTGATCATTTTTGCCGTTTTCGGAACCCTGATTACCGGATTCATGATCCTCTACGGCCTTCCCTGGGGGAGAACATCGCTCAAGGATCTGACGGTCGAGGTGGCCGCGTCCAACCTCGATATCGGCCTGAAGGAGCGGACCTTCAACGACAGTTTCGAGGGGGTGATGCTCTATGTCAGCAGGATCGACGTGCCTACCCGGGAGCTGGTCGATGTCTTTATCCGGGACGAGCGGAGCATTGGAGTGGCCGTCACTATTGTCGCTCCCCGGGGAAAACTGTTTCAAAGGCCCGGAAAGGCGGCCTTTCAACTGCGCCTCTATGACGGGATCATCAATCAGGCTGATATCGACAAGCGCACCGTCAACACCGTCGATTTCGACACCTATGATCTCAACCTCGATCTGCAGCAGGCCATGACCTCAGCTCGGACGGGCCCAAAAGATGAAAAGGAGATGTTCTTCAATGAGCTTCTCCATTTCCTGCAGACCGAAAAGAAACGGGACGCAAGATACTACCAGGCGCTTCTGGAGTTTCACAAGAAGTTCTCCATCCCATTTGCCTGTCTTGCGCTGGGGCTTCTGGCAGTTCCCCTGGGCGTCGGCTCCAAGTTCTCCCGGAAATCCTTCGGACTCGGCCTTGGGCTCACCTTCTTTCTCCTCTACTATCTGCTCTTGTCGGCCGGCCTCGTCTTCGGAGAGTCCGGGCTCTATCCGCCCTTTATCGGGATGTGGGTTCCCAACATCGTCATGACCCTGCTGGGGCTCTATCTTCTCAACCGGGCAGCAAAGGATCGGCCGGTCAAGCTCGGTCTGCCCTATATCATGTACCGGATCAAGACCGGGATAGCGGGAAGGAGGAGCGGGCTCGAATGACCATCATCTATCAGTATGTGAGCCGGGAGATGATCAAATCCATGCTCATCGTCCTGGTGGTGGTGGTGAGCATCTATGTTCTGATCGATTTCTTCGAAAAGATCGACAAATTTATGGATGCGGGGCTCCCCTTTTCAAAGGCCGCGATCTTCTTCGGGTTCAACGTCCCCTTTATCATCGCGCAGATCCTGCCGGTCTGTGTGCTCCTTTCGGTGCTCATCGTCTTCGGTCTGATGGGCCGGCAGAACGAGATCCTGGCGCTCAAGAGCAGCGGGGTGAGCGTCTATGCCCTGGTTCGTCCGGTCTTTACCATTGGCGTGGCCAGCACGATTCTGCTCTTCTTCTTTACCGAGTGGGTGGTTCCCATCACCTCGGCAAAGGCCAACCGGATCTGGCTGCAGGAGGTGAAGCAGAAATCCGCGGTGATCTCCAAGGAGAAGAATATCTGGATCAGAGAGGACCGGGAGATCCTCTATATCCGATATTACAACAGCGCACACGAGGCCATGTACGGCGTCACCCTCTACAATTTCGACGAAGATTTCGGACTGGCGCAGCGGATCGACGCGAAGCGGGGGGTTTTCCAGGGAAAGCGATGGATGCTCTACAATGTGATGGAGCAGGAGCGGAAACCGGAGACCGGGACCTATGATGTCCATTTTCTGCCGGCCCGGTATATCGAATTCAACCTCCTGCCCAATGATCTGAAGACAGTGGTCAAAACCTCCGAGGAGATGAATTTCAAGGAACTGCTGGCCTATGTGCGGAAGGTGGAGAGTGAGGGGTATGACGCCACCCTCTACCGGGTGGATCTCCATGCAAAGATCGCATTTCCCTTTATCTGCATCATTCTTTCGGTGGTCGGCTCCGGGGTGGCTTTAAGAAAGCGGATGAAGGAGGGGATGCCGGCCAGCATCGCCTATGGTCTGGGGCTGGTCTTTCTCTACTGGATTTTCTACAGCTTCTGCATCTCCCTGGGATATGCGGGAATGATGCCGCCGGTGGCCGCGGCCTGGGCCGCAAATCTCATCTTCTTCTGCCTTGGGATCATCCTGCTGCTCAATGCGGAGTGATAAGGACGGAATATCCAAAGGGGGCGCGATGATGCTTTTCTACAATATTCTTCTGACCGGCGTTATCCTTCCCCTGATACCATTCTGGGCCGTTTCCGAAAAGCGGAAGAAGCTTTTCCGGCAGCGAATTGGCCTTCGGCTTCCAAATATTCCCCGGAAAAGAGAGCCCACCCTCTGGGTTCATGCGCTTTCCGTGGGAGAGGTCATCTCCGCGATTCCGCTGGTAAAGCATCTTCGGGCGCAATATCCCGATGCGATGCTTCTCTTCTCCGCATCGACCCGCACCGGGTTTTCCATCGCGGAGCAGCGGCTGGGAGAGGTTGCCGACGGGATCTTTCCCTTTCCCCTGGATCTGATCTTTTCGGTTCGGCGGGTTGTACGGCATATAGACCCGGACCTGATGATTCTGGTGGAGACGGATATCTGGCCCAACTTTCTCCATGAGATGGAAAAGCGGAAAGTGCCGGTGCTTCTGGTCAACGGACGCCTGTCGGATAAATCCTTCAAAGGATACAAAAGGCTCTCTCCCTTTTCAGATCGGATCTTCGGCAAGTTCTCCCATATCTGCGCACAATCTCCGGAAGATAGACGGCGCTTTCGGCGTCTCGGAGTTTTGCCGGAGCGGTTGACATGGGTGGGCAGCCTGAAGTTCGAAGGGGAGATCCGCGCGATTCCGGATGTGGGGCTCCGAAAGATGCGGAAAACCCTTTTCATTTCGGACCATCGGCGCATCATCGTGGCCGGCAGCACCCATCCGGGCGAGGAGGCGATGCTGGCCAATGCCTTTTTTAAGTTGAAGAAAGAAGAGGAGGATCTTTCCCTGATCCTGGTTCCCCGAAATCCGGATCGGGCCGATGAGATCCTGTCGATTTTCGAGGGATCGAATTTCAATGCTGTCCGATATCAGGATCTTCTGCAGGGAAAAGCGCCCTCCCATGCGTCGGATGTGGTCGTGATCGATCTGATCGGGCTGTTGAAGGATCTGTACGCTGTTGCCGATATCGCTTTTGTGGGCGGAAGTCTGGTTCCCTTTGGCGGACACAATCCCCTGGAGCCGGCCGGTTTTGCTGTTCCGGTCTTTTTCGGGCCGCACATGGGATCATTCCGGGAGATCTCGAAGATGCTTCTCTCTGCGGGCGGAGCCCTTCAGGTGCGGGATGAAGATGAACTGTATCGATCTTTTTCCGGACTTTTCAATGATGAGCAGCGGCGAGAGGCACAGGGGCTTCGAGCCAGAGGTGTGCTGGAGAAAAACCGTGGAGCGCTCTCGAAGACCTTGGATTTGATCCGGGGATTTCTTCGGGCATCTCTGTAGTCGCGAATCCGTTTTATGGGCTCGATCAAAATGGCCACGATTAAAATGGAGGTTGAGAGGATTATCAGCTCTCATCAAAAGTATCCGCTCCTTTCACCGGCCACCCTTCTCTATGGACTTTCGGTCGGATATGGGGGCATGGTCCATCTTCGATCCCGGCTATATGGGACCGGTCTCCTGCCCCGGAAAAAACTTCCCTGTCCGGTGGTCTCCGTCGGGAATCTGACAGCCGGGGGAACCGGTAAGACGCCCATGACCCAGTATCTTGCCCGCGGTTTTGCCCAATTCGGAGCAAAGGCCGCCATCGTCAGCCGGGGCTATGGCGGAAGAGCCCAGAAATCGGGCGGAGTGGTGAGCGACGGAGCCAATCTTTTCCTTGGGCCCGAAGATGCCGGAGATGAGCCATACATGATGGCCGCATCCCTTCCCGGGGTTCCGGTGATTGTGGGAGGAGACCGGTTTGCCGGGGGGATTAGCGCAGTAGAGCGATTCTGTCCCGACGTGATCCTTCTGGATGACGGGTTCCAGCACCTGCGGCTCCATAGGGATCTCGATCTTCTGCTGATGGATGGAAGATATCCCCTGGGAAACGGCCATATCCTGCCCCGGGGGGCCCTGCGGGAGCCGGCATCGGCATCGGCCCGCGCGGATGCCATCATCTTCACCCGCTCTGATGGAGAGATCGGTGATCTTACCCGAATTGAACCCTTTGTGGGGAATATTCCCCGATTCCAATCCATGCATCGGCCCGCCATCCGAATGCGGATATCGGCATCAAATGCCCTGGAATCAGAGGCCCCGGAATCAGAGGTTGTCCAAAAACCTTCCACCAAGAATTTTCCCTTATCGGGCCGCCGGATCTATGCCTTTTCCGGCATCGCGGACAATCATGGCTTTCGCGGTTCATTGGAAAAAGAGGGGGGAAACATCTGCGGGTTTCAAAATTTTCCGGATCATTACGCGTATGGGCCATCAGATATCCGTGAGATCATGGAGCGCGGAAAATCATCCGGCGCGGAGATCTTTGCCACCACAGAAAAGGATTATGTCCGTATCCGGGGAAAATATAGGTGGCGTCCGGAACTGCTGGTAATGGGTGTCGATATCGATTTCGGAAATGACG
Organism: Desulfobacteraceae bacterium; assembly: GCA_011390345.1. Taxonomy (GTDB): domain Bacteria; phylum Desulfobacterota; class Desulfobacteria; order Desulfobacterales; family JAABSP01; genus JAABSP01. The sequence goes on from JAABSP010000003.1 coordinate 87,598, forward strand.
GCAAGCCCTTTGATGCCTTTATTCGGCGCTGTATTTCTCCTGGGACTGGCTGATCATCTCCGCCAGCATACGGGAGGCTCTTGGGATGTCCTCGGGCCGATCCACGCCGATGCTCTGAAACCGGGTGATCTCCACATGAATGGGGATGTTGTTTTCCAGAAGGCGGAGCTGCTCCAGCTTCTCCAGTCTTTCCAAAGGGCTGGGGGGCAGGGAGACGAACTTCTCCAAGGCTTCCATGCGAAAGGCATAGAGGCCGATATGGCCGTAATAGCTCTTCTCCTTTTCATCCCGGTGATAGGGGATCATGGCCCGGGAGAAATAGAGCGCGCTTCCGGCTTCGGAAAAGACCACCTTGACCAGATCCGGAACCTGTGCCTCGTTTGCCGGTATGGGCCGGGCAAGAGTGGAGACTCGGATTTTGGGATTTGAAAAGGGGCTGAGGAGCTGGGTGAGCATCTCCGGCTCCAGGGCCGGCTCATCCCCCTGGATATTTACCACCACCGCATTCTTCGGAATCCTGAGCTGTTGTGCCGCCTCCATCACCCGGTCCGTTCCGCTCTCATGATCGAAGCGTGTGAGCACCGCGGGGATTCTCAGCGCCTCCGCGGTCAGCATGATCCGGTCATCATCGGTGGCCACCACCACCTTTTTCAGATAGGGGCACTGGCGGGCCCGCTGATAGACATGCCAGATCATCGGCTTTCCCAGAATATCGGCCAACGGCTTTCCGGGAAATCGGGTAGAGGCGTATCTTGCCGGAATGATCCCGTAGCAGGGGGGGAGATTTTTCGTGTGCGCTGAATTGTTCACGTTTCCTCGATGCCTCCGTTGCCATTTTCCAGTAGGTTGCCGATGGTTCTGCAGACCCTTTCGATGCCGCCTTGTCGGGATCGAATGTAATGTAAGGCGGATTTGCGAACACTGTCAAGCTGTTGTGGCTGACGAAGCTGCTGCGCCAGCGCATCGGCCCCCTCCCGCCAGTTTCGGACCACCATTAAAAGCCCCTGATCGATAATCTCCTGGCCCACCCAGGAAAAGTTCTCCCACCAGGGGCCGATCACCGGAACGATCCCATAGGCGAGCGGCTCCAGAAAGTTCTGCCCGCCCAACGGCGCAAGGCTTCCCCCCACAAATGCGGCCCGGGCCGCGGCATAGGCGCGGGTGAGTTCCCCGAAGGTGTCCCACAGGATCACCGTACCCGGCGCAACAGGGCCTTCTGCCCGGGAGCGGAGAATCCAGGAAGACTTTATGCTGTCGAGACGATCTTTCCATGCATCGATCCGGTGCATGTGGCGGGGAAAGAGGCCGATCACCGCATTCGGAACCTTATGGAGGATATGTCCGATCATTTTCCCTACATCGGCCTCCTCCGGTTCCCGAACCGAGCCGAGCACGAGAAAAGGGGCATCTTCCGGAAATAGGGTAGGGCCGCTTTTCGTTGAATCCCCTTTTTCCCTGTGGGTAATTGTTACGGCATCGAATTTGATATTGGGTATGGCGGAAACTGCGGCATCCGGAAAAAGCCCTCTGAATCGGCCGGCATCATCTGTTGAAATGGCCAGAACCGCATCCGGAGAGAGGCTCCTCCATAATCCCGGATAGATCAGATACCGGCGGCAGCTCTGCTCCGTCATTCTGCCGTTGGCGATGAGGATCGGGATCTTCTGCCCTTTTGCGGCCCGCAGAAGCCCGGGCCAGATCTCCGATTCCAGCAGCACCAGAGCCCGGGTTCCGGTCTGACGGATAACCTGCTCCATCCATCGGGGCCGGTCAAAGGGGCAATAGGCGAGATGGGCTTGGATCTTTTCCTTTTCCGAAAGGGAAGAAGCCGCGCAGCGCATGATCTCCATGCCCTGTCGGGTGTTGGTCGTGACTAGTGCTTTCAGGATTCCTCTGGGATTGAGATGATCCAGAACCTGTGCCGCGAGATAAGCCTCTCCGGCCGATGCGGCCTGCATCCAGAGGTCGATACCCTTCGGCAGAGGCCGCTGCAGAGTCCGCTCCTCCCACCCCTCGGCAAGGCGTCTGTTGCGGGAAAGAAGGGGAAGTGCCACTCGCCAGCTAAGATCATACAGGGCAAAGAACCCTTTTTGAAGAAATCGCTCACGCATCATCACCCTATGGATGTAGCACAGGTCCACCTCGACTTCAACAGCCTATTGTCGATAATGCGGGAATTCTACAGCTTTTACCGGGGGAGAAGGATCCGCGGGAATGGCCGGAGGCGCAGATTTTTCCACCTCCGGCAGATCACTATTGGGCGGACTTTTCCTTTATACGGCCTGCGATCTCAAAAAACGCGCGGGTCACGGCCGAATCAGCATGGGTATCCTGATAGGAGATCCCTGCATCTCCGGCCTTCACCAGCTCCGGATCGATGGGAATTTTGCCCAGAAAGGTCAGGCCGAAGCTCTGGGCGGTCTTCTCTCCGCCGCCCTCTCCGAAAAGATCGATGGTCTCGCTGCAGTGAGGGCAGGCCAGGCCGCTCATGTTCTCGATCAGGCCCAAAATCTCCATCTTGACGATCCTGCAGAAGTTGATCGATTTGCGGACATCGGCCAGAGCCACCTCCTGGGGGGTGGTGACGATGACGGCCTTTGCGTCTTTGACCACCTGCGCGACCGAAAGGGGCTCATCTCCGGTTCCCGGAGGTGCATCGATGATCAGATAGTCGAGATCCCCCCATTCCACATCTCCGATGAACTGGCGGATCGCGGAGTGCTTCATGGGCCCCCGCCAGATGATCGCGTCATCCCGGCTCCGGCTCAACGACTCGATGGAGACCGCAGTGAGGTTGTCGGAATATTTCATGGGGGAGAGCTTGTTCTCCGGCGTTACATCTAAAAGCCCTTCAAAACCGAGCATCCGGGGCACATCGGGCCCGTGGATGTCCACATCCATGATCCCGACCCTGGCTCCGGTTTTGGCCAGCGCGATGGCCAGATTGACCGAGACGCTCGTCTTGCCTACGCCGCCCTTGCCGCTCATGACGATCAGCTTGTTCTTGATTTTTCCCAGAGATGACGCAATCGCGGCATCCTGATCCGCCATGGATCTCTGGTCCCCTGCAGGGGGCGGGCTGCAGCCGCTTTCTCCACATTCTCCCATAGTCTGGTTCTCCTCATTATTGTGGATTTATGGATTTTGAAAAAGAAAAAATTGATGTCTGAAGGCTGTTCATAGCCTTTGAGGTGCGATGGTATCAATGTTGGTCTGATGACCGGTGAATTCGGTCGGGAAGAAATTATTCCGCAGTTTCCGCTGATGTTGTTTCAATGATCTCCCCCGGCCCTTGGGATGGGGAATGTTCATTGTCGATAACCCTTCGGATCATATTTCCCGCGGCCTCTCCTGCGCCCGGGACTACCCGGATGCCGGAAGCTTCGAGTTTTCGGTATGCACGGGGGCCGCAGGCTCCGGTGATGAGCAGTTCCGCGCCGAATTCGATCACATTTCGGCACGTCTGCAGCCCGGAGCCTTGGGCCAGGGAGGGATCGATCCGGTTTTCCTTCACCTGGAAAGAGACACTGTCGGTGTCCATGATCAGGATATGGGATGCTGCGCCAATATGGGGCGCAATCGTATCCGAGAGTTCCTTCCCTTCAACTGCTGCTGCGATCCGCATGGAAGATCAGGCATCCTGAGTCGCGGTCTGTTCCTCTCTCACCAGAATCCGCCGGAATACATTGCTCTTGCACTTGGGGCATCCTTCGGGACGGCCCGTTCCTCTGGGCTCCTCCCATTGGTTGTCACAGGTCTGACAGGCAAAAACCCGATCGCTTTCGGCAATGGTATAATGTCCGCCTTCCACCTTTATGGCTTTGCCGTTGATCAGGGAATCCGCGACGATTCCTCTTGCCCGCTGAACGATCCGGCCGAAGGTGGCCCTGGAGACGCCCATCTCCTGCCCGGCCTCCTCATAGGAGAGGCCCAGCAGATCGGCCAGCCGAATGGCCTCCCGCTCGTCAATGGTGAGACAGACCTCCTCCAGATCTATCAGGGGGATGCCTCGGGGTTTGAAGTAGCTGATTTCCGGGTTGAAAGCTACGATTCTGTTCTTTTTAGGTCTTGCCATGGGGACTCCTGTATTTTTGATATATATAAATGAGATAATACTCAGTTTCGTTACACTAACCACTTAAAAAGAAAAAGTCAAGCCTTCTGATGCCATTTTATGCAAATAGACTTGATACTCCTTTTGAGTTCTGTTACAAACATAAGGATATTTTGACAGAATTCAATTGGAGAGATCGATAAAGAGAGAATGGCAAAGAAAAAGAAAAAAAAGGGCTCAAAAGGGATACAGAGCCAGTTGCATCATCTTTCGTGGGATCAGCTTCTGGAGAGAGGCGAGCGGTTCCTGGAGGCCGGAAAGGCCAGAGACGCGATCTCTGTTTTAAAGTTCGCGGCCAAACGGCACGGCCTCACCGACGAGATCAGGCCCCTTCTGTTCCGGAGCTACCTCCATCGGGAGAGGGCCCTTCGGGAAAAGAGCATGTTCAACGAGGCCGACACCCTGAAAAAGAGCGTCCGGGAATACATGCCCAAGCTTTCCCAGATCTCGGCCCAAGATCTGGCCCTATATCTCTCCACCTGTTCCAATCAGGAGGCCTTTGACCTCTATGGCCGATATGCCGCAAAGATGGAAGTACCGGCCCCGGCCGTGGAGCGGTTTCTGGCGGGCCGGCTGCTCCTTCACGAAACCTGGGAAATGCTCTCCTATCTAGGGCCGGATCTGCCGGTGGTCAAAGATGCTGATACGGCTCAGGCGGCCCTTTCCCTGATGAATGGGGCCGAGTGGGAGAAGGCCGCAGACGCGCTGCGGGGGCTGCCGCGCTCCTCCCCTTATGCGCCGGTGCGGATGTTCTGCCGGGGAATGGCCGAGTTCTATGCCGGCAATGACGCGGCGGCCGCAAAGGCCTTTTCCATGATCCCCGAGGATTTCTATCTGAAAGATCTGGCCTCGGATCTGGAGAAGATGCTCCTTTCAGAAGAGAAAAAGAACCAGAAGGATCTCATGCGCCGCTATCCCCAGCTCTGGGACGGCCCCATCGATATCAAAACCCGGATGGCCGAGCTGATCCGGGACCTGGAGGCCGGGCGGACCAAGGCCGCGGAAGATAAAATTTCGGCCATCTCAGAGGCGATCTTTCCGGATGATCCAAAAAGAACCCGGGTCTATATCCTGCAGATTCTGCGGAGCATGGTGGTTCAGGGGAAAATGGGGGAGCGGGAATACAACCGTTTGGTCAAAAACCTTTTACCCCCTGAAGATAAGGATCTTCTCTTTGCCAGGATTCAGATGGCCGAACATGGGCCGGGGCCCTCCTCGGTGGTCTCCTATCTCCGACTGCTGGAAAAGGATTTTACCGATCCTGAAGAGCGAAAGATGGCCCACGCGTTTGTCCTTCAGTTCGTGGTGGATCTCATGGAGAAGGAGCGGCTGAACCCGGCCTCAGGTCCCAACCGGAAGGCGATCCGGGAGAACCGGAAACTGTTGGGAACAGACGGAAGCAAGCCAGAGATGATCCCGATCGAGATGCTGGCCAAGGCGATTGAGCTGGACCCGAAAAACCGTTCCGCATACGAGCTTCTGGTCCGTCTGCCCAAATCCTCCCGGCCCGCGACCCAACTGACGGAAAAGCTGCTCCTCGATATGGCGGACCGCTTTCCGGATGATCCCTATCCCTGCCTGGAGCTGGCGACCCTGTATTATCGGAAGAATGCATTCCGAAAGGCCGAAAACATCCTCGAAACGGCCATGAAACGGGCTCCCCACGACAATCGGGTGATCGAGCGCCACGGGCTGGCCTTTCTCATCTCCGCGAAGAAGAACATCGACCGGGAGAAGTACCACCTCGTGGAGAAGGATCTGGACCGGGCCCAAGCCGTGGAGGCCAAGCGCATCGGCCCCATGGTCGCGGAAAAACGGGCACTGCTTTCCCTGATTCAGGAGGAGGAGGCGCCGGACCCGGTTATGGACCAGGTCATGGATGATCGGACCCTCTTTGAGAAGCTTCGGATTCTGGCACTGCTGCTTTCCGAACTCAATCCCACAGGGCCGGGGCGGAAACCGGCCATGATCAAGACCATTGAAAAGCGTTTCCAGAAGGTTTTAAAGCAGAGCAGCCAACTCCAGTCCTCGGAGATCGTCCGCCTGTTAAGACCCCTGGAAGAGCAGTTTTCCATGATCTATCCGACCCTGAATCTCTCTCCCATCTTTTTGAAATACAAGAAGAACCTGATCGGGCGGGTGGATGACGAGGAGATCCTCTTCCTCTACGATGCGATCCTGACCAAGGATCTGATCCCGACCCTGCGTAAGGACATCCGGAGTCGGCTCAAGAGCGCAAAGCCGGATCACCAGTTGCTGCTCTCTTTTGTCCTTCTGGTCATCGATTCGATCTCCGGAAAGAAAGAGGTCGATTCCGAAGATTTCAAAGAGATTACCGATAACGCGAAGGGCCAGTTGTCCGAGACCCTCCGGATGCTGGCCCGGCGCCTCGCGCCCCATGCCGAGGGCCATCTGAAAAAGGCCCTGGAGCTTTTCGATTTCAGCCTGCTGGACGCCTCCCTATTCGGGGGATTTCCGCCCCTTCCCTTTGATGATGATTTCGATCCCTTCGACCTGTTCGATGATCTCGGAGACTTTGATGATCTGGATGAGGAGGATGAATTCCAAGATGACATGTCGGGGGTCTATGACGAGCGGTTCGGGGATATCCTGAACCGTCTCCGGATGGGGGAGGTGGGGCCGGGGCTTTTTCTTCCCGAGGCCGAGAAGAAGCGACTGCTTAGAGAGTTTTCCGCTATATTTGAGGACTTTATCGACAGCATCGGCCTGCGGGGAATGCCCGAGAGTCTGATCAAAAAGCTCAGGGGGCTGATCCGTGAACAGGAGGGGATGCGCCACGATTTCGATTTCGTGGCCCGGCTGCTGGAGGAGAACCGGATGGCCAGAAAGCTCTCCCGGGAGGCCCGGATCATCCTCTATGGCAAAAAATAGAAAAGAGACGATCGCACCATGCTGACCAATTATCTTATATTGGAACTCTCTCCGGATGCCTCGGATGAGGAGATTCGAAAGCATTACCTGCAGAAGGTGAAGCGGTATTCGCCGGAGCGGGAGCCGGAGATGTTCCGGAGAATCACACTCGCCTACGAAGGTTTGAAAGACAAGCGGAACCGGGTCCGGGGCGAGGTCTTTGGCGGGCTTTCTGCCCAGGACTATGACAGCGCCCTGCGCTCCCTGGCCGATGCTCGTACCCTGAAGCGGCGCCGGGCAGGGCTTGGTGAATTGATGAAGGCCGAAAAAACCGAATAAACGGGCAAGGAGGGATCATGAATCTGCCAAAAAGGATCGCGGAATGGTTCAAAGGTTTGGGCAAGGCCTTCGAGCGACGGGTTACCATTCCCCTCATGCAATGGATCGTCGGCTTTTTTTCCGGAAAACTGAAGGGCCGGGCCCAAAGCGCTGAAGCCCTTCCGGACTGGAAAAAGGATGTGCTTCAGGACTTCCGGTACTGGCTGGAGGAGCTGCCGGACGCCCGAGGGACCGAAGGAGAGGGCGCGATGGATGCTTGTGATCTCTTCACCCTGCTGTCGGAGTTCACTGCGCTCCGGCAGGAGATCCGCTTTCAGAACCGGGAGCAGAACCGCTCCCTGCAGAACCTGGTTGCCATTATCGATGCGTTCCACGATGCATCGGACATCTTCAAGGAGAAGGCCCAAGAGATCAACGGCCTGGAAGAGCGAATCCGGATCACGGCCGAAAAAAAGGCGATCCTTCCCTTTCTCGAGGTGCGGGACGCCCTGGTTCGTGGGAAAAAAGCCAGCCAGGAGGTAGCGGCCACAAAGGGGTTTTTAAGATCCGCTCCCAAGGGGATCGAGGGCGTGATCGAGGGGTATGAGATGGCCATCCGCAGGTTTGACCGTTCCCTCGCTCTTGTGGAGATCGAGCCGGTGGAGACGGTGAGCAGACCCTTTGATCCCAGTGTGATGAAGGCTGTAGGCCGCAAGGCCGCTCCGGGAAAGGAGAGCGGCATCGTTGTCGAGGAGCAGTTGAGCGGTTTCGTGCGGGGGCAGGAGGTGATCCGGTATGCGGAAGTGGTCGTCTGCGAGTAAAAACCGTTGTAATCGAATGAAAAAAATGGAGCATAAATGGAACCCATAATCGGCATCGATCTCGGAACGACCAATTCCGAGGTCGCCTATATTATCGACAATCAGCCGGAGATTCTAAAGGATAATGACAACGGCATTCTTCCCTCCTGTGTGGGGGTGGACGAGAAGGGCGCGATCCTGGTGGGTGTGGCTGCCAAAAACCAGGCCGCGATCGCACCGGAGCGGACCGTACTTTCGGTGAAGCGGATGATGGGCAAGGATCAGAAGATCCCCATGGGCGATTCGACCTACAGCCCCCAGGAGATCTCGGCCTTTATCCTCAAAGCCCTGAAAGAGCGGGCGGAAAAATCCCTTGGCAAGACCATCGGAAAGGCCGTGATCACGGTTCCGGCCTATTTCACCGATGCCCAGCGTCAGGCCACCCGGGAGGCCGGGAAGATCGCGGGGCTCGATGTAGTCCGGATCATCAACGAGCCCACAGCCGCAGCCCTGGCCTACGAGAGCACCCGGAGCGAGACCCATCGGATTCTCATCTACGATCTGGGCGGCGGAACCTTTGATGTCTCGATCGTCAAGATCGAGGCCGGGGTGGTGGAGGTGCTCGCCAGCACCGGTGACAACCATCTTGGAGGAGATGATTTCGACCGGCAGATTGTGGACCGTCTTTTGAAATACTGCGAGGAGGAACACTCCCTGCGGGTCGATTCGGATAAGGACAGCGTGATCATGGCCCGTCTCAAGCGGGCCGCGGAAAAGGCAAAAGTGACCTTGTCTGAAAAGCCTTATGCCATCATCGAGGAGGATCACATAGCCAAAAAGGGGTGGAAGGATATCCACCTCTCCTATGAGCTGGCCCGGGATGATTTCGAGGAGATGATCGAAAATGAACTCTCCAAAACTATGGATGCGGTGAACCGGGCATTGAAGGATGCCGCGCTGCTCCCTTCGGCCATTGACAAGATCATCCTGGTGGGCGGATCGACCCGCATTCCCAGGATTTCAAAGATGCTGGAGGAGAAGTTCGGCCAGCTCCCCCACAGCGAGATCGACCCGGATCTCTGCGTGGCGCTGGGCGCGGCCATCCAGGCGGGTCGGGAGATGGGGCTCGATTCCACCAGCGTGCTTCTGGACATAACTCCCTATACCTTCGGCACATCCGCGCTGGGAGATCTGAACGGCGAGCCCTGCATGACCATGTTCGTCCCGCTGATCCGGCGCAACACAAAGCTGCCGGCCTCCCGCACCGAGGCCTTCTACACGGTCTACGACAATCAGGAGGCTGTGGAGATCAAGGTCTACCAGGGGGAGAACCCGGATGCGCTGGACAACATCCAGATCGGCAAGTACAAATTCCAGTTGAGCCGCCTGCCCCAGAGCAGTATAATCCTCTTGAATTTCGATCTCGACATCAACGGCATCCTAAAGATCGAGGCCATAGAAAAGGCCACGGGCCGGAAGATCAACGCGGTGATCGAGAACGCCTTCGGCTCCAGCGAGTCCGAGATGGCCGAATCCCGAAGCCGGATCGAAAACCTCTGGGGGGGCGAAGAGAAGACCGACCTGAAGTCGGCCTCCCCCGCGGATGAGCCGGGAATGCCCGATGAGATCGCCCAGACCCTGCGCCGGGCCGAAAGCCAGATCGATCAGGTTTCAGCCGAGGACAGAGACGAGATGATCAACCTGATCGAGGACATCGGGGATGCGGTGCGGGAGAACCGGATGGAGGATGCAAAGAAATTTGCAGAGGAACTGGAGGATATCCTTTTTTACATCGAATAGGATGGCAAGATGAAGCGATGTCCTACATGTCATGCGAACTATGACGGAAAGCCTGTCTGCCGGCGGTGCGGAACCGAACTCGACCGGATTGCGCGTCTGGAGCAGGAATCCATCGAACATGAGGAGAAGGCCAAAGCGGAATTCGACCGGAAGAACTATCCGGGGATGTTCTACCATGCCCGGCGGGCCTGTGCCATCAGAAGAACACCGCAGAACGTAAAGCTCTTTGCCTGTTCCGCGGTCCTGACAGGCCATTATGATCTCGCGATCGGCCAATGGAGATCGATTCGGACAATATGAGTTCACCTGCATCCAACTCCTCTCCGGGGCTCTTCCCTGACCTTTCGGTGGACATCGGCGGCATCCGCCTGAAGAATCCGGTGATGACCGCATCGGGAACCTTCGGGTATGGTGCGGAGTTTGCCGAACTGGTCGATCTCAACCGCCTCGGCGGGATCATCGTCAAGGGGATCTCCCTCTATCCTTCCAAAGGCAATCCCCCGGGCCGGGTGGTGGAGACGCCATGCGGAATGCTCAACGCCATCGGCCTGGAGAATGTGGGGCTCGATGTGCTGATCAAGAAGAAGCTTCCGGGGTTGAAAGGCATCCGGACCCCGGTCTTTGTCAACATCTACGGCAAGACAGCGGAAGAGTACGGGGAGGTCGCGGAAAGGATCGAGGAGATCCCGGAGATAGCGGGGGTCGAGGTCAACATCTCCTGCCCCAACGTAAAGGCCGGCGGGGTTGCTTTCGGCGTCGATCCTCTGGCGGCCGGCGGCGTGGTGAAGCGGGTCCGGGAGCGGATCAAAAAGCCGCTCATGGTCAAGCTCTCCCCCAATGTGGCCGATATCACATCAATTGCAAAGGCCGTGGAAATGGCGGGCGCGGATTCGATATCGCTCATCAATACCCTCACCGGCATGGCCGTGGACATCCGCACCCGAAAGCCGCTGATCACCAACATCACCGGGGGCCTGTCGGGCCCGGCGATCCGGCCAGTTGCCCTGCGGATGGTCTGGCAGGCGGCCCGGGCCGTTTCGATCCCGGTGATCGGCATCGGCGGCATCATGAATGCCGAGGACGCGATATCCTTTCTGATCGTGGGCGCGACCGCAGTCCAGGTGGGGACGGCAAACCTCGTCAACCCCGGAGCGACAATGGAAATCATCGACGGCATCGAGGGGTATCTTACGGAACGGAACCACTCGAAGGTGACGGAGATCGTCGGCACCCTCGAGATATGATTTTTTGGAGTGTTTTTACCGCCAAAGGGCAAATCAACATTTGAAAGGAGAGAAAGAAGATGTCGTTTGAAAACGTAGACCAGATCATCGATTTTGCCATTGAAAAAGAGAAAGAGGCCGCGGAGTTCTATGAGACCGCAGCCAAAGAAGCCGCCATGTCTGGGGTCAAGGATATGCTCAAGGAGTTTGCCGAGCAGGAGCGCAGCCACCAGAAGATGCTGGAGAACATGGAATCGGGTGACACCGAGGAGAAGCTCAAAGATTACGATCTCAAGTGGATCAAGGACATCAAGCGCAGCGACTACATGGTCGATATGACCTTCAAGCCGGGCATGGCCTACAACGAGATCCTGGCCATCGGCATGAAGCGGGAGGAGAAGGCGCTTCAGCTCTACAACGAGCTTTTGGGCCAGGCACAAAACGACAAGCAGAAGAAGATGTTCCAGATCCTCTGCCAGGAGGAGGCCAAGCACAAACAGTTCCTGGAGACCAAGTACGACGACTTCATGGCCAAGATGGGAGACTGATGGAATGATCCGTCATCTTGTAGTCCTGTTGATTTCATTTCTGCTGATCCTGCCGGCTACCCCCGGGCTGTCTGCGGAGATCGGCGGCGTTAAGCTTCCCGACACCCTCAAGGCCGGAGATGCGGAACTGGTCCTGAACGGCGCGGGCCTGCGGAAGAAGTTCTTCATAAAAGTCTATGCCGGTGGGCTCTATCTGCCGGAGAAGATGGGTGATCCCAAGGCCATCATAGCAGCAGAGGAGCCTATGGCCATCCGGATGCATTTCATCTACGACGGCGTCTCCGCGGAAAAACTGGTGGAAGCCTTTAATGAGGGCTTTGAAAACGCTTTTGAGGGAAATCCTTCGGCAAAAGAAGGGATGAAGGATCGGATAGCGGCTTTCAACGCACTATTCGACAAGGAGGCCAAAGAGGGCGATCTCTATGATCTCGTATACCTGCCGAACCGGGGCGTGACGGTATTCCAAAATGACGCCGAACGGGGTACGGTTCAGGGGCTGGATTTCAAGCGGGCGCTCTTTGCCGTCTGGCTGGGGGATGAGCCTGCAGACGGTGGATTGAAGAAAGGGATGCTGGGGAAATAACGTATAATTGCCGTATTAAATTCCGTTGAATGAAAATGGCGCTTCCGCCGAGAAGAAGGTGGATGCGCCATTTTATTCTTGCAATCCAAATGCGGATAATTTGCAATGGGACTGCAAATATATCAACTTTTGATTGGAGACAATTTCTTTTGGAAAGGGGCGGGCCGACAATGCAGATGTTTTCGATCAGCCGCTGTTTCCGTAATGCTTGATCCGGAGGGTGCAGCACTCCTTCCGTGTTCCGGAAAGATCCTGCTGATGATACAGGAATGATCCTGATTTATCGGGTTGATGGGTTTGGACCACAGAGATCCGCAACGGCTCTTTATCCTCCTTCAGCGCATAGGCATTGGCGTTGATGAGCCGCTGTACGATCTCTTCTGCCACCTTTTCGATGATGGCCCTTCGGCGCTGGGAGATGAGATGCCTTTCGGGCCGGCCGTCTGGGTCCCGAAGGCCCCGCTGGGTGATCTGCTTGATGTATGCGCCCAGGATCGTATGGACTTGATAATCTGAAATTGCCATATTCAATTCTGTTTTTTGCGGTTTCCTGCTGCGAATGCCTTTGATGGCTGTTTCCCAAAAAAGCGGAACCCACTCTTCTTATACCCTATAAAAAGTGGGTTCCGCAACCCTTCACGAATGGTGCGCCGGGTCAACCTCAGCGATGCACCTCAACTATACAAATTATCAATCCTCGAAATCACCCTCGGGCCCCTTGTCCGAAGAGATCGGCGCCTTCTCCCGGATCTTCGCCTCGGTCCACTCTTTGGGATCTTCGAGCCGCTCGGCCTGGGGCCCCGGATCATACCCGCCGGTCGAAAGAATCTCCCCGATGACGATATCTGCGGTATCCTTTCCGCCCAAGACATCGGCGATCATGCCGTAGGCAAAATCCTCCACCCGTTTGGCCATCCGGTCCCGGATCGCTTTGGGCTGGCCTAAGATGTGGTTTTCAAAGGGAAGATTGAGCTTCTTGAAGTTGCCCTTGGTCCAGCCCTGTTTTCCCGCGTAGGCCACCATCTTCTCCCAGAGGGCCTCGTCCACGCCTTGGCCCTTGACCTTCCGGAAGGTGCCGTCCTCATTTAAAATCGCGTTTCCGTAGTCGTTCACCTCCACGCCCCAGGAGATCATCTGCAGGGCTGTGGCCACGTTGGCCTTGGTAGTCCGGGTCTTCTCCGCGATCTCCCGCAGCCGGTCCGAGCTGTTGCCCGAGGTTCCGTGCTGAGCGCCCGAGACCTTGTACGGCTTCAGCGCGTTGTGGATATCGGCCGTCAGATCCACCTGAATCCCTTGTCCGCTGGCCTCGATCCCGTGGGTGGTTCCGTTGTTGAGCGCGATCCAGTTGGGAAAGATCCCGTGCGCGTTCAGGCCCCGGATCAGAAAGAGTGCCTCTTCCACTGTGGAGAGCCCCTCGGAGCCCTTGATCTCGCCCACTTCGGTCTCGTAGCCGGCCCAGTCCGGAACCAGGGGCTTGAGCGCGAGGCTGGCCAGGAGGTTCTCGTCGTCGGGCATGTGGGAGGCATCGATGGACATAGAGGTGATCCCGAATTCAAACAGGGAGGGGATCTCGGCCTTGGCAAATTCGACAGCGTCTCTGCTCTTGATGCCGTAATGGTCCGCATGAACCGTCACCGGCACGGTGATCTTCAGCTCGTTGCAGATGGCATCCACCTGGCGCGCGATGTTCCAGTAGTTGACCGCGCAGTAGGCATCGGCCCCGCCTTCGGAGCGCGCGATCTCTATGATGATAGCGGCGTTTGCCCGCTGTGCCGCCATGAGCACGCCCCGGATCACCAAGTTGCTTCTTCCGTTTGCCGCCATGCAGATGGTGTTGCCCTTCTTCAGCATTGCCCGATCCATGAATTTTCCGCTGACGATGAGGGCTTTTGAATTGGGGAAAAGCGTCTGAATAGTGGGCGGTCTTCCGACCTTGAGCGCTTTATCGAAGTCTGTCATGGCTGACCTCCGTGATTAGAGTTAGGTTTTAGTTTTAATCCATCTCTCCTTGTATATCATGATTTCCGGATCTGACCAAACGGAGAATTTCAAGTATCCGTTCTTTTTGGGAAAGCCGCGCACGGATCTCGCCCCACCCCTTCTGCATCTGGAAGAGGCCGTTGTAAGCAGTGTCGTGGTAGGAGCGGATGAAGTGGGGGATATTCTCCTCTTCCAGAATTGGGCCCACCACCTGGGCTTCGAAGGTGCTTTCCAGGATCTCGATCTTTACGAATTCTTCATCGTTCATTGCCCTCTCCTTTTCTTAAGATAAGATAAACTCGCGGCTATGCGGCCCGGACCTGAGCCGCTGCGGAATCCGCGGCTTCAAAGAAGCTCAGTTCTACCGAATCCCGGATGAGCCCCTGCAGGAAAAGCCCGTTGAAAAAGGCTTTGAGCCCTTTGATCCGTAAGGGATCGAGGTCATAGCCGAGCAACTCATAATAATGCCTGCACCGGCTCCTGTCCAGCCCGAGACGCGCGGCCGCAGCCGGAACGATCTCCTCCAGTGAGCCTTCACCGCTCTTTTTGGAGCGATTCAGCGCCGCTGCAGCCCTGACCACCCGTTCCGGAAAGGCTTCGGCATACTCCCGGCGCACGGCCCAGACCGCAAAGACAAAGGGAAGCCCGGTCTGTGCATACCACATCTGCCCCAGATCGACCACATGGGGGAAATGCTCCCCCCAGTCCCAGCGGAGCGCGGCATCTCCGATCACCAGCGCGGCATCGGCATCCAGGGCCTGGGGAGAGGTGATCTTTCCGGTTTCGAACTCAGGGGCAATTCCTCTCTGCGCAAAAAGAAGCCGCAGAAGGGCCGCGGCCGTGGCCGACTCTTCGGTCAGCACCACCCTTGCTTCGGAAAGGCCGTCAAAGGGGCGCCGGCTCACCAGCAGAACGCTCATCACCGCGCCGGCACAGGAGATGGAGAGATCGGGCAGCAGGAGCCAGTCCCCATAATGCTTTGCATATGCAGCAGATGAGACCGGGCTGATGTCGAGTTCTCCTTCAGCAAGCATTCGGTTGAGCTGAGCAGGAGGGCCCGAGAGCAGTTCCATCCCGAAAGGCGCGGGGTATCTATCCAGGTCGAAATAGACCGGGTCCAGATTGGCATACCGGATGCGGCCCAGCCGGACCCGGGATCGTTGAAATGGACTCTTTTCAGTTCTCATATATTGAATTCCATGGGTTCGATTATGCCCTCCTTTCCGTTCCATCGATGCCGGCTTGTTTGGCCCGGCATCCGGTCGGTTCGATGCCTCCGATATCGGAGACGAGGGCGGTTTGAGAAGGGTTGCAGACAATTGTTTCCATGACTCGGGAAGGGGAGAGACTTTCACTGCATCTGCAGAGGGCAAAAATGGCCATTTTACCCGGCGATAGGGTTCCCATACAGGCATCGAGCCCCAGTGCATCCGCGCCGTTTCGGGTGGCCATTGCAAAAATCGTCTCCGGGCGCAGATCCGGGAAATGGGCGGAGATGAAGGCCATCTCGTGGAAAAGGCTCAAGGTTTCAACGCTTGCGGGGCTATCTGTGCCGAGACATGGAAAGAGCCGGGCCCGGATCATTCCAGGGATGTCCGGCAGCCTTCCGTGGAGATTGAGATTGCTGCGAGGGCAGAGACAGACCCGGGCCTTCCTCTTTTTCAGGAGATCAAATTCCTTTTTCCCGGCCCAAAGCAGATGCACCAGCAATGTCCGCTCATCGAGAATCCCCAGGGAATCGGCATAGGAGACCGGATCATGGGCAGGGAGCCCCCATCCGGAGAAATCAATGCCCCGAAATTGGAGAAAATCGGCCCACTCCCCCTTTCCCGTGGTCAGAAATCGGATCTCATCGTCCGATTCGGCAAGGTGGAGGGAGAAGGGGAGGTTTCGGGCTGCTGCGGCCTTTTTCAGCGCGATCAGAAAATCGGGGGAGGTGGTGTGAGGCCCGTGGCCGGCCAGGGAGAAGATCAGGTTTCCCCTCCTGCCCAACGCGTCTGATTCTGCCATTTCCCCGCTGCCCAGATAT
>JAABSP010000180.1 GCA_011390345.1 Desulfobacteraceae bacterium
CCAGTCGGGCCATTCGATGGCGGCCATGATAGATCTCCGCACCTTTGATCACCTTTCCCTTTTTGATCTCCAGGCGGTTCAAGTCATACAATGACATCGCGCCCATTGCCCGGTCGTCGGTAATGGCGAGCCCCCCGAACAATCCGCTGGTGGTGGGAGAGGAGATCAGCGCTGGAACTCCGTCTTTTTTTCCACCCTGTTTCTTGTGAACTTCTGCTCTTAGCTTATGTTCAGCGATTGATACATTTCCCAAATTTGTATGAGATCGTTCTGAAGTGAGAGTTTCTGGCCTGTTGTCTCTGCCCGAAAAAGCCGAAATATTTATCTCATAAAGACCATAGGATTTATTAATTTTTTGTTTAAAATCAACAGGCTCATTGGTAAAAAGGCATCTTCCCTTAGCTGACTCATCTTTGGTTACAACCCGAACATTGAGCAATAATTGGTTGAAATGATGAAAGACATCTTCTTGAATAGAGGTATTGTCGCCTTTAATAAAACGATTGAACCCTGGCCGTTCTTCATCTCCCTCCAGCCAATTTTTTAAAAGCCCTTCATCGTCCCCCCATATGGCTTCAACAATTTCGCTATCCTCTGCAGCAAGTGCCGTAGCCCACAACGCAGTTATTGTTCTTCTGGAAGCTTCAATTTCAATCCGACTGATCCATTCCGGCGGACTTTCAGCAAGAATCGATAAAAGCTTCTGCTCTCGTTGCTGATATGTAGGAATATCGTCTTTTGCCTTTGCATCTATTTTGAGATTCAATAGCATCGCGAGATGTGCGGCCATATAAAGCCATTCCAAATCTGCTGTTTCAATATCCTTAAGGGATGGGTAAATAGATACAAGAGCGTTAGTCCCTTTGGGAGACCATCTCGGTTGGAGACCTATCTCTGAAAGAAGTTCGTCCAACGGATCTGTCAATTCATCCATGAGAAACCGCTTCACTTTAAACAGATCACTAAATTGTTTCTGTTCCATTTCTTCTCGAACAAAAAGCGAAAGTCTTTCATGAGAGGGCTGCGCATTGTATAAGGATGGGACCCCAGGTCCGGAAACATCCAGTTCCAAGTCGAAAGGAAGCCGGTTGCCAAGGGTGTTCAACGCCCTTTTCACGATCTCCTCATATTGCAGCTCTGGAAGCAGCATAAAGAGATGGCCGTCCTGATGCACCTCGATCAGCGGCGGAATCCCTGTCATCCGCAGGCTGAAAACCGACAGCCACCGCTGGAGTTCATCCAGCAGAAACGGATGGTGCGGATCGAACATGCGCACCGGCTTCCATGCGGTCAACAAATCCGTATGCAGGCAGCTTTGATCCTTTTTCAGGCGGCGAATCACACCGGCAAAGCCGCCGGTCTCCGGATCGGAGGAGAGCCACGCACCGTCAAGTTTGTCGGCCAGCCGGACATAGAGGGGAATCGGCTCGAACTCCCGGGGCGGAAGGTCATCCGATGCATGGCGGTGGGCTTGGCTCGATTCCACTTTTTCGATCAGGTATCGCACCTGTGAAGCCGTCAGTTCGACACCATACCCCTTCAGAAATTTGTCAATGCCGTAACGCTCCATTCGCTCTGCAACCGCTTCGATCTCAAGGGATGCATCACGAATCAGCCCCAGATCCTTGTCCAGATCATGAGAGAACCCTAAGGCTCCGACAACGGAAAGCCTTTTCTGCAGCAGATGCGGGTCCATCTCCGGATTCCGGCTCATCTGATCGAAGCCATACAGGATCATGGCCCCGCGGGTTACCGAAAGCAGATGATCAAGAAGGGTTACATTCTGAAATCGCGCATAAACCTTTGCCCTTTCCGGGTCAGGCGAATACCCTCCCTTGCCGCTCACCGTCATCAATCGAACGGCTCGGGGATCGGCATACTGCCCCTCTTCCACCTTCTTTTTGGTCTTCTCCCCGATCTCAATCCCCTCCCGATCCTGTGCCACATGCGCTTCCACCACATCGGAAAGAAACTTGCGGTAGACCGCTTCCGCAGCCTGTGAAGCCGATGCCATCCATTGTTGAGGGCCTTTTTCTCCGCGGCTCATCTTCCGATCCCCCTTTCCGCCAGCCCGATACAGCCGAAGCCGTTCCGGTTTTTCTCTCCGATGCCGGCATACCAGGCCAGTTCAAGATCCGCATCGCTGCCCTGGATCACCATCGGCGCCTCCATTCCGATTACATACGCCTCCCGCCCCCCCTTCATGACTTTTGTCCGCACAAGGGTATCATGTTTTGGATTGATGCGAAGATAGAGCCGGTCCGGCTCGATCCGAAGATCGACCTTCCGCCCCGCCAGCCGGGAGAGGCGGAAATTGACGGCCCCGCTCAGATCGCATTCCCGCAGATCCCGATGCCACTTGGGGCCTTTTCCGCCATTGCGCCGGGAGATGGCAAGCGGCGAGAGCATCAGAATTCCCAGGCCCATCTGATCTGAACCGACCGGCGCGGGGTCCGGCAGGATGTCGGCTTTTGAAAAATTGACGGCCTCTGCGGTCTGTACCCGTGAATGAGCCACTTCCGCAGGATCGATCTGCCCAAGAAATCGGGCAAGAGAGGGATCGGGTGTCCCGACAACCAGGGTATGGCAATGGTTGCCGTTGCCGGAATGCCATCCCAGGGATGCAAAATGCCACATCTTTGCATTCATGCCGATAACCTCTTCGGCATGGGCCCCGGCTTTGGTCCAGCCATTCACCAGCGCATCATGGAGGATGTCGAGATTTCGGTAATGAACCGATTCTCTTTTGGGCAGTACAATTCGAATTCGATGCATGTTGATTCTTTCCTTTCCTGTTTTTTTCTGCTACCATATCCGAAATTGTTCAACTATGCAATAGGGTGATGTGTCATGAAACTTGACAGGTTCAAACGAAAAGATACCGAAAGGTTCGAATATATCGAGACCCAGCTCCAGTGGGGCGACGGTCTGACCGCGGCCGAACTGGGGGAGACCTTCGAGATCAGCCGCCAGGCTGCACAAAAGGTGATCACGGATTACAGAACCCACTTTCCGAACCAGTTGTTCTATGACGAAAAACGGAAACGCCACAAACCCACCGAAACTTTTGAATCTGTTTTAATTCGAGAAAATCCGATCTATTTCCTCGACTACCTCAGAGGGAAAAGCCTTGTCAAGTACTATCGAGAGGATATCGAGTGGAGCGATCTGGACGTGACCGACATCGACCGTCTGCTGCGGCCGGACCTGCCGGTCTTTCCAATCCAGGTCGTCCTCAAGGCGCTCCTCCACCATCAGGTCGTCTCCATCGACTATCGAAAAAAAGATCTCGGAGAAGGCGAGCCCACAGAAAGATCCATCTCGCCGAATCATCTGGTCTATGCCGATAACCGATACCACCTGCGGGCCTACTGCCACCGGAGGAACGTCTATCTTGACTTTGTACTGACACGCATCCTCCATGCGGAAATCATGGAAGAACAGGATTGGGTTTCTTCGGACGGAGACAGCGATTGGAACGGGTTCATCGACTTGTATTTTGTCCCGAATCCCGATCTGCCCGAAAATGTGCGGGCGTCGATCCTCCGAAGCTATGAGGATTTAAAAACCGGAAAACGAAAGATCCGATGCAGAAAGGCGCTTGCCTTCTATCTGGAGCGTAAGCTGCTTTCGATGAATGAGAAGTATGGAATGGCATTGTGGAAAAAGGCCTGACCCGCATCCGCTTCTTTCGCCTTGACCTGCCAACCTCAAAACGGTAGGTTAAAGAAAAGTTCAAAGGAGAAACCTACCTTTCGAGGATCTTATCCGCCATGAACCAGAACGAAGAAGAACAGACCCAATCGGTAAAAAACCCCCACGACGCGGCTTTCCGCTCCACATTCCAGGATCTGGAAGAGGCCATCGCCTTTTTACGGACTTATCTTCCGAAAAGCATCCTCCGGCACATCGACTTCACCCGGATGGAGATCTTCCCCG
>JAABSP010000117.1 GCA_011390345.1 Desulfobacteraceae bacterium
GGTCCATATCCGGGAGCATGTGCTTTCGGTTCAAAATGATCCGAACGGGTGGCCATCTCTGCTGATCGATATGGAGGCCAGGGATCTCCCGGAGCTGATCGGCCGGCTCCAGGTCCTCATCGACGATCAGGGGAGCAAACTGAACCGGGCAGATATGAACAGCCTGCGGATCTGGACCGAACGGATTCATTACCAGTTGCGCACGGCCCGGCGGGAGATCGAGCGGCTTGCCCCCTGGGTCTGGATGCTCGACGATGTTCCGGAGATCTTCAGATCCGAACCGACTGCGGCCCGGCACTGGCAGGGGCTCAAAGGCTCCCTGCCGCTCATGCCCCATCTCCGGGATGTGGAATCGATCTGCGATTCAGGGATCGGTCGGCTCCGTCCCCTGGTAAACGGCCTGAAGGAGCTGCCGGAATCGGAGGAACGGGACCAGGGGCTGGCTTGGTGCGAAAAGCTGCATCAGGGATTTGTCGGGGCCCGGTCCAATACCCGGGATCTTCTCGACGATCTGGCCTACATCGCCGGCCAATCCGAAAAACTGGTAGAAGCCATGGACTTTACCTTTCTCTACAATCCGCAACGGCACATCTTCCGGATCGGCTGCAATGTGGATGCAGGGGTGTCCGACAGCAATCATTATGATCTCCTCGCATCCGAGGCCCGGATCGCAAGCCTTGTGGCCATTGCCAAGGGAGATGTCTCCCACCGCCACTGGCTCCACCTCTCCCGCCCCTTGACGCAGATCGACGGCATCCGGGGGCTGCTCTCCTGGAGCGGAAGCATGTTCGAATACCTGATGCCGATTATGATGATGCGGGAAGAGCATAACACGCTGCTGGGGCAGAGCAACAGAGCTGCGGTCGATCGCCAGATTGCATATGGTAAACAGATGAAAAAGGCCTGGGGGATCTCCGAATCGGCCTATTACCAGTTCGATGCAGGGATGCATTACCAGTACCGCGCATTTGGTGTGCCGGGTCTGGGATACAAGCGGGGGCTGGAGACCGATCTGGTGATTGCCCCCTATGCCTCCATGCTGGCACTGCCGATCCGGCCCAAGGCCGTGATGGAGAACGTGGCTGCCCTGATCCGGGAAGGCACGCTCGGCGACTACGGCTTCTACGAGTCCACGGACCACACCCCCTCACGGATGGCACTGGGAGAAGAGCAGGCCCTGATCCGCTCCTTCTACAGCCATCATCAGGGGATGATCTTTCTCTCGATCGTCAATTACCTCACGGCAGACGAAAGCGGAAGCGGAAAGATGGTGAACCGGTTCCACAGCGACCCACGGATTCAGAGCGTGGAGATGCTCCTGCAGGAGAGAGTGCCGAACCGGGCTCCTCTGGAGAGAATGGAGGAGGAGGCCGGCCTTCGGAAGATCGAATCCGGGTCCAAAATCGCGCTCAACTCGTGGCCAGCACCTGTTACGGCTCTCTTTCCCCAGGTTCATCTGCTCTCCAATGGGCGCTACAGCCTCTTTATCACCAGTGCAGGGGCCGGCTACAGCATCTGGAAGGATACGGCCCTGACCCGCTGGCGGGTGGATACCACCCTGGAGGAGTGGGGAACCTGGATCTATGTCCGGGACGAGGATAGCGGCAGGCTCTGCTCAGCCACATACCAGCCCGCGGCCCGGACCGGAACCAAGACCGAAGCCCATTTTTCCCCGCACAAGGCCGACTTTCGAACCCGGTTCGACGATATCGTCCTCCATACGGAGATCACAGTGCCGCCCGAAGATAGTGTCGAGATCAGGCGGATCACCATCACCAACCAGAGCGACCGGAACCGGAAGCTTTTCATCGCAAGCTATGCAGAGGCGGTGCTGGCCCCGGCCGACGGGGACCGGCGCCACCCGGCCTTTAACAAACTCTTTATCGAAAGCCGATATCTGGAACAGGCCAACGGGCTTCTTTTCCGGCGGAGGCCCCGGTCCGCAGAGGAGCTTCCCATCTTTATGCTCCACGGGCTGACGCCGCCCCCCGAGATCGCCGCGACCCGTGCATTTGAAAGCGACCGGTTCCGCTTCATCGGGCGGGGCCGAACCCTCCATGACCCCCTGGCCCTTCAAAAGGATGGGCCCGGGCTGACCCGCAGAGACGGAGCCACTCTGGACCCGGTGATGTCATTGGGCCAAATGATCGAGCTGGAGCCGAACCAGATGATCCGGATGGCCTTTTTCACCCTGGCCGGTGATGATGCCGAAGCCGCGGCCCGGGACGGGGAAAGGTATCAGTCATGGGCTGCAATAGACCGGGCATTTGAGGAGGCCGGGTCCCAGAGTCGGATAGAACTGCGGCAACTGGAGCTGGAGAGCACCGATCTATCCTCCTTTCAGAAGCTGCTTTCGCCGCTGCTCTACCCTCATCCCGCGTTCCGGGCCGATCCCGGAATCCTGTCGGCCAATACTCTGGGGCAGCCCGGACTTTGGCCATACGCGATCTCGGGGGATTACCCGATTCTGCTGGTCCGGATCGGCAACGAAGAGGATATCTCCCTGATCCATCAGGTGCTGAAGGCTCACACCTACTGGCGCAACCGGAACCTCAAGATCGACCTGGTCATCCTGAACCTGAAGGAGACCGGCTATTCCCAGGAGATCCAGGGGCAGATCCACCGGCTGCTGACCCGCACCAGCAGCGAAGGATGGCTCAACCGCCGCGGAGGGATCTTTCTGCTGCGCTGGGATCAGATGGGGGAGGCGGAACAGATCCTTCTCCAGACCTCTGCCCGGGTCGTGCTGGACGGGGAAAAGGGAACTCTGGACGAGCAACTGGCCGGCGGTACAAGAGAGCCGAATCCGCTGCCGACCTTTCATCCGGCACAGGGCCCGATGCCCGAACCCGCGGCGCCCCTCCTACGGCCCGATAATCTCCGGTTCGACAACGGCCTGGGAGGCTTCACCCCGGACGGCCGGGAGTATCTTATCCATCTCGATCCGGGGGAGAGCACCCCTGCCCCCTGGATCAACGTGATCGCAAATCCTGATTTCGGCTTTCTGGTCTCTGAAAGCGGAAGCGGCAGCACCTGGGCCATCAACAGCGGCGAGAACCGGCTCACCCCGTGGGGGAATGATCCGGTCTCGGATCCGCCGGGAGAGGCCCTCTATCTGCGGGACGAGGAGACGGCCGAGATCTGGTCTCCAACCCCCCTGCCGGCCGGGGCATCCGAACCATATCAGATACGGCACGGCGCGGGATACACCATCTTCAAACATCAGAGCCGCGGCCTTCTGCAGGAGATGTGCCTCTTTGTGCCCCCGCAAGACCCGGTCAAGATCATCCGGCTTCGCCTGGAGAACACCGGAAACCATCCCCGGCGGATCACGGCCACCTATTATGCGGAATGGGTTCTGGGGCCTGACCGGGAGGTCATGGGGCCTTTCATCCTGTCAGAGTATGCGGAAGAGGCCCAGGCCCTGTTTGCACGCAACCCCTACAACACAGAATTCGGGGAACGGGTCGCGTTTCTATCCGCAGACCGGAAGCTTCACGGCCTCACCGCGAGCCGCGAGGAATTTCTGGGGCGGATGGGAAGCCGGAACAGACCCGCAGCCCTGGAGCGGATCGGTCTGGGGAACACCACCCATGCAGGAGTCGATCCGTGTGCCGCAGTCCAAATCCACATCAACCTGCTCCCGGGCGGTGTCGAAGAGGTGAGCTTTCTGCTGGGACAGGGAGCAGACCGCGCGGATGCAGAGAGACTGGTGCGGGACTATCAGGTCCCGGAACGGATCGATGAAGCATTAAAGGCCGCGACAGCCTTATGGGATGAAGTACTGGGTGCGGTTACGGTCCGAACCCCGGATGCGGCTATGGATATCCTGCTGAACCGGTGGCTGGTCTACCAGAACCTCTCCTGCCGCATATGGGGTCGCTCTGCCCTGTACCAGTCGAGCGGCGCGTTCGGGTTCCGGGATCAGCTCCAGGATGTAATGGCGATCCTCCTTCAACGGCCCGATCTCGCGCGGGAGCATATCCTGCGCGCAGCACGTCACCAGTTCGAGGAGGGGGATGTGCTCCACTGGTGGCATCCGCCCTCGGGCCGGGGCGTTCGTACCCGGATCTCGGACGATCTTCTCTGGCTCCCCTATGTGACCGCAAAATATGCGGAGACCACCGGGGACCTTTCGATTCTGTCTGAAGAGGTCCCCTTTCTCCGGGGAAAGCCTCTGGAGGCCGAAGAGGAGGAGCGGTACGGCCAGTATGATGTGACCAAAGAGAGATTTTCCCTCTACGAGCACTGCCGCCGCGCGATCCGCAAAGGCGCAACCCGGGGCTCCCACGGCATGCCGCTCATCGGTGGGGGAGACTGGAACGACGGTATGAACCGGGTGGGGATCGAGGGGAAAGGGGAAAGCGTATGGCTCGGATGGTTTCTCCATGCGGTGCTGACCGATTTTTCCGAGGTCAGCCGGAACATGAATCGAGAAGAGGATGCAGAAGATTTCCTTCAAGATGCGCAAGCGATGCGCCAGAGCCTGGAGGAATCAGGATGGGATGGGAACTGGTACCTGCGGGGCTTCTACGACGACGGAACACCCTTGGGATCATCCGGTTCCGAAGAGTGCCGAATCGACGCGATCGCCCAGTCCTGGGCAGTGCTTTCAGGCGCGGGCGATCCCTCCCGCGCGGCCCAGGCCATGAATGCGGTGACAGAACAGCTCGTGAAACAGGAAGATCAACTGATAAAACTCTTCACCCCGCCCTTTGACAAGACATCCCGGGACCCCGGCTATATCAAGGGGTATCCTCCCGGCATCCGGGAAAACGGGGGCCAGTACACCCACGCGGCAACATGGACGGTCTGGGCACTGGCACAACTGGGACAGGGGGATCAGGCACACCAGCTCTTCCGGATGCTCAACCCGATCGGCCACGGGGATACGCGGGAAAATGTCCGGCAGTATCAGGTGGAGCCATATGTGATCGCGGCAGATGTTTACGGAATCGAGCCCCATGTGGGCCGGGGCGGATGGACATGGTATACCGGCTCCGGCGGATGGATGTACCGCTTGGGGCTGGAGGCGATTCTGGGGCTGCGCCGGGAGGGAGACCGGCTGCGGATCTTTCCTTCCATTCCCAAGGCTTGGGGGGAGTTCTCCATCGACTATCGGTATGGGCAGACTGTTTACCATATCCATGTCATCAATCCGGAGGGTGTCAATGTGGGCGTAAAGGAGATCCGGCTTGACAACGAGGTGCTGCCCCAAAAATATATCCCGCTTCTGGATGAAGACCGGCAGTATGAAGTGGAGGTGCGCATGGGATGAGGCCATTTTCAGGTACCAAAAAGACCCAAAAGACAAAAAGGACATAAAAGACCGGACAGGCCGGGCCGGAGGATTGGAAATGGCCCCGGGAACCTTCAAAAAATTGAGGGGCCGGGGCTTTTTTTTGGGAAAGGGGTTTTGTGCTGCCTTTTACTTCTTTTTTCCGTTTTTCCGGAAGACGTATCGGCCCAAAGCGTGCAGGGTGACGCCGCCGAGGGTGCCGAAGATCAGGAGCCATCCCGCGATGTCCAGCAACTGGAAGCGGTCCCGGCCCGGCATGTAGAAGCCGCTCAGTTGGGCCAGCCGGCCTTCTCTGGCGTGGCACGCTTCACAGGAGAGGGCCTCTTCCCTTGGGGCCACCATATGGGTGGTAGGAAAGACATAGTCAGATCTGACGAAGTCGTACTTGCCGCTGTAGGGCAGCTCCAGCGCCTCTGCACCGAGGACGAATGCGCTCTGCCAGTCGAAGGTGGTCCAGTATCCATAGGGGCCCGACAGCAGGGGGGCCAGCAGAGCCCGGTTTTCGGGGTCGTAGGGCTGTTTTCCCTTGTGAATCTTGAAGGGGTAAATTCTGGCATCCGGATCATCCGCGCTTCCCACGGGCCAGGCCACCCTGACGGGCTTTTTCGGGTCGATCTTCTCCGCGGCCGTTACGGTCTTGAGGCTGCCGTTGTACCAGAGATATTCCGGAACCACATCCTTGGCCCACTTCATCTCGCCCTTGATGCTCATGTACTCCTCTTTGCCCAATGGGCCCTCTACGGTGTAGGGCTTTCCATCCTTGAGCTTTCCGGCCTTGGACCAGTCCCACCACATCTTGGTGGGCAGCTTTCGGGCAAATGCCGGGATGTGGCAGCTCTGGCAGGCCACCTTGTCGGTATGATCATTGAGCTTCTCATCGGCCTTGTGGGGTTGCGCTGTGTGGCAGGATTCGCACATTATCTTGCCCATGAGATCATCTTCGATGAGGCTTTTCCGGTCCGTTGCGGCCGGGGTTCCGTAGACCCGGCCGGCGATCTGATGGTTTCGGGTGGTATGACACCGGGTACACTGGAAGTTCTGGCCATCCACGCCCATGTGGACATCCAGAGCCTTGTCCGGGCTGCTCAGGGAGCTGTCAAGATCCCCGTGCTTGACGCCATCACCGCCGCCGCCGTAGAAGTGGCATGCGCCGCAGTTGTCCCGGGTGGGAAGGCCCACCTTCTGTGCGGCACCCGCGATCCCCTCCTGGATATCGGACATGATCATCTCTGCGTCCTCATCCCCGGATTCTGCGAAGTATTTGAGATCGGCAAAGGCCTCGGTGAAGTTGAACTTCTCCTGTCCGTGGCAGGTGAGGCAGTTGACCTTCTCCTCCTTGCCGTTCCATCCCACATGACAGGTCGAACACTTCTTGTCCTTCATGGCATTGGCTGAAATGCAGAAGTTGTTCACGGAATATCCGGCCTTTCCCTTGGGATACTCCGGGTTTGACGCGGGATCGAGCCATGTCCAGTGAAGGGTTTTGTGAACCTGTTCATCGGCCTCGGAGTGGCAGGAGATGCAGGCCTCGGTGATCTCCTCTCCGGTGGCGAATTTCTTCTTGAGCGGTTGGAAGGTGGAATGATCTGCGGTGGTCCAATTTGCGGCCATTCCCTGCTGCGCCTGTCGGGCCATCTCCAGGCCTGGCGCGTCCGGGGCCTTTTCCGCGTAGACCGAGAAGGCCGCACCGATCAGGCAGAGGGCCAGCAGGCCGGCAAAGAGCCTTTTTTTGAATTGTTTTTCATTCTTCATGGGTGGTTTGCCTCCCGTCATTGACTCGCCGCGGGTGTCGGGGCGATGAAATGGAGAAGGCGCGGGGTCTCTTCTGTCGAATCAGAGCCCCGCGCCGCGGGCAGAGGAATATGGCCTATTTGCACTTGGCCGGAGAGGGTGAGTCTGCGGCATGGTCGTGGAGATAGGCGTAGATGTCGGCCAGGTCATCCTGGGAAAGGGCTTTCCACTCCTCCTCACAGCCGAAGGTCCCGGCAAAATCGCTCTTCTCGAAGATCCGGGTCCACTGGGACTGGGTCTTATCGTCCGGATTGACGGCCGGCTTCGCGGACTCGATCGCGCCCCGATCGTTGCAGGCCTGGTAAACTTTGCGGTAGGTGTATTTGCCCTTGCGTTCGTTGCCTTTTTCAAAGGCGAATGCTGGGGCCACGGATACGATGGCAAAAAGGGCGGCGACGATGATCAGGATCAGTTTACGCATGATGGTTTCTCCTTTTGGGTCTTTATGGTTTAAGGGGTTGAGGCTATTCATTGTCGTTCTATTCTGCATGGCTTGATTTTTCCTTAAAAACGTACTGTTGCGGAAAGGTATCCGAGCCAGACCTTGTCCACGATGCCGTTGAAAGCGTCAAATGCTGTCGCTTCGGAAATCTTCACCGGCTCGCCCAGGGGGTTTCCGCTGCCGGTGTATTCATAGTCGTAGTACTGGCCCCCAAGGGTGAAGAAGAAGTTCTTGCCAAAGACCGGCTGGTGGTAGTATCCCTCGAAGACATGGCCCCGGACCGCGAGCTTGCTGCCCACCAGCGAGTCCTCTGCGCCCGTGAAGTTGAACCAGTATTTGGAGCCGTAGTTGTACTCGAGGCCGAACCGGGCGTCGTAGGGCATGGGGAAGATAGCGCCGGCGTAAAGGCTGTAGCCGTCCCGGTCCTCCAGGTCCCCGTTGGAGCTGAGCAGGCCCTGCCCCATCATCTCGTAGAAGGGATTCTTGGAGACCTGGGAGGGGCTGGTATGGCTCCAGGAGGTGGAGAGGAAGAAATCGATGTCTTTATCGAACTGCTCGATGAAGTTGTGGCGGAGCAGCAGGGTGGCCGCATCCCAGTCCCCGATGTTGGTGGAGGGCTCCATCCGGCTGATGAAGCCGCCCGAGTTGGGCTCGAAATAGTATTCGGGCTCCCCGTTCATGTCCATGTCGGCCTTGGAGACGATGAAGGGCATCACGGTGAGACCTGCAAAGCCGTCGGTGACATCCCATGCATGGGCATAGCTGAACCGGAGATTGGTGAGGCCGTTGTCATAGAGATTGGAGATGACGCCGAAGAGATGAACGTCATCCACCTCAGCCTGATTGACGCTCAGGGAGTAGCTGTTGCCCCAGTCTCCCTCGAAGCCGACGCCGTAGCAGAGTTTGAAGGTGGCGCCGGGAACGGACGTGACGTCTTCCAGGCCGAAGTTGAGGGATGCGCCGTCGAACTGCCAGTTGATGATGCTGGCCAGGGGTGATCCGCTTTCGGTGCTGAAGTTGCGGTACTCCATGGGAGCGCCTTCGGTGGAGGGTCTGCGGCCCAGGGAGAAGCTAATGGGGACGCTGCCGAGGTCTTTGCTGAAATTGAAAAAGGCTCTTTCCACCCGCAGGGTGTCGCCGTGGGGGAGGCTTGCGGTGTTGCCGTCAAAGGTGACGTCGCCGAGTGCTCCGCGGTTGAACTTGACTTCGGTGCTGTCGCCGAAGACCTTGTATGCGGCCAGGCGGCCCCCGAAGCTGAGCTGATCGTTGAGCTTGGAGCTGAGGTTGAGGCGGAACCGGTTGGTGTAGATGATGTCGTTGTCCACGTCGGCCTCGGCCGGGGGTGGGATCATGTTGTTTTTGGCCATCTGGGCCATGCCCTGCTGGATCTGGGCCCGGGTGGCGCCGTTGAAGCCGCCGGCCGCGGGGGGCGAGAAGAAGCCGCCCATGAGGGCCGGGGGTGCGGCCAGCATGTTCTCATAGTGGATCGACTGGGCCTCGGTGCGCAGCTCTACGCCCAGGGCGACCTTGTCGGTCGCGGCGTGGAACGCGGCCTTGTCGAGGCGCTCGTTCATGTACTCCAGGTCATCTTCCTTTTCGGTTGATTTCTTCTCCATCTCCTCGAGCTTCTTCTGAACCGACTGCATCTGGTCGTTGAGCTGTCGGAGCTGCTCTTTGAGGTCATCCACCTCGTCTGCGGCCGCTGCTGGGTGCGGGGCAATGAGGAAAAGAGAGAGGAGAAGGAGGCCCATCAAGGGCACCATTAAAGGGAGGATGGCCGGGCGGTTCGGCCGGCGGCTTTGTTTTACCTGATTGTTTTTCACCGTTTTCTCCTTCCAGGGTCTGTTAGGGGTTCTCTTTGAGAACGGGTTTTTTTACTTTGGCCATATGGAATGCAATGGGTGTGCCAGTGTGGAAGGAGGAATTGTTTTTTTAGGGTAAGGGGTTGATTGGGTTGGATTTTTTGATGAAAAAAGGGGGAATGGGGTGCGGTGGGTGGGTGTTGCTCTGGTGTTAATGGGTGTTAATGGTAAAGGGGTGCTGGGTTAACGGTTTGATGGATAGAATGGACAGAATGGACAAAGGACAAGGACCCAAAAGACAAAAAGGACATAAAGGACCGGCAAAGGACCAAATGGACCTCAGGGGGAAAAGGTCTTTTGTCCTTTTTTTGTCTTAAAAGAAACGGCTCTTCTTCTTACTGCTTCTTCTTGCTTTTTCCTGCCGTCCTTTATGTCTTTTATGTCCTTTGGGTCTTTTGTCCTTTTTTTGCCTTAAAAGAAACCGCTCTTCTTCAGGGCTTTCGTTTGTCCTTTAAAATGTTGTTTGAAATAACGATCCTTTGAATCTCCGAGGTCCCTTCATAGATGGTAAAAACCCGCGCATCCCGATAGAAGCGCTCCACCGGATAATCAGCCGTAAAGCCGTATCCGCCGTGAAGTTGCAGCGCCTTTCCGGTAATCCGGTTGACCATCTCCGAAGCAAAGAGCTTGGCCATGGAGGCCTGCTGGGTATATTTCTCCCCGCGGTCCTTCATGGCAGCAGCCGAAAACATGAGCTGCTTTGCGGCCTCCAGCTCGGTGGCCATATCCGCGACGATCCAGCGCAGCCCCTGAAACTTTGAGATCTTCTGCCCGAACTGGTCCCTTCCCTTAACATACTTCACCGCGGCATCGAGCGCGGCCTGGGCCACCCCGACCGACTGGGCCGCAATCCCGATCCGGCCGCCGTCCAGGCCCGTCATCGCGATCTTGAAGCCCTGGCCCTCTTTGCCCAGCATATTCTTTGCCGGAACCCGGCAGTCCTCAAAGATCAGGTCCGTGGTGTCAGAGGCCCGAAGCCCCATCTTGTCTTCCACATGGCCCACCTTCAGCCCCGGGGTTCCCTGCTCCACGATAAAGGCGCTGATCCCCTTGTGGCCGGCCGCCTCGTCGGTCTTCGCGGTCACGATCACCAGTCCGCAGTTTTTCCCGGTCGTGATGAACCGTTTGGTTCCGTTGATCACATAATGATCCCCGTCTTTTACCGCCGTGGTGATCTGCGCGGACGGATCGGACCCGGCATGGGGCTCTGTCAGGGCAAATGCCCCGATGATCTCGGCCTCGGTCAGCCGGGGCAGAAACCGCTTTTTCAGCTCTTGGCTCCCGAACTTGGTGATGCTCTCGCAGACAATGGAGTTATGCACCGACATCACCACCGCGGTCGATGCGCAGGAATAGGCGATCTCCGACAGGGCCAGCACATAGCTGACCGTATCCGCGCCCTCGCCGCCGAACTCCGTGGGAACCATCATCCCCATGAGCCCGAGTTCGCCCATCTGCTTCAGGTTTTCCGCGGGAAACTCCTTGGTCTTGTCCCGTTCGGCAGCGGTCGCGGCCACCACCTTGCGGGAGAACTCCCGGACCATGCTCTGGATCATCAGTTGTTCATCGGTCAGTTTGAAAAACATCGATCCTCCTTTACGGTCCGTAGATGACGACGATCAGTTCCGCGGTCTTGTCGCCCACGTTCTTCAACTGGTGCCTGATCCCGGAATTGAAGTGGAGAGAGTCCCCGGCCGTCAGCCGATTCACATGATCCCCGACCACTACTTCCACGGTTCCGGAAAGCACATAGTTGAACTCCTCTCCTTCGTGCTGGTATCCGACGCCCTCATGGGCCTCCATCGGTTCGATGTTGACCCGGAAGGCCTTCAGGTGCTTGTTCTCAGCGCCCGGGGTCAGAATCTCATACGCGTAGTTGTCCGCACGCTTGGAGTACTGCGTTATCCGGTCCTGCATCGCGTTCTCCTGCTCTTTCAGAAAGAATCCCGAGTCGATCTGCAGGGCCCGGGAGATCTGCAGCAGCGCGCCCACAGGCGGCATGATCTTTCCGGCCTCGATATCCTTCAGGTATTCCACCGCGTGGCCCGTCTCGTTGGCCATCTGCTCCAAGGTCATCTTCTTGTCTATCCGAATCTTCTTGATCCGCTTTCCCACGGAATCGGTGGTTCCGCTCTTTTTGGCTGCCATCTCCCACTCCTTACTATTTATATTCGTAGAAACCCTTGCCCGTCTTTCTGCCGAGCCATCCGGCCTCGACATAACGCCGCAGCAGGGGGCAGGGTCTGTATTTGGAATCCTTGAACCCGGCATACAGGGTCTCCATGATGGCCAGACAGGTATCCAGCCCGATGAGATCGGCCAGCGCCAGAGGCCCCATGGGATGGTTCATCCCGAGCTTCATCACCGTGTCGATGTCCTCAGAGGTTCCCACGCTCTGGTAGAGGCAGAAGACGGCCTCGTTGATCATCGGCATCAGGATTCTGTTGGCGATGAATCCGGGGTAGTCGTTGGCCTCGGCCGGGGTCTTGCCGAACTTCTCCGACAGCTCCCATGTGGTCTTGAAGGTCTCGTCCGCAGTCGCGATCCCCCGGATCACCTCCACGAGCTTCATCACCGGGACCGGGTTCATGAAGTGCATGCCGATCACCTTTTCGGGCCGCTTTGTCTGGGCCGCTATCCGGCCGATGGGGATGGAGGAGGTGTTGGTCGAAAGGATCACATCGGGCTTGCATATCCCGTCCAGATCCCGGAATATCTTGAATTTAAGATCCTCTCTTTCCACCGCGGCCTCGACCACGAAGTCCGCGTCGGCCATATCCTCGATGTCGGTGCTGGTGCGGATGCGGCCTAATGTCCCATCTTTCTCTTCTGCCGACAGCTTTCCCTTGTCCACGGCCTTTGTGAGGAGTTTTGTGATGTTGTCCATGCCCCGCTGGACAAACTCCTCTTTGATGTCGTTCATGATAACATTCAGACCGCTCATCGAGGCCACCTGTGCGATGCCGTTGCCCATCTGGCCGGCGCCGATAACGCCGAAGGTTTTGATCTCCATTACGCTTCTCCTTATAATTTTTGAATCTTTATCGATCTTGATCTTTTATCGTTTGACGATCATTGCAACAGCCTCGCCGCCGCCGAGGCACAATGAGGCCAGGCCCGTCTTTCTGTCCTGCCGGATCATCTCATGGAGCAGCGTCACCAGCAGCCTGCAGCCCGATGCGCCGATGGGATGGCCCAAGGCCACAGAGCCGCCGTTGACGTTGACCTTGTTTGCATCCAGCTCCAGCTCTTTTAAGATCGCAACCGTAGAGCCGGAAAAGGCCTCGTTGATCTCGTACAGATCCACATCCTCTTTGGTGATCCCCTCTTTCTCCAGACACTTGGGAACGGCCCAGATGGGCGCGACCAGCACATATTTCATGTCGATCCCGTAGGAGGCCTGCGCGCCGATGGTCGCCAGGATCTTGCAATTAAGCGCCTCGGCCTTCTCCCGGGACATGACAACAACCGCAGACCCGCCGTCGGAGATGATGGAGGCGTTTCCGGCCGTGCCCACGCCGTCCGATTTGAATGCCGGCTTCATCTTGGCCATGGCCTCATAGGAGGTCTCCCGCGCGCATTCGTCGGTGTTGAAGATGAGCGCGCCGCCCTTCCGCTGGGGGATCTCGACCGGCAGGATCTCCTTTTTGAACTTCTCGGTGTTGATGGCCTCCACGGCCCTGCGGTAGGATTCGGCCGCGTACCGGTCCTGATCCTCCCGGGTGACGTTGTACTTTTCAGAGCAGAGTTCGTTGGACATCCCCATGTGAAAGTCGTTGACTATGTCCCAGAGGCCGTCGTGGATCATGTGATCCTGCATCGTTCCGGGGCCCATCCGGTAGCCGAACCGAGCATTTTCCAGGTAGTAGGGGGCCATGGACATGTTCTCCATCCCGCCGGCCACCACCACCTCGGCATCGCCCAGTTGAATTGCCTGCGCGGCCAGCATCACGGCCTTGAGCGAAGATCCGCAGACTTTGTTTACGGTGATGCACTCGGCCTCCCAGGGCAGACCGGCCTTGACCGCTGCCTGCTTGGCCGGATTCTGTCCGTAGCCGCACGGGAGGACTTGGCCCATGATCACCTCATTTACCTCCTTGCCGTCGATGGCGGCCCGCTCCACCGCGGCCGCGATCACCTTTCCGCCCAGATCGGTTGCGCCGATCCCGGCCAGGGTCCCGTTAAAGCTTCCCAGCGGCGTTCTCACCGCACTGACGATCACTGCTTCTTTCATATCGTTATCTCCTTATAGGATACTGTTTCGTTTTCACCGGAAAACCGCCTTACATATTCCGCCGGTACTGCCCGCCC
>JAABSP010000045.1 GCA_011390345.1 Desulfobacteraceae bacterium
CTCCTGCCATCAGAAGGAGAAGGCCAAGATCGGCCCCAACCGGGTTCAGGATCGAAACACCGAGACCTTTCCGGAGGAGGTCAGCCCCTATTACAGCCGGCAGTTCCTGAACGAGCCCGACACCGACTGGTCCCTGGGCGCAAACCGGAAGTGGGCCCAACGGATTCGAGAGAAGTGGAAGAAGAATCCGGGGGATACGCCCATCGAGGTTCCCATTGTCGTGGCCGGGGAAGAAATTTTTGCGGAAAGAGATCAGCGGGATTATATCGACCCGAACCAGTATCACGAAAATGTATTGACCGCAAAATATGCGCTGGCAAATGACGAGGACGCGGAAAAGGCCGTGGCCGCGGCAAAAGCGGACCCGGACGGATGGCGCCGGAAGAGCCATGAGGAGCGGTGGAAGATCCTGGCCGATGTGGCAATGGAGCTTCGGAAGGCCCGGGGGGATCTGAACGGCGCGGCATCGGCCAACACCGGAAAGGTCTTCACCGAAACGGACCCCGAGGTCTCCGAGGCCGTCGATTTCACCGAGTTCTACCCGTGGACCGCGGAGAAATTCATCAACGGCTTTGAGAGCATCAAAGCCTCCCCCAAGGGGGTCGGGCTGGTGATCTCCCCCTGGAACTTTCCCGTGGCCATCCCCACGGGCGGGATGATCGCATCTCTTGCGGCCGGCAACACCGTGATCTTCAAACCGGCTTCTTCGGCCATTCTGGTCGGCTGGGAGATATGCAAAGCGATCTGGCGGGGCGGGGTCTCCAAAAACACCATCCAGTTTCTCCCCTGCTCCGGGGCCACCACCGGAAAGAGATTGACCGAGCATCCTGATGTTGACTACATCATCCTCACCGGCGGGACCGATACGGGGATGTCGATTTTAAAACAGCGGCCCGATGCCTACCTCGCAGCCGAGACAGGCGGCAAGAACGCCACCATCGTGACCGAAATGGGGGATCGGGATCAGGCTATCAAAAACGTCCTCCACTCGGCCTTCAGCAACTGCGGACAGAAATGTTCGGCCACCTCACTGCTGATTTTAGAGCCTGCGGTCTTCAAAGACGAGAACTTCAAGCGGCAGCTCGTGGATGCGGCAAAGAGCTATCCGGTGGGATCGTCCTGGAACTTCAAGAACAAGATGGCCCCGATGATCCAGCCCCCAAAGGATGATCTTTTAAGGGCTCTTACCACTCTGGAGCCCGGAGAGACCTGGGCACTGAAGCCGAAGATAGTCGACGACAATCCCTATCTATGGACCCCGGGGATCAAATGGGACGTGACGCCCGGCTCCTACACCCACATGACCGAGTTCTTCGGCCCCCTGCTCGGCGTGATGAAGGCCGATAACCTCGACCACGCGATCGAGCTTGTCAACATGACCGGCTACGGCCTCACCTCGGGGCTGGAGAGTCTGGACCGAAGAGAGCAGGCCCGATGGAAGGCCGGGATCAAGTCCGGCAACCTCTACATCAACCGGGGGACCACCGGCGCGGTGGTGCTGCGCCAGCCCTTCGGCGGCATGGGCAAATCCGCGCTCGGGGCCGGGATCAAGGCCGGCAGCCCCAACTATGTCTTCCAGTTCATGGATTACGAGGAGACCGGATATCCGGCCGTGGGGGCCATTAAAAAGGATTACCGGCTTCTGGAAGTGGCGCACCACTGGCGCAAAAAGATCGACTGGGGGGAGATGGCCGGGATCGCGCCCGAGATCAACAAGACCATCCGAGCGATCCTGAGCTACCTCTACCATTACGAGGATGAGTTCTCCGTCGAGAAGGACTACTTCAACATCCGGGGGCAGGACAACCTCTTCCGGTATCTGCCGGTGGGAACCGTGGTGGTACGGGTGCATCCGGATGATACCCTGTTCGAGGTTCTGGCGAGAATTGCCGCGGCAAGGATCGCAGGATGCATCCTTAACGTGAGCATCCCGCCGGGTCTGAACAACGAGGTGGTGGGGTTTCTCGAAGGTGAAGAGGGCAAGCGGTTCATGCCGGACCTGCCCATCTCCCGGGCCGCGGACGACGAGCTGATCAAGATGATGCCCAAGGCACAGCGGTTCCGGTATGCTGCGGCCGACCGGGTTCCCATGAAGGTCTTCGAGGCGGCCGCAAAGACCGGATTTTACATCGCCCGCACCCCGGTGATGATGGAGGGCCGGATCGAGCTGCTCCACTACATCCAGGAGCAGGCCATCTCCAACAGCTATCACCGGTACGGCAACCTCGGGGAGCGGGGGCTGGTTCGTTAAAATGCAATCCCCCTCTTGCCAAACCGGGCAAGAGGGGTTATAGTGTAAACCAAAGAAGGGGCAGTGCTATGCCGGCTATTCGCACAGAGGCCCCCTTCGCTGTCCGGCCATCGACTGCGGCCCTAGATCCGGACAGTCAAATGTGGGTCGCCCCGGAAGTGGGGACACCGCGGTGTCCCCACCTGGGTTATTCTTTTTTTATCCCTTGTTCCCTTCCAACATCCGCCGAAGCCGATCCCGCTCGGCCCTTAATTTGATCAGCTCGAACTTAAACTTCTCCTTCCGGTCATAGGGCGCGTCCTCGAACTTCTTTTCCAGCGCCTCCACCTCCCGGATGAGGCGGTAGAGATCCATCGCGATCAATCGAATCGTCATGGCTTGCTTTCATCGAGGAGCGTTTTGCCTACTCCTCTTTGGCCTCCTCGGGCTCGATCTCCGGCTCGACGGCCGGCGGCTCGATCTCCTCTTCCGATTGGGCCATTTCAGGCCCCTCGCCGATTTCGACCGCTTCGGTTTCCGAAACCGGCAGATTTCCCGCCAGCGCCTCCTCGGCCTCCATCTTCTTCACCTCTTCCCTTGTCGTCTTCCGGTAGGTCCCCCGCTTTACGGCAACGACCTTCTTCTGATCCTTCAGCCGGAAGATGATGTTGTTGATCTTTGCCTTGTCAAAGCCCGTTTTTTTGCTTATCTCATCAAGGCTGATCCCGTCCGCTTTGGCCCTTTTGATCACCCCATAGACCTTGTCGATGGCCGACTTTTTCTTCTTTTCCTGGCCTGGTTTCTTTCTCGGCCTTCCGACGGGTCTTTTCACCTGCGGCGCTGCTTCTTCTTCTGCTGCATCCTCAAATACTTCCGGCATTTCCGGAAAAACCTCTTCAGGCGCTTGGGCCTCCTCTTCGGCTTCCTTCTCCGGGGTCTCCTTCATTTTGTCGAGCATTTCGGCAAAAGAGTAGATCCCCTTTGAGACCGCCTTCAAACCGCCCGAAAAAGTTTTCATAAAAAGATCCGTTTCATTCATTTTTACCTCACATGGCAGGAAGTTAACGATAATGCCTCTGCTTATTATTTTACTTCTCTTTCTCATTCTCTCTATACGCTAGTTGAAGTAAAAATGCAAATTTCAAGTGAAAAATATACCTTGCCATACTTTTCTCCCCATGATAATAATTTTTAAAAATGGTTTCCAACTCCCGGAGGAGGTACAAAATGGCGACGAGCGAACAACATTCATGTATCAGTGATGTGTTTGAAAAAATTGGTGATTTTACCTGGAATGATGCGGAGAGCTGGGCCGGATTCTGCGATGCCGTAGGCATGGACCCGATCCCGTTTTTAAAGGTGATGCTGGAATCAATCTGCCCGGTTCACTGCTGCTCAAGTCCCTCTGCGGTCCCCGGATGTCCCTCAGCGATGCAGGATGCGGAACTATGGGTGGTCCTCAACGGCAAGAATACACGGTTTTTTCTTGTTGAATAGGTTAAAAAAGCGGGGTGGAATCAGGGCCGGATAAAGTACTGCATCAGAAGAGCCCAAAATAATAGGGAACAACCGGAAAAAAACTGCGGAACCAATTTAAGATTCAGGCAAGGGTCGAAGCTTCAGACAAGGGAGCGGAGGGATTTCGTCTTTCCGTAGGTCCTCCACCGGGAGCGTGCGGCAGCGGTCAACGGCCCCACCCGGACATCCACATAGTCGTAGACTTTGGGATGGCTTTTGCCTGGCGAGGGCCGCAGGATTCTGCCGAGGTACTGGATCACCCGGCCCCCGAACCGGATGGGCGTCGCGATGAAGAGCATCGAAAGGTTTTTGCAGTCGAATCCTTCCCCGATCAATTGGCCCGTTGCAATGACGATTCGAACCTCACCGCTGTTCAGGGCCTCGATCACTTCCCGCCGGCGGACCTGGGGGATCTCCCCGGTCAGCAGTTTGGCTCCGAGTTTATATTTGAAATTGATCAGGGCCTGTAGAATCTCACAATGTTTTTTCCGATCCGAAAGGATTAAAATCGCGCCCTCATTTTCCGCTGCGGCCGCGGCCACATCTGAAGCAATCAGCCGATTCCTTCCATCATCGGCAATCAGCTCCGAAAGCATCTTGCTGTACTCCCGAACCGGATCATGATAAGGGACGAAATCGGTCTTCCGGAAGATCACTTCGGCCTGGAGAATATGCCCCTCCTCCCGCAGCGCGTCGGCCTCGACTTCATGGGTGAAGGTTCCCATGTGCCAGTAGATAAGCCTGGAGAGCTTGTCCCTGCGCCAAGGGGTAGCTGAAAGGCCCAGCATATACTTTGAATCAAACGCGGAAACCGCCTCAGTAAATGTCCGGCTCGGGATCCGGTGGCACTCGTCCACGATTAGATAGCCGACGGAAGGGGCGACCTTTTCCGCTGTCTTGTAGAGCGTCTGGATCAGTGCAACGGTGATCCGCTCTCCAATGACAAACTTTCCCGAACCGACCAGCCCAACCTCCTCAGCCGGTATTCCCATGAAATGTTCGATCCGCTCGATCCACTGATCGGCAAGGGCCTTGGTATGCACCACCACCAGGGCCGGCTGTTTCCTCTCGGCGACCGTGTGGAGCGCCATGACGGTCTTGCCGCTTCCCGTTGGGGCGCAGAGGACCCCGAACTCCTTGGGCAGGATCGTATCCACGGCCTCCTGCTGAAAGGGCTTCAATTCTCCGGTAAAGGAGAATTGGACCGGCGGAAGCGTGCGCCGCCTGTCGATCAGTCTATAGGAAACGGCCATCTCCCGGCAGAGATCGATGAGCTTTCGGATATAGCCCCGGGGAAGGATGAGAGTTTTGTCCTTTCCTTCGAAACAGAAGCTCAATTCCTCCGGAACCCCTTTATTCCACCGGCCCAGCCGTTCGTTTTCCAGCCATTTGGGGTTTTTGAAGCGGAGAGCCTCGAAGAGGCGCTCTTTGAGTTCATCCGGAACATCTTTCAGAAAGAGCCGGTTTTTAAGGGTGAAGATCACAAATCAAAGGATTCGGCAGGGGGATCAGGCCGGCAGAAGGTCATAGAAGTAGGTCATCACGTCGGAGCGGGTCACGATCCCGATGATCTTTTCCTCTTCAACCACCGGAAGCCTTCCGATATCGTGCTTGACCATAATTCTGGCGGCCGCGAGCGGGCTCTTCCCCGGCTCGATGGTGAGCACATCCCGGCTCATAAATGCCTTGACCGGGGACCTTTCCCCCTTTTTCTTCCGGATCTTCTTGAAATCCCGGCGGGAGACGATTCCCACAAGCCTTTCCCCTTCCACCACCGGAAGTCCGGTACAGCCCTTCTCCCTAAGCAGGTGAGCCACTTTATCCATCGGTGTGCCCGCATCGACCGTGAAGACCGGAAAGGACATGAGATCGCTGATCTGCACCGATGCACCGCCGTTTCCGAAGAGCAGGTCTTCGATCATCCCCTCCACCGCATCGGGATTGACCGATTTGAGCATCGCGGAGCCCGCGCCCGGATGGCCCCCGCCGCCGAGACCCCGCATCACGGCCCCCATATCGAGCCCCACATTGTCGCTGCGGCCGATGACCATGCACCGCTCCTCCGGCGTGGTGAAGATGCCGAAGGCTGCATCGACGTTGAGGATCTGCCGGTACATGTTGACCACGAGGGAAAGGCCCCCCACATGGCCCTTCACCGGGAGTTTGTTGATGCTGATGCTGTAGCCGTTGATCCGCTTTCGGTCCGCATTCTCCAGCATCTTGAAGAGGACGTCCTTCTGCTTTTCTCCGTAGGCGGGCCGGAGCAGGGTTCCGACGATCTTGAGGTCCGCGCCGTTCTCCAGGAGCCAGGCCGCGGCATACGCGTCTTCGGGTGTGGTGGCCGGAAACATGAGGCTTCCGGTATCTTCGTATAAGCCCGCGAGAAAGAGGGTTGCCTGGATCGGCGTCAGTTGGACCGCGTTTTCCTTCAATGCACGCACCATCAGGGTGATGGCCGCGCCCGTCGGCTCCTGACACCGCCAGTCTGCTTCGATGTCTCCGCCCTCCATATGATGGTCCCAGAGGATGATCTCCAGATCTTTCCGGGGCTGCAGGGAACGAATCCGGCCCAGCCGGTTCCAGGCGTTCGCGTCTGTGATGATGAGACGCTTCACCGATTCCGGGTCGATCTCGTCCCATGTCCGGGTCTCGAAGACATCCTTGTGGATGGCCAGAAAGGCCCGGACATTGGCGTTGATGGTCTTTGGAAGCACCGGAACCGCACCCGGATAGAGAAGGGTTGCGCAGATCGCGGTTGCCAGGGCGTCGAAGTCGGTGTTTTTGTGGGTGGTGACCAGTTGCATCATTATTAAATGGACGGGATGGACGGAATAGACAAGATGGACGAAGCGATAAGGGCTATCCCGTGGTCTCCTCTTTGACCTCGCCGTCGATGACATCATCTTCGTTCCATTCGATGGCGGGCCGGTTCTTCTCCTCCTGGGCGTGCTCCAGGGCCAGTTGCCGCTTGTGTTTGAACTCGAGTTGAATCCGGTATTTGTTCATATCGGTCTGGCTGTCGATCGCCTTTTTGGCCAGCAGAAACCGAAGATAGACTATCCAGGCAAAGATTCCCACGGCTACGGCTGTGCCGCCGATGAAGGCCCATTTGTACCGGACCAGGGTATCCATGCCTACCTGGCCCAGATAGGTGACCACATTGGGAATGATCCAGTAGGCCAGCACCCCTAAAAGGATTA
This sequence comes from Desulfobacteraceae bacterium, assembly GCA_011390345.1. Classification (GTDB taxonomy): domain Bacteria; phylum Desulfobacterota; class Desulfobacteria; order Desulfobacterales; family JAABSP01; genus JAABSP01. The sequence goes on from JAABSP010000045.1 coordinate 6,949, forward strand.
GAAACCCGATGGTGAAGATGTTGAAGCCGCTGACAGCGGAGACCACCTTCTCCAGACTGCTCGCGTCGTCTGCCGCGGTCGATGGTCCGTTTCTGGCGGTTTCCGTTTCATCGGTCTCACCGTAAAAGAGGGAGATATAGGCCCGCACCGTAAAGGCGAACATCAAAATGATGCCCAGGGGAATCCCGATCGCGGCCACGAACCATGCACGGAACGGAAAGGGCTCATCCTCCCGCTGGAGCCGCACCTCATAGTTCTCAAAGGGGCCGAAGGTCTTTTCGAAATAGTATTTGTTGAAATCACTCAGGCTTCTGCCGCTGGTCTCATGAATGACGTTTCCATTGTCGTCGATTACCTGAAGCCATGATTTCTTTCCTGATTTCATAACCGCGACCGCAAAGATCTCCAGCTCGATCAGGAAGAGCGCGACCGCGATGATGATGAAGACTGTCTTGTTTTCCCGCACGATCTCCGAAATGTTCTTTTTTGCCATATGAATTCCTTTTGATTTCGTAGGATTTTTCCGGTAATAAAAAAAGGAGGACCATCCTTTTCATATTTTATGTTATGTAACACAGAGAACGGATAAGATTCAAGGATAAAGCAAAGACCCTAACAGGAAGACAGGGAGAAAGAGGCAAGGAGGATTATGCAAGAGATTCGAAAGACCGCAAGGGAACGGATGAAGGGATACTGCCGGGTCTGCCCGGTCTGCGATGGAAGAGCCTGCGCCGGAGAGGTTCCGGGCATGGGAGGAATAGGCACGGGGGCATCGTTTCGGGCCAATATCGATGCCTTGGCCGGGGTCCGGTTCAACATGCGCCTGATCCATGATGCGGTCGAGCCGGACACCAGAACCACGGTGATGGGAAACCTGCTGGAGATTCCAGTGCTGGCCGCGCCCATCGGCGGGGTCTCCTTCAACATGGGCGGCAGGATCACAGAGGAGGAGTATATTTCGGCCGTGCTGGGGGGATGTGCGGAAAAAGGGACCCTCGGCTGCACCGGTGACGGGGTTCCGCCCTTTATTCACGAGGCCGGCTTTTCAACGATCCGGACGTTATATGGCAAAGGCATCCCCTTTATCAAGCCCTGGGAGGAGCAGGAACTCTACCAGAAGCTGGAGATGGCTGCCAACAGCGGGACCGAAATGGCCGGCATGGACATCGACGCGGCCGGCCTCGTCACCCTGCGTCTCATGGGGAGGCCCGTATCGCCGAAGCCGCTGCCGAAACTCCGGCAGATCATCGAAAACACTCCGCTGAAGTTCATCCTGAAAGGCATCATGACGCCGGATCAGGCCAAGCTCGCGGTCGATTCCGGCGCGGCCGCCATTGTGGTCTCCAACCACGGGGGCCGGGTGCTCGACCATACCCCGGGAGTCGCGGAAGTCCTCCCTGCGGTCTCCAAGGCCGTCAACGGTCAGATTGCAGTATTGGCCGACGGCGGGGTCCGAACCGGCGGGGATGTGCTGAAGATGATCGCGCTGGGCGCGGACGCGGCCATGATCGGACGCCCCTTTTCCGTGGCCGCGGTCGGAGGGCTGAAGGAGGGCGTCATCAGCTATCTGGAGACCCTCAAAACCGAGCTGATCCAGGCCATGGTTCTCACCGGCTGCAAGGATATTTCCTCGGCAGATCCGTCGATCCTCTATGGTTTTGAAGGAAAGGGTTTCGAAGGAAAGGGAGATTTTGCATCATGAAGAAGGTAATCGTCTCGGTAGTGGGGCGGGATCGTCCCGGCATCATCGCGTCGGTCTCACGGATTCTCTTCGATCGGGAGTGCAACCTTGAAAACGTAAGCCAGACCATCCTGCAACTGCAGTTTTCCGGCATCTTCATCGCGACGGCTCCTGAAGATCTGTCGGCCCGACTCCTGGAAGAGGAGCTGGCCCGGGGGCTTTCCCCTTTGGGGCAGCACATCTTTGTCAATGACCTGGAACCGGCCGAGCCCGACCCGGTCTTTTCAGATGCCGAACCGGTCATCATCACCACCCGGGGGCCGGATCGAAAGGGGCTGGTATCCAGGATTACGGAGATTATCGCGCGATACGGAGCCAATGTGACCAACCTCCAGGCCGTCTTCAAGGGCGGAGATGACCCGAACCGGAACATCATGATCTACGAGGTGGATTTGCCCCGCAGCGGAGACCCGGCCGGCCTATATGCCGATCTTCGGAAGAAGGCCGAAGAATTAGACCTGGAGATAAGCATCCAGCACCGGCACATCTTCGAGGCCATGAACCGGATCTGAGGCCGTTTTCCATAACCGGTTGCCTTTTGACCCCGAATGCTCTACAACAAAGAAGAATATCATCGGATGTCCATCGGTCATTCGGACGTCCATCGGTCATTTGGGCGTCAATCAGTCCTTTAGGTCGTTTAATGTCCTTTTTGTCCCTTTGTCCTTTTTCTGACGTTAAAGGAGACCACATCATGAAAAAAAATATCCTTGCAGCACTCGACGATTCCCTGCATTCAAAGCATGCAGTCCAGTATCTGCTCCGAATTTCGTCTCTTATCAAAGACTTCTCCTGCACCCTTTTGATGGTGCAGCCCGATGTCTCAGGCTTCATGGTGGACGAGGCCAAAAAGGATATCAATGCCAGACTCGCCCTCGAGAAGATCCGGCAGCGGAATGCCGAAAGCGCGACCGACTGCCTGACAAGGCATAAAACCTCCATGTGCGAAAAGGGCCTGGCCGAAAACTGCATCGAAATTCAGACCCTGCCCAAGAAGATCGGCCTGGCCAAGGATATCCTGGTCCACGCGGAAGAGAAGCGCTTCGACGCGATCGCGGTGGGTCGAAGGGGCATCTCCCGGATGCAGGAACTTTTTTCCGGCAGCGTCACCGGAAGCCTCATCGAGCACTCCCGGGTCATTCCTCTCTGGGTGATCGACGGGGATGTGACCAACACCGACATCATGCTAGCGGCAGACGGCTCCGAGAGCGGAATGCGGGCCGTGGATCACATCAGCTACATCTTTGCCGGCAGCCCCGATGTAAAGATCACCCTGGTCCATGTCCTTCCCTCGATCAAGGAGTACTGCCCCATAGACTTCGAAACCGAAGACAAGGAGATCGAGGATCTGATCCTCCGGGGGGACAAAAAGTGCGTGGAGGATTTTCTGGTCCACGCCTATAAAAAGTTCAAAGATGCCGGCATCACAAAGGATCAGATCCGGATCAAAGAGCTTCCCAAAGCCCGGAACATCGGCAAAGCCCTGGTGCAGGAGGCCGAGGAAGGCGGCTACGGAACCGTCGTCTTCGGTCGGCGGGGGATCGGCAAGTCCTTTTTTATGGGCAGCGTCTCCAACTATCTCGTCAACAAACTCTCGGGCCGGGCCATGTGGCTGGTCTCCTGACAGGAAAGCCAGGTTTGCCCGAAACAGATGCAGCACCATCAATATAAAGAAAAGATCGGATCGAATTATTACCATGCTGAGTGAAAGAGAAATCCTCTCCACCATTGAAATGCTCAGAAACGAGCACCTGGATGTCCGAACCGTCACCTTGGGGCTGAACCTCTTCGACTGCGTAAGCCACGATCTTTCCCGGCTTCAGGAGAACATCCGCAGCAAGATCGACGCCCTTGCCCAAAACCTCGTCCCCTTATGCAACGAGATCGGTGACAAATACGGCATTCCGGTTGTCAACAAGCGGATTGCCATCAGCCCAGCGGCCGTATTTGCCGCGCCCTTTTCCGCGGAAGAGATGGTATCTGTGGCAAAGACTTTGGATGACGCGGCCAAATCAGTGAATGTCGATTTCATCGGCGGCTTCTCCGCGCTGGTGGAAAAGGGGATTGCAAAGGGAGACAGAGCCCTGATCGAGGCCATCCCCGAAGCCATGGCCGCGACCGAGCGGGTATGTGCCTCCATCAATGTGGCCTCGTCCCGGGCCGGCATCAATATGGAAGCTGTCTATCTCATGGGGAAGATCATCAAAAAGACCGCGGCAAAGACCGCAGATCATGACGGCATCGGGTGCGCGAAGCTATGTGTATTTGCCAACATTCCCGAAGACATCCCCTTCATGGCCGGGGCCTATCTCGGGGTCGGAGAGCCGGGGGCCGTTATCAATGTTGGCGTCAGCGGGCCCGGGGTGGTGAAGAAGGCCATAGATCGGGCTCTGGAAGAGAATCCGGATCTGGATCTGGGAAAGATATCGGAGATCATCAAGCGGACCTCGTACAAGGTGACCCGGGTCGGGGAACTGATCGGCCGGGAGGTGGCAGAAAGGCTTGCCATCGAGTTCGGTGTGGTGGATCTCTCCCTGGCCCCGACCCCCAATGTGGGCGACAGCGTGGGGGAGATTTTCCAGAGCCTCGGGCTGACCGCGATCGGCGTTCCGGGAACCACTGCGGCCTTAGCCCTTTTAAATGACGCGGTCAAAAAAGGGGGGGCATTCGCCTCCTCCCATGTGGGGGGCTTGAGCGGCGCATTCGTTCCGGTGAGCGAGGATCTCAATATCTCGGATGCGGCCGCATCGGGCCATTTGACCATCGAAAAGCTCGAGGCCATCACCAGCGTCTGCTCCGTGGGGCTTGATATGGTGGCCATACCGGGAGAGACTTCGGCCGAAACCCTGGCGGCCATAATTGCAGACGAGATGGCCATCGGGATGATCAACAAGAAGACCACGGCCTGCCGGATCATTCCGGTTCCGGGCAAAGGTGCGGGAGAGAGCGCCTATTTCGGAGGACTGCTGGGGCAGTCGGTGATCATGCCGGTGAGAAATCTTACGGCAGACAACCGGTTCATCCGACTGGGGGGACGCATTCCTGCGCCGATCCACAGCCTCAACAACTGATGGGTATGGACAGGATTGAGATTCCCACAGAAGAGGAGTGCTACCGGCTGATCCGGGAGATGGAGATGCTGGAGCATATTCTGTCCCATTCCCGGCTCGTCTGCCGGGTGGCGCTCTATCTGGCGGATAGGATCATTGAACAAAGCTACATTCTGAATAGGGAGCTGATCATGGCCGCGGCCCTGCTCCATGACATCACCAAGACCCGGAGCTTTGAAACCAAAGAGGATCATGCGCAGACCGGCGGAGAACTCCTTGAGGATCAGGGATATCCGGAGGTGGGAAGGATCGTGGGGCAGCATGTCTGCCTGGAGATCTTTGATAAAAGCGGGCCGCCTACCGAAGCCGAGATCGTCAATTATGCGGACAAGCGGGTACTCCATGACCAGATAGCCCCTTTGGCGGATCGGATGGACTATATCCGAAAGCGCTACTGCAAGACCCAAAACCAGGAAGCACGATACCGCTGGCTGCTGGCGGAGGCCGTGGCCCTGGAGGAGAAGCTTTTTCGGCTGGCAGGATTCTATCCGGAGGATCTTGCGGGGCTGATTGATTAGCCCGCGTCGATCATTCTGGCATTCAGAAGTTCCTGGGCCTTTTTATGGCCGAGAAAACAGGCTTCTTTGAGGTCCTCCTCTGAGCGTTTCTGGTTTCCGAGCTTGTTGTAGACGATGGCTCTGTTGTAGTAGGCCACCGCATAGTTGGGCTTCAGCTCGATCGCGCTGTCAAAGACCTTGAGGGCCTCCTCGTACTTTCCCGCATCGAAAAGGGATTTCCCCTTCTCCACCCGGTCCACGGCAAGGGTTCCGTGGGTGGGGGTCTTGGAGCCGGTCTTGAACGCGTACCCGCAGTGCTTGCAGACCCGGGCCTTGACCAGAACCCTTTCCGCGCACTGGGGGCAGGTCTTCATGCTCTCGACCATGCTGATGTCCTGCTTCTCACGGATCTTCTTGGTGACGGTCACCGTATACTTTTCCAGAATCCGCTGCAGAAACATGGAGAAGGGCTTCTCGTCGATCTCATAGATCTCGATCTGGTGGTCGATCTCCTGTTTCACGATCTGCCGGTTCTCCTGGTAGTCCGGGAGAATCAACGAGAAATCGGCCAGCAGCTCGATGATCTGGCCGTATTTGTCCAGTTGGAGGTTCTGGATCGCGGCCGAGGCCCCGATCTCGTTTTTGATGTTCTCCAGCTTGAAATAGTCGAGCGCGTTCTTGATCAGGGTCCGGGTCCCGTCCCGGATGGTCTTCTCAAGGGTGGTGGTGTCGTGCTCCTTCTTCAGCCGGCGGATCTTCCGCTCATACCGCTCCTTGAGATGCCGGATCTTGACATCGTACTCCTGCTCCATCCACCGCTTGGTGATGATGAAGGTCACGAGCAGGGAGAAGATCGAGGAGAAGATGGTCGATATGAAAGAGACGCTTTTGTTCGGAATCTGAAAGGGCAGGTATGCCGACAGTCCCACCGCCACCGATCCGAGAATGATCAGACTCGCATAGATGTTCATCATTGGCTCACCTCCAAAAGTGAGGCAATCCTATCGGAATTTGGTTCGGGTTGCAATACTTTTGTGCGCTATTGAGAGCGGTTTTTCCTCAAAATCTTGACACCGGGCCAAAGATATACTACAAACAGAACAGATAATATCTTTCTTTAAATGATTATAAACACTTCAAAGGGAAAGGAAAGAGATCATGTCAGGAAAAATCAGGTTGTTGGGTGTGCTTCTGGTCTTGGCGACGGTTCTCGGCGGCTGTGCCTATGCGGTCTCTCCGGTCACCGGCATGCTCTATACCGATGTTCAGGGGCCGGTCATCGCGACCGATCTTGCCAATTCCTCCCGGATCGGAACCGCAACCTGCTATTCTCTGCTCGGTCTCGTGGGGGTGGGGGATGCGAGCATCCAGGCGGCGGCAAGAAACGGCAACATCACCCGCATCCACCATGTGGATCATGAAAGCCAGGTCATCCTGGGCCTCTACGCCAGATTTACCACCATCGTCTATGGCGAATAACCGCAGATCCCGTTTTTCCCGGATGCCCGGCCTGCGGAATTGGCCGGGTATTTTTTTTGAGATTTTCGTTTTATGGACAGAGAGGTTTTTTGACAAATGGGCCGTTCTTGCTTATAGTCAATACTGTATTGAGATAATCTGTGCATTCCCGGAGCCGGATCGACAATTGGATGGGGATTTCGAAATAAGCTGCGGCGATTTCCCTTTTATGGTATGATTTCAATTTTTTCCGACATCTTTGCACAACAATTCAAGAAAAGGAATACACACATGGCCGAAGGACAGACCAAGTCGATTCACGAAGGGCGTATAAAGTGGTACAGCGAGAAAAAGGGATTTGGCTTCATTACCAGCGAGGAATTCGGGGACGTTTTTCTGCATCGCTCCGGTGTCAAGAAGTTCGGTTATTTCGGCTTTCAGCAGGATGATCCCGTTACGTTCCAGGTGAAAGATGGTCCGAAGGGCAAACAGGCTTTCGATGTAAAGCCGGTGAAGAGTACCTGAAAAAAGGTACAAAATTTTTAAATCAGGAAAAGGAGTATTCATGGCACAGGCAAAGCAGGGAGACACGGTCAAGGTCCACTATACCGGAAAATTGGAAGACGGAAGGGTCTTCGATACCTCTTCGGGACGGGAGCCGCTCTCATTTACCATAGGAGAGGGAACCGTGATCGAAGGCTTTGAGTCTGGCATTGTCGGCATGGGAGTCGGAGACAAGAAGACCCTCAACATCTCGCCGGATTCGGCATACGGAAACCGGAACGATGAACTGATTGCAGTGGTGGAGAAGGAGAATATCCCTGAAGATATCGATGTCTCGGTGGGGCAGCAGCTTCAGGTCCGCCAGCCAGACGGCCAGACCATCAATGTTTCGGTCACGGATGTCTCGGAAGAGAACGTCACCTTGGATGCCAACCATCCCCTGGCCGGCAGGGATCTGGTCTTTGATGTGGAGATTGTGGAGATCGCCTGACAGGAACGCGAATGAAAAACCATTGCCCGTTTAACAGGCATCTCTCCTTATTCTAACGGACAATTGAACAAAAAAGCCGCGTGGAACAGCCGAAATTATCTGTTCCCGCGGCTTTTTTTTTAAAACTGGTCTAAAAAAGGTTTTTCAAAACTGGTTTGAAAACGGATGGGTTCACTACTCTGCATTCCGGCTTTTGGGCAGGGCCAGATTGAGAAATACACCCATGATTCCGGCAAGGCCGATCCCCTGAACGGCAAACTCCCCGGCTGAAAAGGTCATCCCTCCGACACCGAAGACGATGATGAGCCCCACGATGGACATGTTTCTCGGCTCGGTGAGATCCTCCCCGGCCCGGACAAGGGTGTTGAGGCCCACCACCATGATCGCGCCGAAGAGCAGCAGCATGATGCCGCCCATCACCGGTGTGGGAATGGTCTGCAGCAGCGCGCCCATCTTGCCCACAAAGGCCAGGGCCACGGCAAAGATCGCGGCCCAGGTCATAATGGCCGGATTGAAGATCTTGATCAGGGCCACCGCACCCGTCACCTCGGAGTAGGTGGTATTGGGCGGGCCGCCGAGAAAAGAGGCCACAGATGTCGCGATGCCGTCCCCCATCATGGTCCGATGCACCCCCGGATCTTTCAGATAATTCTTTCCGGTGATGGAGCTGATGGCCATAACATCTCCGAAATGCTCGATGGCCGGCGCAATAGCCACCGGCACGATGTAGAGGATCGCGTGCCAGTTCCACTCCGGATAGACGAAATTCGGCATGGCGATCCAGGGGGCATCTCCGACAGGAGAGAAATCGACAAAGCCCAAGGGGAAGCTGATGAGATAGCCGACGATGATGCCGCAGAAGATCGGGATCAAACGCAGCATGCCTTTGCCTAGCAGCGAGACCAGGATGGTTGTCCCCAGGGAGAGCATGGATACCAGCAGTGCCGGCCCTTCGGAAAAGAGAACCCCTCCGCCGTCTCCGGTCCTGCCCATGGCCATATTGACCGCGACCGGAGCCAGAACCAGGCCGATGACCATGATCACAGGGCCTGTCACCAGAGGGGGAAGAATCCGGTTGATCATCTCCACACCCTTCCATCGGATCAGGAGGCTCAACAGGATATAGAGAAAGCCTGCGGCCATTAAGCCGCAGAGGGTGGAGGGGATGCCCCAGGTCTGCACCCCGTAGATGATGGGCGCGATAAAGGCAAAGGAGGAGGCCAGGAAAATCGGGATCATCCCCTTGGTGATGAACTGGAAGATCAGTGTGCCGATCCCGGCCGTAAAGAGCGCCACATTGGGATCGAGGCCGGTCAGCAGCGGCACCAGCACCAGCGCGCCAAAGGCCACGAAGAGCATCTGCCCGCCGAGCATGGCATCTTTCATTCGAAACCGGTATTCGGTATCGACGACCGGGGAGGGGGCGGAATCGGTTCGGGTTTCGTCTGCCATGATCCCTCCTTATTTGGTTCCGAAGATCTTGTCTCCGGCATCCCCGAGGCCCGGAAGGATATAGCCGATATCATTGAGCCGCTCATCGACCGCGGCCACATAGACATCCACATCCGGGTGAGCCTCTTCCAGACGCTTGATGCCCTCGGGCGCGGCCACCACAAAGATCCCCTTGATCTGCCTGCACCCGGCCTCCTTGAGCAGGTCGATGGTGGCGACCAGAGTTCCGCCGGTGGCCAGCATCGGGTCCAGAATCAGCGCGATCCGCTCCTCCATGTTGCTGGTCATCTTCACATAGTAGCGCACCGGCTCCAGGGTCTCCTCATTCCGATAGAACCCCACCACGCTGACCCGCGCGGAAGGGACCATGTCGAGGACCCCCTCCATCATGCCGAGCCCGGCCCGCAAAATCGGAACCACCGTGATCTTCTTCCCCTTGATCCGATCCACCGAAACCGGGCCCGCCCAACCTTCGATGGTCCGCTTCTCTGTGGCCAGATCCTTGGTGGCTTCATAGGTGAGCAGCCGGCCCACCTCCGAGGCGAGTTCCCGAAAATCTTTTGTCGAAATCTGCTTTTTGCGCATGAGGCCGAGCTTGTGTCTGATCAGGGGGTGGGAAACGACATGTACGGGCACGGGGGATTCTCCTTTTTGAAATCCTTATCAAGAACGCTCAAGAAAAAAATATATGAGATGACGATTTTACGGCTCAAAAACTTCCCAGTGGACGTTTAAAGGTGAATTGGGCCGGTTTGATCACCATCTGATCATACGCGGCCATGGTGTTGCCCCCGGTAGCGGCAAAGGGAACGGAAACGATGAAAAACGCGGATCCCAGAACCGTTGCAATGATCCCGAACGGGCGGATGAGGACCAGGTCAAAGGCCATTGCCCCCGCGCTGCGGTTCTCCTCTTTGGGAATATCCTCCTCTTTTTCAATGGCGCCGGCCAGCGGAACCGCGACCAGGCCGAAAATCAGTGTCAGCACCAGCAAGCACCTTACGCTTCTGCTCATCTGTATGATCCCGCGCATAACCCCTCCTTCATCGGTGGAACGGTTTTTTCAAAAAAGACCTGAAAAATCGGCAGCTCCGAGTTGACAGGCGATGGTACTTCCAATTAAGTAAAGGAATGGCAGTTGATGTGTCAAGGAAAAAGATCCCTATCGCGCCCCCAGGACCTACCTGTATTGAAGTTGCAGTACCGGTTCCCGCGCAGAAGAGCTTTACCTATTCGGTTCCCGAACCCCTGACCCTGCAGGCCCGGATCGGAAAACGGGTGCTGGTCCCTTTTGGCCGGCGCCGGCTGACCGGCTATATTCTGGGGCTCGGTGCGGAACCGGGCCGTTACACCATCAAGGCGATTCTCGACATCCTCGATGACACCCCCCTCTTTCCGGAGGAGATGGTCCCCTTTTTCAGGTGGATGGCCGATTACTATCTCTATCCCATCGGGCTGGTGATCCGGTGCGCACTGCCCGGGGGAATCCACCAGAAGGAAATCCGAACCATCGAAATCACCCCGGCCGGAGAGGCGGCCCTCTCCGGAGAAGGGCGCCTCTCCCCGGTTCAGAAGGAGATTCTAAGGGCCATCAACCCTGTCTGTTCTCTCAAGGATCTTCGAAAAAATCTGGGAAAAAGCGTTCCCATGGCCGCGATCCGGACCCTTGAATCGGCCGGATGGGCACAGGAGCGGCGGGAGATGGCAAAGGAGCGTACTCGCCCTCTGACCGAGCGGATGGCCCACATCCGGAGCGAAAATCTCCCGGCAGAGGGGCTTTCAAAAATCAAACGGAATATCATCGATCATCTCGATGCCCAAGGCCCTCTTTCGATCCGGTCATTGAAGGCAGAATTTCCCACAGCGCCTAATCATATCCGGGATCTTGAAAAGAGGGGCTATGTAAAGATCGTCCAGGAACGGATCTTCCGGGACCCCTTTGGCACGGCCGTGGCCCCCGATTCCCCCCTCCCCCCGACTCCGGATCAGGAAGCTGCCCTGAAAACCCTCATTCCGGCCGCGGAAAATGGGTTTATGACATTTCTGATGACGGGCGTCACCGGCAGCGGCAAGACCGAAGTCTATATGCAACTGGCCCATGCGGTGATCCGGAAGGGGAAAAAGGTGCTGGTGCTGGTTCCCGAGATCGCGCTCATCTCCCAGATGGCCGGCCGGTTCCGGGCCCGCTTCAGAGATCGGGTGGCGGTTCTGCACAGCGGACTGAGCGGGGGGGAGCGGCTGGACCAGTGGACCCGCATCCTCCAGGGGAGTGCAGATATCGGGATCGGAGCCCGATCGGCCCTTTTCGCCCCGTTTACAGATCCCGGTCTCATCATCGTGGATGAGGAGCATGATCCCTCCTACAAGCAGGAGAGCGATCTCCTCTACCATGCCCGGGACATGGCCGTGGTCCGGGCAAAGCTTGCAGGATGCATGGTTCTTCTGGGATCGGCCACCCCGTCGGTGGAATCGTATGCCAATGCGGCCCGGGGCCGATACATTGAAATCGCCCTCCCCCGCAGGATCGAATCCCGCCCCCTGCCGGAGATCACGGTTCTGGATCTGAAGAAGAACAAGGGGCAGATCGGCCCTCACCGGCTCATAACCCCCCGGCTTCAGCAGGCCATGAAAGAGACCCTGGACCGGGGGCAGCAGGCGCTTCTCTTTCTCAACCGCAGGGGATATGCCACCTTCCCGGTCTGCGCATCCTGCGGCCAGTCCATCATCTGCGGCAACTGCGACATCACCCTCACCTATCATCAGCAGGAGAAGATCTACCGGTGCCATTACTGCGGATCGGGACGCCCCCTCAATACCCCCTGCACCATCTGCGGCTCTTCGAGCGTGAAACTCTTGGGCTTTGGAACCGAAAAGGTAGAGGAGGCAGTCGGCAAACTCTTCCCGGAGGCCAGAACCGCGAGGATGGATCGGGACACCACCCGGCGCAAGGGCGCGCTTCTGGGAATGCTCAAAGAGCTTCAGGAACGGAAAATCGACGTGCTGGTAGGAACCCAGATGGTGGCCAAGGGCCATGATTTCCCCGGCATCACCCTGGTGGGGATCATCTGCGCGGATCTCTCCCTGAGCTTTCCCGACTTCCGGGCCGGGGAGCGGACATTTCAGACCCTTGCACAGGTGGCCGGCAGGGCCGGCAGGGGGGAATTTCCGGGGCAGGTGATCCTTCAGACCTGGCTGCCGGACCATTTCAGCATTATCACGGCAAAGCAGCAGGATTTCAGGGCATTCTACCATCGGGAGATCGTCTCCCGGGGAGAACTCGGCTATCCCCCCTTTTCCCGCCTGGCCCAGATCAAGGTCAAAAGCGCCGATCGAAACCGGGCCCAGCAGACGGCCCAAGGGCTCGGGGATCTGCTGCGGGGGTTGCAAAAGCAGGAGAAATTTTCTATGGTTCCAATAGTGGTTCTGGGCCCGGTAGAGGCATCGATCCCCCGGATTTCCGGAGATTACCGCTGGCATCTTCTCCTGAAATCTCCGGAGAGCAGAGCCCTGCGCGGACTGATCGAAGATGCCCGGACCCAAACGCCGAAACTTTTCAACACACCCAAGGTAAAGGTTGTCATCGATGTCGATCCTGTTTTCATGTACTGAGCATCCGAAGTTCTGCGGCCCTTTTTTTCGGCTGAAATCCATTCTTCTCCTCCTGATTCTCATGAGCATGCTGCTCTTTGCAGGGATCGGACCGCCCCCTCTGAATGCCCAGGAAGAAGATCCGGTAAGCGCAGAAGCCGCCCCCCCACCGGTCCCGGCCGAGGCTATCCTGGAAAATACCGAGTTCGAGCACATCAACCGCACCCTGGAGATGACCATTGCTACGGAAAAGGAGAGCATTGCAAAGCTTACGGCGGAGCTTTCAAGGATTGAGCAATGGGAAAAGACCATCGCCAGTGATATCAATGCCTTCAACATGAAACTCTCCTCCTACGGAAACCTGCTGATCTCCCCGGATGCTCAGGCCGGAGACATCGAAAAAGCCTGGGCCGGTCATAAGGCTGCACTGGATCGGATGACGGTCCAGCTCGAGGAGAGCCGGGCCGCTTCTGCCGCCATCAGCCAGATGCTGGCCCAGGCCAATGAACAGTATGACCTGAACCAGAAGCGGCTCCAGGAGATCAACACCGAAAGCGAAAGCGCAGTTGAAACCCAGAAGATGGTGGAGCGGCTTCAGGACTCTTTGAGGATCATCTCTCAAAAGATCACCCTGCTGGAGTCGATCGATGGGATCTACAGCAAGCATACCAAAAGCCTGCAGGAGACCCGGGAGGCCTTTGTAAGCATAGCGCCGCGGTTTGAACAGCAGATTCAAATCCGAAAGAAAGAGGCTCTTTTCCAGCGAAAGTCCTCCCCTCTTCTTCTTCCGAAATGGATGGAACTCAAGAGCGCGTTCGGACTGCTGCTGCGACAGACAAAGGCGCTCTTCACGCAAACCTTCTGGGAGAATGAACTCCGGGCGATCTGGGGCGTAAGCCTCTATACGCTGATATCTGTAGGGATTCTACTGATCGCTCTTTTTATCCTGCTGCTTCGTCTCCACAGTTTCTTCCGTAGTTTGCCGGAGCGGCACGACCTGGAGAAACAATATCCGTGGCGCTTTTTTGCACTAAAATTGATCCAGGGATCCCTGCTGCTGCTGGGGCCCATGCTCTTTCTGCTCTTCTATGCCCTGGTACGAAATCTCTACACAACGGTTCCGCTTATCCGGACGATCATCTTTCTTCTGGGGGCCTGGCTTTTCACCCGATGGGGGGTGCAACTGCCAGGGCTTATCAGGCGTATCTTTGAGAAGGAATTTCCTGCAGAACTGGTACAGCCCATAAAAATATGCCTCTATGCCATTCGGATCTTTGCCTTTCTCTATCTGACCCTGGATTGGCTGCTGGGAAGCGGGGGGCTGATCCTCTTTCTGGTCCGGGCTCTCTTCGAGATCTTTCTGGGGACATGGATCATTTTCTACCGGAAACCGATCCAAAACCATTTCAGGCCGGCCCTTCTCTGGCTTGGGGACATCATCGTCTGGGGCGGCATCCTTCTGGAGATCGCGGGCTACGGCATTCTGGCCCTCTACTGGTACACCTCCTGGGGCTGGACCGGGGTGGTCTCCCTCTGGGGGCTGCTGCTCTTCAAGATCCTGAAGGAGTGGGATAAAAATCTGAAAAGCGCGTCCCAAGCCCCTGGTGAGGGTCAGAGCAAGCCGGTTGACCCGATACGGTGGCTGCTGATCCGGATCGGCTGGATCGTCTGGGCCGGCCTCTTTGTCATGGCGATCCTCTTTGCCTGGGGCGCAAGCCAGGGACTGGTGAAGGATTTCTTCGCCTTTCTGGACCGGCCCATCGGAATCGGAGATCTGGAACTGCGCCTGACCGGCCTTCTCTATGCGCTTCTGATCCTTCTTTTCATCCACGCCCTGATACTGCTCTGGCGCTTTACCTTTGTGGATCGAATGCTCGCGCACAGCGGCTTCGACCCGGGGCTGAAGAACTCCATCACCGTCATCATCTCCTATCTTCTCTGGGGGCTGGGCATCCTTCTGGCTTTAAATGCGATCGGATTGAGCACCACCTCCCTTGCGGTCGCGTTCGGCGCAATCGGAATCGGACTAGGTTTCGGGCTCCAGAACATCTTCAGCAACTTCGTCAGCGGCATCATTCTGCTCTTTGAGCGGCCTATCCAGGTGGGGGATGCGGTGGAGATCAACGGGGTCTGGGGAGAGGTGAAGAAGATCAATGTCCGGGCCACGGTGGTGCAGACCTATGACAATGCCTCACTGATCATCCCCAACTCCGATTTCATCAGCAGTCAGGTCACCAACTGGAGTTTCAAGGATCTTCGGGTGCGCCGGATCATCAAGGTGGGGGTGGCTTACGGCTCTGATACGGAGCTGGTGCGCGACACCCTGCTGGAGGCGCTGGATGTCCATCCCAAGGTGCTGCGCTATCCCAGGCCCTATGTCCTCTTCACCGATTTCGGAGACAGCTCTTTGGATTTTCAGCTCCGCTTCTGGACCGATATCGACAACTTCATCATGGTGGAGACTGCGCTCCGCTTCGAGATCGACCGGCTCTTCCGCCAGAAGGGGATTCAGATCCCCTTTCCCCAGCGGGATATCCATCATCACTATCCGGAAAAGCCGGCCCAACCCGTTGATAAAGAGGAGAATGGGCCAGCGGATCCTGGGGAGAATCAGCAGGAGGATCTGGAGGAGAAATGAGAAGCGCTTGTTGATGAATAGGGGTTTTGAACCGGAGAAATACAGCCTTGCACCCATTGCCTTTTACTCGGGTTTATCCCATGATGACAGTCACCTTGAATCTTTGAAACGGAAAATCTTTGAAACGAACCCTGTTTCGACCCTTTTCAATAACGGATCGGCAAAAGGGAACCAGGGTAAAGGAGGAGCGATATGGCGGACCGGAAAACACGGGAACGGTTTCGGGAGCAACTGATCGAACGGCGCAAGGAGATCTTCCGCCGCAGAAGCGACAATCTCGCGTCTTGGCAGAAGCTGAACGAGGCCGAAAACGAATTCGAAGAGCGGGCTCAGAAGGTCAACCTCTCCCAGGGGCTGGACCGGCTCGACTCCCGGGTGAAAGATGAGATCGAGGCCATTGACCGCGCGCTGGGAAAGATCGAGACCGGTGACTACGGCCTCTGTGAGGGGTGTGAGACCGACATCTCCGAAAAACGGCTCGAAACCCTTCCCTTTACCCCTTTCTGCACAGAGTGCGCCAGCCGGCTGGAACGGGGGCTTCCCCTGCCGATCGCGGAGCGGGAGGATGTCGAGACCCTGGACCTGCCCCAGGATTATATTGGCATGACCGACAGCGAACTCGAAGAAGCGGTCTATGACGCGATCGATCGGGACGGACGGGTGGAGACCGAGGAACTCAACATCGAATGCGAAGAGGGCGTGGTCTATCTGGAGGGAAAGCTACCCTCGGACAACAAGCGGCAGATCCTGCTGGAGATCATCGAAGATGTCATGGGGCTCCCCGAGGTGGAAGACAGCATTCAGATCGACCCCCACCTCTGGCAGCGGCGGGAGACTGTCCGAAAAACCGATGAGGACAAGACCGATGAGGAGGAGATGATGGAGGGAGAGGATACCAATGACAACGTCTATGCCTCTGAGATCGATGGGGACCCGTTGAGCCCCCCGGATCAGATGATCCGGGGGCGGGAGGAGTGATTTACCGGCGGATCACCAGCTTCTGATCCGGATGGATCGGATCTCCGGGCTTGAGATTGTTGAGGCCGCGCAGCTCCTCCACGGTCAATCCATAGCGCCGGCTGATGGAATAGAGGGTGTCTCCGCCAGAGACCGTATGATAGGGAAGATCTCTCTTCTTTTCTGCCGGCCTTTTCACGGCAGGGGCTGCTTCCGACGGCGGACGCAACAGGGTCTTTTTCCCGGGCGAAGCCGCTGCAGAAACCGGGGAATCGGTTTTTGCCCCTGCCTGAAGGATCTGCCGCTGCAGGTGATCCATTTTTTTCTCCAGATCTGCCACTGTCCCCGGAAGATCTCCCGAACCGGCCCGGCTCTGCATCTCCAGATCGTTGATCCGGCTCTCCATGCGGCCCAGCTTCTCTTCGATCAGCGCCAGATCCTCGCTGACGCTCTCCATCCGGACCATCCGCTGTTCAAATGCCTCCAGCTTTCCCGCATCCACATCCCCCCCCCTGAAGAGGAAGACCACCAGCAGGATCACCAGGGCCAATATACCGGAACCGATAAGAATCACGGGCATCTGCGCATCGTTGAGCGACTGTCTCAATTTTTTCATTTCCTTCTTTTGATTTCCGTGTTAAGGTTTAGCCTCTCTAAGAGTTCTTGGAGTTCTTGATTCTTCATACCATTTGTTTTATGGTGGTTTCAAGAACTTTTAAAGGAAAGATAATGTGAACCTCTTCTTTTCAACCTGAGACGCGATGAAAATAACAAGCCGAACAACGCCTTCTTTATCCATATTTCTGATCCCGATCCTCCTGCTGACCCTTTCCGGGGTATCGGCCTGGGGGGTTACCGTGGATCTCCAGCGGGGCAGATTGACGGTGGAGGCCGAAAAAACCCCGCTGGGAGAGCTGCTCGAGGCCATCAATGATAAATACCCGTTACAGGTAAAAGGGCTGGAGAGGCGAAGCGGAGAAACCATTACTTTCCTTGCCAAGAACGATCCCCCGGAGCGGCTTTTCAAGCGGCTGCTGAGAC
The DNA here is from genome assembly GCA_011390345.1 of Desulfobacteraceae bacterium. GTDB lineage: Bacteria > Desulfobacterota > Desulfobacteria > Desulfobacterales > JAABSP01 > JAABSP01. The sequence continues at coordinate 24,425 of JAABSP010000045.1, forward strand.
AACTCGGAGAGACAAACTATGCCTTTGAGTTTGCCGGTTCCCGCCTGCGCAGGGTTTCGGTCATGCCCGAATCCCGTGCCGGCAGTTCTGCCGGCACAGCAGCACCTTTCCGGGCCACTGCGCCCAATCCCCTGCCCCAGGAGGAAGAGATTGCAGTGGTGCGGGTGGATCGGGTCATCGAAGGCAGCCAGGCCCAGGCATTGAACCTGCAAAAGGGGGATCTGGTGTTGGAATATGACGGCCTCACCATCAATTCCACGAGTCAACTGATGCAGGAGGTCAAGAAGAAGAGCAAAAAGGGGAGTGTGGACATGATGGTGGTGCGGGATGGGCAGCCCATGCATCTGGCCCTGAAGGGCGGCTTTATCGGCATCCATATTGTTCCCCATCGGGTCCCCCGATCCGAATATGAGCGGTTTGTCTATTGATCGAAGATGATTCTTACAACCCTGTAACCCATCAAGAGCATCATGGCCAATCCTCCCAAAGACAACGACAAGGAAAAGGATTTTCAGGAGACGGTCGCCTTCTCCCGAGAGGAGTTGGAGATACCGGCTGAAAAGGAAGAAGCGGAAGAAAAGGATTATCAGGAGACGGTCGCCCTCTCCAGGGAAGGGCTGGGGATATCTTCCGGTTCCGAATCCCCCGGATCCGGAAAAGCGGCAGATGATACCTATCAGGAGACCGTGGCCCTCTCCCGGGAAGAGATGTCGAAAAAGGCATCAGATGACGATTACCAGGAGACAATCGCTCTTTCCCGGGAGAAGATAAGGGGAAATGATCCGGATGAGGGCTATCAGGAGACCGTTGCCCTCACCAAGGAGTCGATGGGGGTCAGAGTCAGAGATCAACGATCCCAAAGAGACGAGAACGACTTCTCCGCGTCCGAAATGGAAAAGACCTTCTTCATCGAACGGGTGCTGAAGGATCGAGAAGAGGAGAAGTACCATTATCACGGGAAGATCGTCTCCGGCGGCATGGGAGCGATCCTGAAGGTGCTGGATCAGAACCTGCAGCGGACCATCGCGATGAAGGTGATCCTGCCCCACCTCAAAGACGACATCGACACCTTAAACAGCTTCATCACCGAATCACGGATCACGGGTCTTCTGGAGCATCCCAACATCATCCCGGTCCATGAGCTGGATTTCAATCCGGAATCGGGGATCTTCTTCACCATGAAGCTGGTTCATGGGGAGTCCCTGATCGATCTCCTCAAGAAGATCAAGTCCGGAAATATCGAATATCAGGAGCGATATTCCTCATATCATCTCCTGAACATCTTCCGCAAGGTCTGCGACGCCATCTCCTTTGCCCACTCCAGAAGCATCATCCACCAGGACATCAAGCCCCACAATATCATCGTAGGTCCCTATGGCGAGGTTCTGCTCATGGACTGGGGTTTGGCCCGTTATATCGGAGATCCCGAGGCGGAAACGGACCCGGCCACCCGAACCCTTGTCACCGACGTGCTGGAGACCGAGACCGACCGTGGGGATCTCATCAAAGGCTCACCGGCCTATATGTCTCCTGAGCAGGTCACGGGCGAGCCTCTGGACCGGCAGAGCGATATCTTCCTGATGGGCGCTACATTGTATCATATCTTTACGCTGGAGCCGCCCTATGTCGCAAAGGAGATGCAGCAGATCCTTTCCATGGCCATGAACGGAAGGCTGATCCCGCCGGAGGAGAGGCGTCCGGACCGGCAGATTCCCGAAGAGATCTGCCGGATTATCAAAAAGGCGATGTCCCCTGCCCGGGAGGATCGATACGCATCCGTGGATGAGATGGCCGGGGATATCGATGATCTCATCGCGGGCCGGTGGACCCGGCAGGAGAAGCGCCATTTTTCCGCGGGCGAGTTTCTGATGAAAGAGGGAGAATCCGGGGAGGAGGCTTATCTGATCCTGAACGGCAGGGTGGAGGTGGTAAAAGCGGCCCACGAAAAGCAGATGGTACTTGGGGAATTGGGCCCAGGGGATACCGTGGGCGAGATGTCGCTCATCGCATCCGTCACCCGATCCGCAAGCGTCAAAGCCGCGGAGGAGACCGAAGCCGCAATCCTGACCAAGGATCTCGTCTCCCAGAACCTCAAAAAACTGCCGCCGTATATGGAGAAGATCGTATCGGCCCTGACCGATCGGCTGCGGATCGCCAATGCCAACATCCATCCTTACGCAATCGCAGATCCGACAGATGTTGTGCTGAAGCAGCTTCGGCTTCTCTTTCGGGAGAAATCGGACAATCAGATGGAGGGTTTCTCGGCCCCGATCGACGCGATCGTCTCAGAGATCGCTCAGGATCTGGGGCTTGCCCAGCAGCGGGTTCGGGAAGTGTTCGATCGGGCCGATGAAGCCGGAGTGATCAAGATCCGGGCGGATCTGGTTTCGATTCCGGACATCAGCCTTCTGGGGAAATAAGCTTTTCAGACAACCGGGGAGAAGCGGGGCTGAAAAGATGACCCTGACCCTTTCCTCAGCCGAAGACCGATAAGAGCCGCCTGAACAGCTTCCCCCGGAACTGAAACTGGGAGAGCACCATTCCGGTCATCATCAATGCGCATCCGGTCAATCCCCGCGGCGAGAGCACCTCGCCGAGAATCATCCACCCGCCGATCGCGGCAAAGACCGCCTCCATGCTCAGGATAATTGCGGCATGGGAGGGATTTGCATTCCTCTGCCCCACCACCTGAAGTGTATAGGCCACACCCACGGAACAGACCCCGCCGTAGAAGAGCGGAACCGCGGCCGCAATGATCCCGGAAAGGGTGATCACCTCTGTCAGGATTGCGGTGATGAGGCTGAAGAGCGAACAGGCCACGAACTGGGAAAAGGCCAGATGGATCGAGTCGATCTTGGGGGAGAGCCATCCAAGAAGGTGGACATGGCCGGCCCAGAAAAAAGCCCCGATAAAGACCAGCAGATCCCCGAATTCAACTGTAAAATCCTCGGTGACGCTCAGAAGATACATCCCCCATGCGGCCAGCACCGCGCCGATCCAGGTTCCCAGATCGGGCCGCTGCCGCCAGATCAGTCCCAGAAGGGGAACGATCACCACATAGAGCCCGGTGATGAAGCCGGCTTTTCCCGCGGTCGTATAGACCAGCCCCACCTGCTGCAGTGAGGCTCCCAGAAAGAGCGCGATGCCGGCAAGGCTTCCCCCCCATGCCACGGTCTTTGCGTCAGCAGCAGGAAGGATCTCCGCATACATGGCCCGCCGCGTGCGGGTCACATAGAGCAGCGGCAGAAGGGAAATGCTGCCCAGGGCAAACCGGACCCCGTTGAAGGTAAAAGGCCCCACATGATCCATCCCCATCCGCTGGGCTACAAAGCCAAATCCCCAGATGGTCGCGGTAATCAGCAGCAGCAGATTCGATTTCAGCACCTGTCTGTCTGTTGTTTGCTTCTTCAATTATATCTTTCCTGTAAAGTCCTTGAGATCTGTTGTATCCCGGACCAGCTCCTTGATGGCTCTCAGCCGGTCCAGCTTCCGGATGCGCCGGATTCGGGACATCATTCTCAGCCCATCCTCGCCGAAACGGAGGCTCAATCCCAGCTCGATGGCTTCAATCAGCCCCTCCCGCATTCCCTGGTGCTTCCCCTTTTCCATCCCTTTTTCAACACCCCGATCATACCCCTTTTTCTCCGCGACCCTTTCAACACTCGTAATGTATGGCATCTTCTTTTCCTCCATTATCTGTGAAAGTTCCTCTGAAAAAGAAATCTCCAGATCTTTCGGCAATACCAGCAGCCAGTCGATGAACCGAAACAGTTCGTAAATATCCTTCCGACCGTAATTCCTGTCGATGAGAAGCCGCATCAGGTGCAGTTTCCAGTGTTTCCGCTCCTGTCCATCATTGACGGAAATTGCCTTTAAATGGGCCATCACAACAAGAGAGAAAGGATTCTCATCCCCTTCGAGCTTCTCCCATTCCGAGGCAAAATCCAGGATCTTCATCACCGGAAACTGAAAAACATGATAACATCCGGACCGGCCTCTCCGGTACTCCGAAGGCCGAAAACCGGGAACATTATCCGTCAGAACGGCAAGGCTCACCACCTCGGCATGATACCGGTCAAAAATCCTGTAATTGTAGACAAACATCCGCTCGGGAAAGTCTGAATCATAATAACCCTGCACCTCGATATGGATCAGAAGCCACGCCTCCCCGCCTTCCAGCAGAAAGACTTTGACGAGTTTATCCACACGCCGCTTGCCGATCTCGGCATCCCGAACGATCTTTTCCAGCTCTTTGTCCAGGAAGGCATGCTCCCGGTCCCAGTCGATTTCATCATGGATCGCCGGAAAAAAGAAGGCCATGAATGGCCGGAAATAGATTTCCAGAGCCTCCTTCCAAGGGCTGTCATACTCCGAACTTTTCTGTTTCTTCTCTGCCATCAGTGCGCCTCTGCCCAGTTATCGCCGGTATCCATATTGACCTTCAAATCGGCCCGCAGCTCCCAGACCCCCTCCATCTCCCTTTTCACCAGCTCTTTGACCCTCTCCAGTTCCTCCGGCGGCACCTCGAAGATCAGCTCATCATGAACCGTCAACAGCATTCCGGCTTTGAGCCCTTCTTTTTCCAGAGCCGCATCGACTTGGATCATGGCCAGCTTGATCAGATCGGCCGCGGTTCCCTGGATGGGGGTGTTGGTTGCGATGCGCTCGGCAAAATTCCGGACATTCCGGTTGGGGCTGTCAATATCGGGCAGCAGCCGGATGCGGCCCAGCAGGGTGCTGGTCTGCCGGGTCTCTCTGGCTTTTTCAATGGTTTCGTCTAAAAACTCTTTGACCCCTTTATAACGGTTGAAATAGTTGTCGATGTAGGTCTGGGCCATGGTTCGGGTGATCCCCAGCTCCTTGGAGAGGCCGAACCCGCTCATGCCGTAGATGATGCCGAAGTTGATCGCCTTGGCCTGGCGGCGCAATGTCGGGGTGATCTCTGAAGGATCGAGGCGGAAGACTTCGGATGCGGTTCGGGTGTGGATGTCCTCCTCATCGGCAAAGGCCTTCAGCAGGATAGGATCATCGGAGTAGTGCGCGAGTATCCGCAGCTCGATCTGGGAGTAGTCGGCCGACAGCAGGGTCCATCCCTCCCGGGGGATGAACGCGCTCCGGATCTGCCGGCCTTCTTCGTCCCGGATGGGGATGTTCTGGAGGTTCGGCTCTGAACTGCTCAGCCTTCCGGTGGCCGTGACGGTCTGGTTGAAGGAGGTATGAATCCGGCCCTTCTCCGGATGAATCAGACCGATCAGGGCATCGGCATAGGTCGATTTGAGCTTGGAAAGAGTTCGGTGGCGCAGCACCAGGGCCGGCAGCTCGTGCCGGGCAGCAAGCTCGTTCAAGACCTCCACATCCGTGGAGTAGCCGGTCTTCTTCTTGGTCTTCTTGACCGTCGGCAGCTTCAGCTTTTCAAAGAGGATGGTTCCGAGCTGCTGGGAGGATTTGATGTTGAAGCTCTCCCCGGCCATCCCGCATATTTCCTCCTCCAGCCGGAAGAGTTCCCCCTCGAATATCTTGGAAAGGGATTGGAGCCGATCCTTATCCACAGAGATCCCTCTCATCTCCATCTTCATGAGAACCGGGACCAGCGGCATCTCCACTGTCTCCATAAGCTCGGTCAGGCCGATCTTTTCAACCTCTTCTGAAAGAATTTGGTAGGCTTTGAAGGTGACATCGGCATCCTCGCAGGCATATTCGGTCGCCTTTTCCACCGCTACCTCGCAGAAGGGGATCGCCTTTTTTCCCTTGCCGGTCACATCCGCGTAGGTGATGGTCTTGTGCCCGAGAAAATCGAGCGCGATCTGGTCGAGGTTGTGGGCCCGCTTTGACGGGTTGAGCAGGTATGAGGCGACCATCGTGTCGAAGGTTACGCCCTTCAGGTCGATTTTGTTTCGCTTGAGCACCATCCAGTCATATTTGATGTTCTGGCCGATCTTTTCGATATTCGGATCTTCCAGCACCGGCTTCAATGCCGAAAGAACCTCTTCAAGGGGCAATTGCTCGGGTGCGCCGAGATAGAGATGGCCGCAGGGGATATAAAATGCTCTGTTCGGCGACATGGAAAAGGAGAAGCCGATCAGCTCTGCCCGCATGGGATACTCCGAGGTGGTCTCGGTATCCACGGCAAACCGCTTTGCATCCTTGAGCTGTTCCACAAGATCCGACAGCGCCTGTTGATCCGTGATACAGAGATATCGGGTCTGTACGGCCGCCTCAACCTCTTCCGGAAAATCCCGCTGAAGCTGCCGAAACTCCAGGGTTTTGAAAATATCGGCCAGTTTTGCCTCATCCGGAGACCGGCGCTTCAGATTTTCGGGGAGGCACTCTTCGGGGATCGGCGCATCGGTGCGGATCGTTACCAGAACCTTGCTCAAGAGGGCCTGATCCTTGTACTCGATCAGGTTCTCCTTCTGCTTCTTTTTGGTAATCGTATCGATCTTATCATAGATCCCTTCGATACTGCCGAATTCCCTGATCAGCGCAAGCGCGGTCTTCTGCCCGATGCCGGGGACCCCGGGGATGTTGTCGGAGGTGTCGCCCGAAAGCCCCATCACATCGATCATCTGTTCCGGATTTACCCCGAAATCCTTTTGGACCGATGCAAGGTCCATGGTCTTCTCCTTCATCGGGTCCCAGATCTCGACATCCTCCCGGACCAACTGGATGAAATCCTTGTCGCCGGTCACCATCACCACGGAGTATCCCGCTTCCCGCGCGGTTCGGGAGAGGGTTCCGATAAGATCATCAGCCTCGAATCCCGGCTCCCGGAGCATTGGGATGTTGAACCCCTCCACCACCTGATTGATCCAGGGGAGCTGCACCGCCATCTCCTCGGGCATGGAAGGGCGGTTGGCCTTGTATTCTTCGTAGATCTCATGGCGGAAGGTGGGGCCCTTGGCATCGAAGACCATCGCGATGTATTCCGGGTCCCGCTCCTCCAGCAGTTTGATCAGCATCTTGGTAAAGCCGAAGACCGCATTGGTCGGCAGCCCCTGGGAATTGGCAAGCCCCCGGATCGCGTGAAAGGCCCTGTGGATGTAAGCGGAGCCGTCGATCAGATAGATCGTTTTACTGGCCATTGATTTCTGCTCCTCCGGATCAATTATTTCCGGAATCGGGTATATCGATGATGAGGCTCAGAATGAACCGGGAATTTCAAAAAAGGATCAAAGGCCCAGTTCATCTGCGATTTCGGTCATGGCCGAAAGGCTCAATACAACAAAATCATTCACCGGGATGCCGATCTCCTCGCATTCCCGAATCCGCTCCCGGCTGACCGCTCTGGCAAAGTGTGGGGTCTTCATCCGTTTGGTCACTGATTTGGGTTTGACGCTGGCGATCTTTTTGTCCGGATAGACCAGGGCCGTCGCCACGATCAAACCCGTGATGGTCTCCGCGCAGGTGAGCGCGTGGTCGAAAGTGGTGGTGCGGGTCAGGCCCAGCCCCTCTGCGTTGTGCTTTTTGATCGCGTCGATCACCGCTGGTGAGACCCCGTTCTGTTTCAGGATAAGGGCCGTCTCCGCGCCGTGCCGATTCTCCTCTTCGCCCGTCATCTCATAGTCGAGATCATGGAGCAGTCCTGCAATTCCCCATGTTTCCTGGTCTTCGTCAAATCGCGGGGCCAGTGCCCGCATGATGGCCTCGGAGGCTACGCAGTGGGAGATGAGCCGATCGTTTTTCAGATGGGTCTTCAGCAGTTCCATGGCCTCGTCTCTGGAGATTCCGGGTCCGTTGCCCGTTGACATGTCTTTCCTCCTGTATTAATAAACAATTGACAATTCATCCATAAATGAACCATTGACTATACCATCATCAATATCATCCGACAAGAAGGAGATCGAAATAATGACGGAACAACCGGATCGAAAGAACCGGCGCAGAAGGCGGGTAAAGGAGATCGACTGCCAGTGCTGCAGGAAAACTTTTCGGTTCTGCTGGCAGTGCCGCTGCGGGTTTGCCATCTGCCAGGAGTGCATGTATGAAAACTTCTGGGGGCTCTCCTGCAACGGCATTACCTGGGTCTGTCCCGAGTGTGGGGATCAGAACGGGTACGGGAATCAGTAATCCAAGTGTTGCGCTGTTGATTTCATGCCCTTTACGCCAGAATCTGCAAACCTTTCGGCGTCGTAATATAACGCTGTTTGGGGCTTTTCGGCTTGTCCGGTATGGTTCGGGCAATCAGTCCCTGCCGGAGAAGCGGATGGAGGTAATTGTTGAGAAAGGTTTCCCGGTGCTTCAATCCCAGAAACGCCATCATCTCCTTTACGGATTGCTCTTTACGGCTGAAGGCAAGGATCTTGAACATCTCCGGTTTCGAGTGTTCGATGGATCCAATCTTGTCCGGTACTTGTCCGGTACTTGTCCGGATCATGTTCGATGCCATGCCGGTTTCTGATTCCGACGCAAAGTCAAACTCCCATTTTTTCACGAACTGTACCTGAAAGGCAGGACCCGCCTCCCGGAGAACCAGATCGATTTCCGGATAGCCGAGAAGCTCTTTTCGCATCCGCTGAATCCCGGTTCCCCATGCCTCGATGAGCTTCAGATCCTTGAAAATGGGCGCCAGTACCCGGTTCCGGATCTCCGAGCGTCCCGTGCCCAGTTCTTCAGGAGCCAGGGTAGAAGGAAGAACCCCCGGGCTGGTGATCTCCAGCAGGTCATCGAAGATCGCGATCTTGATGTCGCTGCCCAGGATGCTGTAGTCCCTGTGGATCACCGCATTGATGATCGCCTCCCGAACCGCGGCCAGGGGATATTCCCACCGCTCTTCCCGGTAGATTTCGCCGATACGGGCTCCGAGCCGGATGTTCTTTTTGACGAATGCCATACAGGGTTCGACCATTGCATGGATCGGCCCCTGGATGGCCTCCTGGTCGATGAAGATCCGGGGTTCGGTTCCTTTGAACCGGGCGCATTCGATCTTGGCATAGGGGAAGAGGCGGCTGCGGGCATTTTACCACCGCTGCTATATTTTGCCAATCATTGAATGAGCGTCGATATCGGACCAGCGGCCGTCAAATCCGTTTGTAATTGTTTTTCTTGACTTGCCCTCAAATATAATCATAATTCCTACAGCGAAATCGTTTTTCCGCTTTTCTGCCGAAACCAAGCCGCAGGCGGAGGAAGCCATGCCTGAGAATGATCCGGTACAATCGACATACAGACCCGCGGGATATGCAGAGCTGATCGACCGTTACAATCTCGATGTCATCCCCAATCGGCACAGATCCCTGGTAGCGGACAGCACCATCCACCGGATCGATTCGAGCCGGGGCGTTGTCCGGGAGATCTTTCCGTCTCGTTACTGGCCGGGCCCGGGGCGCCATGACCGTTCACAACGATACCGCGATATGGTATCGGTATATCGACATGACGCCCCAGGCCGAAGCGCTTTTCGGCTTCATCGAACAGACCATCGAAAACGAACTGGCCGGTGAATTGGCGTTTCTGGCCAACCATGACAGGACAAAGAAGGCCATCCAGGAGATCGTGGATATGCCGGATCGACAGGTCGATCTCTTCATCCGCTTCTGCCTTCAAAACAATGGAGAGCTTTCCGGCCGGAAGCGCACCCGATATTTCGGCTTCCTGTCGGATGAAGAAATCGTTCGGATGGAACGGGCGGTATTGTCGGCCTATGGAAGGAAGATCACGGACCGGAGCTGATGCGCTGCAATTCCTTCTGGTGGATGAGGATGATCAGGTTATGGCTCCGGCCGATTTCCCGCACCAATGGTGCGGGTTTTTCCGAATCGGCATATGCACCGAAAAAAGCCTTCATCCGCGGCATTGAGGTGGCAGTTGATCAGACTCGAAAAATAATAATGAGCATAAGACCTGATAATAGAAGGTTTTAAGTTCTAAAGGAGGCTTGGTCATAATTTTGGCCACTTGTCCATTCTTACAGCTTCCGGTGTTCCTGTTGCTTTCATATAGAGAAAGGGGATGATAGCCGGAAGCTGAACGATGTTATGATCAAAGTCTCTAAAGGCAAGGTGATTATCGTGAACTATGAGTACGACGAAGAGGTGGATGGTCTTGACAATGGGGTACACCTTACCTTGAATATGCCTTACATTACAGCCATTTAACCAATTCGACCACAAAAATGATTATGGACAACTGGGCGAAGTTAGAAGCAAGCCCAAAAAACTTTCTATGAGAACGGACAATTCCTCTATGCTGATGATCAGCAGAGGGCTGAATGTTGCAACTCCGCAAAAGAAACGGAAATCCTGTATCCATGCCCGAACTGCGTGCAGAGATAATTCTATCTCAAAAAAAATTTCCGGATATTGGCTTCGATTGTGATAATTTTTTCGGGCCACCTGATTCAAACGCTGTTCCAACAGAGTCAAAATGCGTAAAATATTTTCCACGATCTCTAAATTTGATCCAAAGTCTGCCCCCTTTGCTGTTTGTTTCTCCATATTAGCCATCCTACCCCTCCTTGGTTTTGATATTGACAATTGACGGCCAATATAGCATTATTCTATCAGTATGTTAAGCCTGTATCAAAACTTATAGACCTATGCGATGAGTACAGCCTCGACGGCTTCCTCACGAAGAGGACCCAAGGAAACGAGGTCACCCTCTACGACTATTCCTCCAGGGGAGAGCTTCTCGGGGTGAGCCTTCCGGACGGGACCGCGATCGAATACCTCCACGATCCTCTGGGCAGGAGGATCGCAAAGAAGGTCAACGGGTGTTCCACGAGTATTCCGCCGAGGGGCAGCGGACCGTGTACGATGACCTGCCCCTGCCCTATAGGGAGTTCACCTCTCGGATCATGAGCCGACCGGTTTTGCCATTCAACCATCAAAAGAGATACGCTGCAGGTATTCTTCTGCATACCTCCCGAGCAGAATCCGCTTTGTGGTAAAAAAGGAGGGCCATTTTCTGCTGAAATAACGGGCGGCGAGTCTGGGAAGGAATATGCCCGGTTTTTGATTCTCCAGACGGGCTTTCTTTTTCTCCCGTTCAATGCTGAACAGAACAAGCCTTCGCTGCTCCGTTCAGGCGCTTCAGACTTGCAGATCCGCTTCATCCGCCATTTCCCATTTCCGGTTTTCGATATACAGGTCCGCTTCGGTCAATGCAGGCTCTTCCCCCTGGAAGATTTCATCCAGTCTCTTCCGCTTTTCCACTGCTGCCCCGCTGTCCCATTGATCCCCATAGACCAGCGACAGATATTCGCTCAGCAATATGGCATTGGGATCATCTTTTGGCCTCGGATGGACCTCGAAAATCCTTTTTAAAATCCGGGACGCGTCGGCTCCCTTGGTTCCGGGGGCGGCTGAGAAGACCTTTCCCTGATCGAGAATCCTCAGTTTCTCCGAAGCCACCGTTGAAATCAGGTGAGGACTGTGGGTGGTTAAAATGAACTGGACGGCCGGAAAGGCTTTTTGAAACGCAGTCACGATCTTCTGCTGCCAGCCCGGATGCAGATGCATGTCCAATTCATCGATCAAGACAATGCCCGGAGTTTTCGCTACGGCTTCCGATCCGAGATGCGGATTCAGTTTGCAGCATCGAAAGGCGATATCTGCGGCAAGCGCCAGGATATTGCGCACGCCGTCGCTCAGAAGAGAAACAGGCAAAATGCCTTTTTCCTCATGTTCGGCAACGACCTGATCGGTTTTGGCATCATACCGGATGGTATGCCACCCGGTGGTCCGCAATGGCTGGTTGACCGCATTCTGAACGGCAGAGATCAATGCAGATAATTCAGATTTTTCGGTACGCTTCCCTTTGTCTGCCCATTGCAGCTTCTCCTGGAGATCGGCAAGAATGATCTGCTTCAGCCAGTAGGCAAATTCTTTGTAGCTGGATGAGGGATTCATGCAGTCCCGATATCCGATGGTGCGGCTTTCGGACAAGACCGATTTCCGAAGTTCCGTCAGCCGGTTTTCTTTCCATAGTCGTCCGGTTCCGTAATATGCGAGCAGAGGAAGGATGACATTTCCGTGGGTTCGCACTTCTTCCTGAAGGTTTTTCCCGAGTTCAGCCAAATCCTTTGCAGCGGCAATTGTTGTCTTGGATTTTTCACTCAGCAACTGGCGGTTCCATAGATATGATTGACCATCATGCCATCCGCCCGCATTTAAAGTAATCGGAAATTGAGGCTCCATTTCGGCAGTGCTTGCCCTGACCCTTTTCAGGCGTGTATCTTCGACGAAAAATCCGCTGCTCTTTCCTTTGTCGAAAGCGCCGAGATAAGGGCCCAATGCAACGGCGGCGGCATCGAGAATCGCTGTCTTTCCGGAGCCGTTGACGCCGACCAGCACCGTTAATTGGGCATCAAAATCGATCCGAAGGTGGGAAAAGCAGCGATAATTTCCAAGTTCCAGAAATTCAAGTCTCATAAAATTGCTCCGGTGTTCCATCCCTATTGAATTGCGACCGCATTTCCCCGGTCATGGCTTCCCCGCCGGATCATCGACCGCTCGTTAAACCTTATCCGATATCCGCGGCAGGGTCAATTTGAAGCGTAAAAAACCGAAGATACCTCCGGCTGAAAAAAATTAGATCGGCTGCAACGGCGTCGATCTCAACACCTCGTACCGGTGAAACGGCCGTCAACCAAGTGTCCAATATCGACAGACAGACGGCTGGCTCCAAAGAGTGCGCACAAACAAAAAAACCGGCTGTACAGCCGGTTTTTGACATCTCCTGCTCTCTTTGCCCCGATTCCGGGGACATGCAGCCCCTCGATCGAATCGCAAATCAGTTTTTTACACTCCAGTTGCCATCCTCCCCCTGTATCCGGGTTCCGTCCGCCGCCTTCTCCGCATTTAGCCGGGCAAAGATCCGCCGGATCTGGGGCATATCCGCCTCCGTCAGGTTCTCGTTGGTCTCGATCACCCGGGTCATGATCAGATCCCGGGCTTCGTTGCTCTCCCGGACCACGGCATTGAACTCCTCTTCTCCATAGCGCAGGGCAAAGTCCGTCAAATCCTCGGGGGAATTCTCCCGATCCATAGCAAAGTCCGTCAGCAGCCCCTCATTGTTCTCCCCGACCCAGCCGAGCCGCTTGAACGCGATCAGGTCATCCTCGTGAAACGATAGCACCTGCATGGCCGTGACCGCATCCTTGTGCTCCCGGCTGTGCTTGGGGGGCTGCCGGATCTCCCCATCCGCGTCCACACCCCGAACCGAAGCCAGCAGCAGCATCTCCCGGTCCAGCGCGTTGTATGTCCCCAACACCTGGTTCTCCAGGGATGTGCGCTCACTCACCACATCCACATCGACCTTGGCAAGGGTACATCCCCATACCGTCAGGAAAAAGGGGATCAGGAAAAGGGAAAGAAGAAGATTCAGACCGCTTTTCATACCGGACTCCTCGATTTGGGTTTGGTTTACTCCGGCGCCGGCTGCGGCTGAGGGCAGGCCGGACACTCCTCTTCGGGATAGAGGGGATTCTCCGCAGCCGGCCGCTCCGGGTCATGGGGCGCGACCGGCGGCCCCTTGCGGCCGCATCCGGCCGCCAGAAAGAGCCCGATCAGGAACGGAACAAGCAGCAGTTGAACGGCTTTACGCTTCAGCCTTTCTCCCACCTTTTCTCCTTCCCTTTCACCTCTTGGGACATGGCCTCACGGGCTCCGGCAATGGCCTTTTTCACATTCGCTGTTGCGGTTCCGCCAAAGGAGCTGCGCCGGTTGATCATCCCTTCTGTGGTGAGGATATCGAAGATGTCGGCCTCGATCCGGTCGGAAAATTTCCGCAGGGCCTCCAGGTTCAGATTGTGAAGCTCCAGGCCCAGGTTCTGGGCCTCGGCCACCGCGCGGCCCGCATGGCTATGGGCCTCACGGAACGGAATGCCTTTGTTGGCCAGATAGTCGGCCATGTCCGTGGCATTTAAAAAGCCCTTTTCCGTGGCCCGGGCCATCACCTCTTTGCGGAGGCTGATCTTCGGCAGCATGGGAATATAGACCTCGATGCACGCGGTCAGCGTATCCACCGCATCGAAGAGGGGCGGCTTGTCCTCCTGCATGTCCCGGTTATAGGCCAGGGGCAGGGACTTCATCAGGGTCAGCATGTTCATCAGGTCCCCGATCACCCGGCCCGCCTTTCCCCGCACCAGCTCGGGCACATCCGGGTTCTTCTTCTGGGGCATGATGCTGCTGCCGGTGGCAAACGCGTCGGGCAGCTCGATAAAGCCGAACTCCGCGGATGACCAGAGGATCAGCTCCTCGGAAAACCGGGAGAAGTGGATCATGCAGATGCTGGCTACGCTCAAAAATTCGAGGATGAAATCCCGGTCCGACACCGCATCGATGCTGTTTGACGATACCGCGGGAAAGTGCAGCAGTTCCGCGGTATAGGCCCGGTCGATGGGATAGGTGGTCCCGGCAAGGGCAGCACTGCCTAACGGCATTACCTCGATCCGTTTCAGGCCGTCCTTCAGCCGCTCCGCATCCCGGGTGAACATTTCGTAGTAGGCCATGAGGTGATGGGAGAAGAGTACCGGCTGGGCCCGCTGCAGGTGGGTGTAGCCGGGCATGGCCGCATCCATATGGGCTTCGGCCAGATCGACCAGCACCTCCCGCAGACGGAAAAGGCCGGCGATGATGTTCCGGCTCTCCTCTCGCAGATACATCCGCGTATCCAGCGCCACCTGATCGTTTCGGCTTCGTGCGGTGTGGAGCTTTCTGGCCACATTCCCCACCAGCTCGTTCAGGCGGGACTCCACATGCATGTGGATGTCTTCGAGGCTGTCGCTGTAGGAAAATTCCCCCCGCTCGATCTCCCCCCGGATCGTCTCCAGCCCCTGAACCAGGGTATCGGCCTCCGCTTCCGCGATGACCCCGACCTTCGCGAGCATCCGGCAGTGCGCGATGCTGCCCTCGATGTCGTGTTTGTAGAGGCGCCTGTCCACGGAGATGGAGGAAGTAAACCGTTCCACCACTTTTGCGGTCCCCTCGGAAAACCGGCCGTCCCAGAGCTTTTCCGATTTGTGGGTCATCGTTTCAGCATCTTCTGAATCCGCAGCCGGAGCGCGTTGAGCCGGATAAAGCCCTCGGCATCTTTCTGGCTGTAGACATGGTCATCTTCAAAGGTGGCAAAATCGGTATTGTAGAGGGACCGGTCCGATTTTCGGCCAAGGACCCGGCAGTTGCCCTTGTACAGCTCCATCCGCACCGTGCCGTTGACATCCACCTGGGTATCGTCGATCATCTTCTGCAGCAAATGCATCTCAGGCGCGAACCAGAAGCCGTAATAGACCAGCTCCGCATATTTGGGAATCAGAGAATCCCGCAGATGCATCACCTCCCGGTCCATCGTAATCGACTCCATGGCCATGTGCGCGGTTCGCAGGATCGTTCCCCCAGGGGTCTCGTAGACGCCCCTGGACTTCATTCCCACAAACCGGTTCTCCACGATGTCGGCCCGGCCGATGCCGTGGCGCCCTCCCAGCACATTGAGCCGCTTGAGCATGGCCGCGGGCGATAGCTTCTCCCCATCCACCGCGACCGGATCTCCTGCTGCAAACTCGATCTCGATGGTCTCGGGCGCATCGGGCGCATCCTTGGGCGAGACCGAAAGGGTGAAGATATCTTCCGGGGGCCCTTCCCACGGATCTTCCAGGATGCCGCCCTCGTAGCTGATGTGAAGAAGGTTTCTGTCCGTGCTGTACGGCTTGGCCTTTGTAGAGGTCACCTCGATGCCGTGGTCCCGGGCAAATGCCATGAGCGCGGTGCGGGAGTTGAGATCCCATTCCCGCCAGGGCGCGATGATCTTGATGTTCGGGTCGATGGAGAGGTAGCTCAACTCGAAGCGGACCTGGTCGTTGCCCTTGCCGGTCGCACCGTGGCTCACCGCATCGGCTCCTTCCATCTGTGCGATCTCCATCTGGCGCTTGGCGATCAGGGGCCGGGCCAAAGAAGTCCCCAGCAGATATTGGCCCTCGTAGATCGCGTTGGCGCGAAACGCGGGAAAGACGTAATCTTTTACGAACTCCTCCCGGAGATCGTCGATATAGACGGCCACAGCGCCGGTCTTCTTCGCCTTGACCTCAACCGTATCCAGCTCCTCCTCCTGACCGATGTCCGCGGAGAAGGCCACCACCTCACAATTATAGGTTTCGATGAGCCATTTGAGGATCACCGATGTATCCAGGCCGCCCGAATAGGCCAGCACCACCTTCTTTACATTCTGCGACACGTTACTCATATCTCCTTTGCATGTCTCTCAAGAGCCCAACAGGGTCTCCAAAATCGCCTTGTGCATGTGCATCTTGTTTTCAGCCTGATCCCAGACCGCCGAGGCCGGCCCCTCGAGAACTTCTTCGGTGATCTCCTCCTCCCGGTGCGCGGGAAGGCAGTGCAGGACCATGGCCGTGCCCGGGGCCCTCTTCATCAGTTCCGCATTTACCTGATACGGGACAAATATTTTCTTTCTGGTCTCGGCTTCCTCCTCCTGACCCATGCTGGCCCAGACATCGGTGTTGATCACATCTGCGTCCTTAACGGCCTCGATTGGATCGGTGATCACCCGGATGGCCCCCCTCCCCTTCTCCTGCGCATTCTTCAGGATCTTATCATCCGGAAAATGGCCTTCGGGACAGGCCAATGTGAGATCGAAGCCCAGTACGGCCGCGGCATTTATCCAGGAGTGGGCCACATTGTTCCCGTCGCCGATCCAGACGATTTGCCGGCCCTCATATCCGCCTTTGACCTCGATCACGGTCATCAGATCGGACAAGACCTGGCAGGGATGGTAGAGATCGCTCAGGGCGTTGATCACCGGGATATCGGAGTGCTCGGCAAATTCCTCGATCACCGACTGTTTATATGTCCGAATGGCCAGTACATCGAGATACCGGCTAAGCACCCGCGCGGTGTCTTTGATCGGCTCGTTTCGGGCCATCTGGGTGTCTTTTGTGCTGATATAGATAGGCGTTCCCCCCAGTTGGGCCATGCCGGCCTCAAAAGAGATCCTGGTCCGGGTGGAGGCCTTTTCAAAGAGAAGCCCCAAAGTCTTTCCGGCCAGAGGGCGCTCCGCAGTTCCTGCCTTGTGGCGCGCCTTCAATGTGATGGCCCGCTCGAAAAGCCTTTTGAAATCGGCCTCGGTCAGATCGAGCAGCGATCGGATGTCCTTTTTCATCGTCATCCCCCCTCCTCTACAAGATCCGGGTCCTGAAAGATTTCTTCCAGACAGGAGATAAGCGCATTGATCTGCTCCTTTTCCACGATGAGCGGCGGCACGAAGCGCAGAATCTTCTCCTGAACCGCATTGACCAGAAACCCTTTTTTCATGCAGGCGCGGACAATCGGGGCCGCGGGAACCGAAATCTTCATGCCGCAGAGGAGGCCCATACCCCGTACATCGAGGATAAAGGAATGATGCTCCATTAATTCGGCAAGCCTCTCTCTCAGATACTCCCCCATCTCCCGGCAATGGTCCATGATCCCCTCTCGGGTCAGGATCTTCAGATTTTCGAGTGCAGCCGCGGCCACAATGGGCGTGCCGCCGAAAGTGGTGGCGTGGGTCCCCGGCACAAAGGCCGAAGCGACCTTCTCTGTTGCCAGCATCGCGCCCATAGGCAGCCCGTTGGCCAGGGCCTTGGCCAGGGTCATGATATGGGGAGTCACATCGAAGTGCTCGTGGGCAAACAGCTTGCCGGTTCTGCCCATGCCGGTCTGCACCTCGTCGAAGATCAGCAGAATCCCCCGCTCGTCGCAGAGCCTGCGGACTCCCTTCAGGTAATCGGCGTCCGGAACCCGAACCCCGCCCTCCCCCTGCACCGGTTCCAGCAGCACACCGCAGACGGTCTCATCCAGCTTGGCTTCCAGGGCTTGGATGTCATTGAAGGGGACGAAATCAAAGCCTTCCAGCACCGGATCGAACCCGACCTTGATCTTCCCCTGCCCGGTCGCGGACAAGGTCGCCATTGTCCTTCCGTGAAAGGACCG
>JAABSP010000118.1 GCA_011390345.1 Desulfobacteraceae bacterium
CCAATCATACCTGACCCGCAAGCGGCTGATTCATGTCCAGAGAATTCAAAATGCCATTCTGACGACAATGGAGAATGACTTTGCCAAATACGGCTCCCGAAACCAGCACGATTTTTTGAGAAAGGCGATGCACTTCGTCCCCCGGAACCTCGGCAACAAAGTGAAATATGTCCGGGTGGACCGGGACGCGCGCTCTGATGTGCTGAAGCAGGCGTTTGAGCAACTGGCCCTGAGCCGGGTCATCCATCTCGTCTGTCAGAGCCGGGCCAACGGCGTTCCCCTGGATGCGGAGGCCGTGGTCCATTCGTTCAAAACGATCTTTCTGGACATCGGTCTGGTCAACAATATCAGCGGCCTGAAACTGATCGACATCGATGAGCTGATCACCGTCAATGAAGGGGGCCTGGCCGAACAGTTCATTGGCCAGGAGCTGCTGAACACGGGATACGAGTTCGAAGACAGCCGCCTGTACTATTGGGCCAGGGAGGCGAAGAACGCCAATGCAGAGATCGATTACCTGCTGGCCTGTGACAACCGGATCATTCCTGTTGAAGTCAAGGCCGGGAAGACCGGGAGCCTCAAGTCGCTGCATCTCTTTTTCCATGAAAAGAAGACCGATTTCGGGCTGCGGTTCAATATGGACAAACCCTCGGTCGGGCGGTTCAATGCCCATGTCCGACGGAAAGATATGGCCGATCACATCGAATTCACGCTGCTCTCCCTGCCGTTGTACCTGGTGGGGCAATGGGAGCGGCTTATCGATGCCAATCTCAAAGAGATGTCAACTTCAGGGTCATGCTTCTCCCGCAGGAAATAACTTCCTGATAATTCAATATTTTCCACGCTGCTGCACAGATTTCACAAAATTCTAACCTTCTCCTAACACAATCCTAACATTCAAGGTTTATATATACGCCTTGGATTTTGAAAAGGGGCCGGGGATTTTGAAAAGGGGCCGGTTCGATTTAACCAAATTCTAACACCGGCCTCATCAAAATCTAACAAAGGCAGTGTATAATCCTTTTCAAGTTTGGATCTGTCGAACGTAAACATTTATTTAAAGGAGGAAGGTAGAATCATGAAAATCAGGAATCTGGTGATTGCGGGAGTTGCAGCGGTGATGATGCTGGCAGGCGGTGTTGCCGGCGCAGAAGATCTGGTGATCAAGGGCTCGACCACAGTGCTGCCCATTGCCCAGGAGGTTGCCGAAGCCTACATGAAGGAGAACCCGAATGTCAATATCTCCATCTCGGGCGGCGGCTCCGGCAACGGCATCAAGGCGATCATCGACGGGACCACCGATATCGGCAACTCTTCGAGATTCATCAAGGGCAAGGAGGTCAAACTGGCGCTGGAAAAGGGCGCATATCCGGTTCCGTTCCGGGTGGCCTACGATGCGATCATTCCGGTGGTGCATCCTTCCAATTCGTTAAATGATCTCACCCTGGAGCAGCTCAAGGCCATCTACGAGGGCAAGACAAAGAACTGGAAAGAAATCGGCGGCCCCGACAAGACGATCGTCGTGATCTCAAGAGATACCTCCTCGGGAACCTATGAGGTCTGGGAGAGCAAGGTCATGAACAAAGGCCGGGTCTTCCCGGGCGCGCTGCTTCAGGCCTCCAACGGCGCGGTGGCTCAGGCTGTGGCCAAAAACGACAACGCGGTCGGCTACATCGGTCTGGGCTACATCAACGATGATGTGAAGGCTGTCACCGTGGGCGGCGTCGTAGGCTCCAAGGAGACGACCCTGAACGGCACCTTCCCCATCAGCCGCCCCCTCTTCATGTTCACTACGGGATGGCCCGAAGGAAAGACCGTGGATTTCCTCAACTATCTGCTCCATCCGGACAAGGGACAGAAGTTCATTGAAAAGATCGGATTCGTTCCGCTCTACTAATCGAATCTGAAAAGTAAGCGACCATCCGGGCACAGGGGAGGTTATGGATAAGCCGCCCCTGTGCCTCGATGAAAAATCGAGGTGATCATTTTATGACAGGCAATAGACGAAAAAAGGCCGAAAAAACCATGAAATCCCTGTTTTTCATCATCGCGACCGCTTCGGTCGCGGTCCTTGGGATGATCATGATCTTTCTCTTCATGGAGGGTCTGCCGATCTTCAAAGAGGTTTCGGTCAAAAATTTCCTCTTCGGGAAATACTGGTATCCCACCTCTGATCCGCCCGATTTCGGGATCTTTCCGCTGATCATCGCATCTATTTCAGTAACGGGAGTCTCCGCGGTAATGGCGATCCCGCTGGGGGTGATGACCGCGGTATATCTCGCGGAGCTGGCCTCGAAGCGGGTGGCCGAGATCGTCAAGCCTATGGTGGAGCTTCTGGCCGCGCTGCCTTCGGTGGTCATCGGCTTTTTCGGGATGGTGGTGGTGGCGCCCTTTCTGCAGGATATATTCGACATGCCCACGGGCCTGAATCTCTTCAATGCCTCGCTGATGCTGGCATTCATGTCGATTCCCACTATCTGCAGCATCTCCGAGGATGCGATCTACAGCGTCCCCAACGCGCTCCGGGAGGGCTCTTTGGCCCTTGGCGCGACCCAGTGGGAGACCATCATCCGGGTGGTGCTGCCGGCTTCCATCTCCGGCATCAGCACAGCGGTGATCCTGGGGATGTCCCGGGCCATCGGAGAGACTATGGTGGTGCTGATGGTGGCCGGGGGTGCCGCGATGATTCCGGGCTCGATCTTCGATCCGGTCCGGCCCATGCCCGCGAGCATCGCGGCTGAAATGGCCGAGGCCCCGTTCCGCGGAGAACACTATTATGCCCTCTTTGCCACCGGCATCGTTCTTTTTCTCTTCACGCTCTTCTTCAATGTGATCGCGGATTTCATCTCGAACCGGTACCGGCAGGTGGGAGAGGCTTCGCTGTAACGGAGTACCCAATGAGGAAATCGAAAATGGACATTACCCAAGACGAATATCAAGACGAATATCCGGAAAAGGAACAAAAAGCCACAGGAAAGGCGGCCCCGGAGAAGACGGTCAAGGCCCGCTACGGAATTCAGGAGGCCGCAACACGGCTGCAGACCCGAAGAGCCGCAAAACAGCGGATGATCTTCTTCTTCTTTCGAGGGGCTGCGATCATCAACGGGCTTGCCCTTTTCATCATCGTCTTTTTCATGGTGAAAAACGGCATCAGCGCGATCTCCTGGGAGTTTCTCACCCAAGTGCCCCGGTCATCCATGACACAGGGGGGAATTCTTCCCTGCATCATCGGCACGTTATACTTGAGCGTCGGCGCGATTCTGGTGGCTCTGCCCATCGGCGTGGCATCGGCCATCTATCTAAACGAATATGCCCGGCCCGGCAAAGTGATCCGGATCATCCGGCTCGGAATCAACAATCTTGCCGGGGTCCCTTCAGTTGTCTTCGGCCTCTTCGGCCTGGCCTTCTTCGTCATCTATCTGAAGATGGGGGTGAGCATCCTGGCCGGCGCACTTACACTGGCCGCGATGAGCCTGCCGGTGATCATCGGCGCGACCGAAGAGGCGCTGAAGTCGGTTCCCGATACCTATAGGGAGGCATCTTTAGGGCTGGGCGCGACCAAGTGGCAGACCATCTACCGGGTGGTGGTGCCGGCCGCGCTGCCCGGGATTCTGACCGGATCGATTTTAGGGATCAGCCGGGCCGCGGGAGAGACAGCTCCCATCATGTTCACGGCCGCGGTCTTCTATACTCCGAAGCTGCCCGACTCGATCTTCGACGAGATCATGGCCCTGCCCTACCATATCTATGTTCTGGCAACGGCCGGCACGGACATCGAAGCTACCCGGCCCCTGCAGTACGGCACCGCGCTGGTGCTAATTGCGCTGGTGCTGGGAATGAATCTCATCGCGATCGTCTGGCGCTCCAGACTTCGGAAGAAATTAAAGTAATTGCTGAAGGTAGATAACCATAATGAGCGACAATAACATCAAGATGGCATCGGAACATCTCGACTTCTATTACGGGGACTTCAAGGCCCTGCACGATGTTTCGCTGCAGTTCAGAAAAAAGCAGGTGACAGCACTCATCGGCCCTTCGGGCTGCGGCAAGAGCACCTATTTGAGATGCCTCAACCGGATGAACGATCTTATCCCCATCAGCCGCGTGGAGGGAAAGATCCTGCTGGAGGGGGAGGATATCTACAACACCTCCTGGGATGTGGTCTCCCTTCGCCGGCGGGTGGGAATGGTCTTTCAAAAGCCCAACCCGTTTCCCAAAACCATCTTCGAAAACGTGGCCTACGGCCTTCGGGTCAACGGTATCCGAGACAAATCGGAGATCGAAAAGCGGGTGACAGAGAGCATTCAGCAGGCGGCCCTCTGGGATGAAGTCAAGGATCGACTCCAGGAATCGGCTTTAGGGCTTTCAGGAGGCCAGCAGCAGCGGCTCTGCATCGCGCGGGCTCTGGCTGTGGAGCCGGAGGTGGTGCTGATGGATGAGCCGGCCTCGGCGTTGGACCCGATCGCGACCCAGAAGATCGAAGAGCTGATCCATGAGCTGAAGCAGCAGTACACGATCATCATCGTGACCCACAGCATGCAGCAGGCCGCTCGGGTATCGGACAAGACAGCCTTCTTCTATATTGGAAAACTGATCGAGGTGGGCGATACCGACACCCTTTTTACAAGACCCCGGTTGAAACAGACCGAAGATTACATCACCGGCCGATTCGGCTGATGATCGAGGTGACCCATGCCTGTACGTTTACAAAAAGAACTGGAAAAGATCAAAAAGCAGATTCTGTCCCTGGGAGCCCTGGTGGAGGAGCGGGTTCACGCCATCGATAAGATCATCCAAAATATTGATATCTTCGATGCCAACCAGATCATCAAACGGGACTACGAGATCGACGATATGGAGATCGAGGTGGAGGAGGAGTGCCTGAAGATTTTGGCCCTTCATCAGCCCGTGGCGGCTGACCTTCGGTTTCTGGTATCGACCATCAAGATCAACAACGATCTGGAGCGGATCGCGGACGAATCCGTCAATATCGCACAGCGGGTGATCATCATCGCCAAGCGGAAGGACGATATCGAGTTCAAATATGATTACAAGGAGATGGTCCAAAAGGTCGTCAACATGCTCCGCACCAGCCTGGACAGCCTGGTCAACCTGGATGCGGATGCTGCCTACAAAGTCTGCCTGCTGGACGACGAGGTGGATGAAATTCACCGGGACGCCTATGACCGGATAAAGGCGGCCATGCGGGAGCATCCGGATCATATCGGGTATCTGCTCAACATGTTCCAGATATCGAGACATCTGGAGAGGATCGGGGACCACTCCACCAATATCGCGGAAGAGGTGGTCTATATGATCGAAGGCGAAATCGTCCGCCACAGCAAAGAGATCGGAGGCTGATCATGGAAACGGCACAGCGGGTTCTTTTTATCTGCATCCACAACAGCGCCAGAAGCCAGATGGCCGAGGCATTTTTAAAGGAATTGGGAAAAGATCGCTATCTTGTCGAGAGCGCGGGCCTCAAACCGACGGAGATCAACCCGCTGGTGGTTGCGGCCATGCAGGAAGTCGGCCACGACCTGAGCGGCAAAAAGACCAACAGTGTCTTCGATTTCTTCAAAGAGGGCCGTCTCTACGATACCGTGATCACGGTCTGCGACGAATCGTCAGAGGGCCAGTGCCCCATCTTTCCCGGGGTGACGAACCGGCTCCACTGGCCATTTCAGGACCCGTCCCAACTGACCGGAACCGATGCCGAGAAGCTGGAAAAGGTGAGAGAGATCAGGGAGCAGATCCGCGGTAAAATCGCCGCCTGGATCATCGAAGAAGAGAAAAAAGCCTCTTGATCTCCTTGAACTCTGTTTCGATCGCACCCTCTTCGGTCCAAAGCGATCTTCCCCCTGCGATGCCCATGACCCCATTGGACGAGAAGTGGCTCCAAAGGATCTCCTGCATCGAATACGCATTCCAGCCCATCGTCAATATCCATACAGGATTCTGCTACGGTCTTGAAGCCCTGCTGCGCAACTATGAGGCAGCGGGCTTTGATTCCATCGGCGCCTTCTTTGACAAGGCCTTTGAAGATCGTCTGCTCTACCGGGTCGATCTTATGCTGCGGGAAAAGGCATTGAAAAAGCTCTCCCTTCTCGGGTGGAACCGGCAGATCAAGCTCTTCTTCAACCTCGACAACCGGGTCCTCGATTCCGAAAACTACCGCTCCGGCAATACCATCGAGCTGCTTTCCCGGTATGGTCTGCCCAGGAACGCGCTCTGCTTCGAGATTTCGGAAAAGCATGAGATCCATGATCCCGGAGAGGCGCTCCGGACCCTGGATGTCTATCGGTCCCAGGGGTTCAAGATCGCGGTGGACGACTACGGAGCCGGATTCGCCGGTCTGAAGCTTCTCTATTATGCAAAGCCCGACTTCATCAAGATCGACCGCTTCTTCATCAGCGACATCTCCAAAGATCCGAACAAGCGCCTCTTTGTCAGCAGCATCGTCAATATCGCTCACCTCATGGGATCGGTGGTGATTGCAGAAGGGGTGGAGACCCGTCAGGAGTTCTTCAGTTGCCGGGACATCGGCTGTGATCTGATTCAGGGGTATTTCGTGGCCCATCCGGAGATCGATATCTGCTGCCTGGAACACCGGTACAAAGCGATCGAAGAACTCGGGGAAAAAGACCGGCGAAATGGCAGCTCCGAAGACAAGCAGCTCATCGACATGGAGATCGAGGATATCGAACCGGTGGAGTGCAACTGCGACATCTTCGATATCTTCGAACGGTTCCGCAGCGATCAGGGGGTAACATTTCTGCCGGTTGTCAACGATATGGACGAGCCTTTGGGAGTGATCTGCGAAGACAGCCTGAAACAGTATGTATATTCTCAATTCGGAACCGCGCTGCTGCAGAACCCGGCCTTTGGCAGAACCGTCAGCCGCTTTATCAGCCGGTACCCGATCGCCGACATCAACACCCCGGCCGAAAAAATCCTGGAGATCTATTCCCGGAACGATAAGCTGGAAGGGATTCTCATTGTCGAGAACCTGAAGTATCGGGGATTTCTGAGCGCCCATTCCCTGCTGAAGGTTTTAAACGAGAAGAACATCGCGATCGCCCGGGACCAGAACCCTCTCTCGAAGCTGCCGGGAAACACCCTGATCCACGAGTACGTCTCCCAGGCCATCGGGGACCTGGAATCTGGGTATGCCTTCATCTACTTCGACTTCGACAACTTCAAGCCCTACAACGACAAGTATGGGTTCCGGCAGGGGGACCGGGTGATTCTGCTCTTTGCCGATATGCTCAAGACCCGGACCCAGTTTCCGAATCGTTTTGCCGGCCACATCGGCGGCGACGACTTCTTCATGGGGGTTCACGGCCTCCCTGTCGAGCGGGTCTTGAAGAATGTTCTTCGAATCGCGCGGCAGTTTCAAGTGGATGTGGAAAGTTTTTACGATCCTGAAGCGATCCGAAAAGGCTCTATCACCGCGGAGAACCGGGAGGGAGAGCAACAGACATTTCCTCTGCTGACGGTGAGCGCGGTGATCCTGGAACTTCCCGCGGGCCGGAAGAGCCGCTATTCAAACGAAGAGATCAGCAACATCATGGCCCGCCAGAAGAAGATTGCCAAAAAGAGCCCGGAGAAGATATCGATTCTCTGTCTTACTGAAAATAGTGAAAATCATGTAAAGAGATATGAGGGGGGGCTTTGGGCAGAGACAGGAAAAAGGGCAAGCTGAAATACAAAGATCTGAAAAAGCGGATGAAAAAGCCCTTCAAAAAGATCAGAGAGACCCTCTCCGACGGAAAGCTGCCGCCGGCCGACACTGTCCGGGGATTTTTAGCCGATTCCGCACTGATGGTCTCCTGTAAAGGATACGGCGACGAGTACTATGAAGCCTATAATGTCGCATGTGAAAGATTTGGAAGGGCATTTCAGGCCGGCGATCTTTCCGCGTGCTGGGACGCGGCCGACGAGCTTGAAAGACTGAAGAGCGACTGCCATGACCGGTACAAATAGCCGGTACAAATCAGATAGAAGACAGGATTTTGAAATGAGAAAGTTGGAGGAAGAGGAAGTATTGGAAAGGGCGGGTGCGGAATGCATCCCCATGGTCCCCAAAGATGTTCCGGAGGAGATCACCGAGGCCGATGAGAAGCGGTTTTTCCAGGTCATTTCAACGGATCTGACCCCGGAACAGGCCGAACGGATCAGCGTGCCGCAGCAGATATACCCGAGGCAGGAGAATGTGCTGGCGGTCCACTGGCACCCCGAGTTCGTGCCCATGAACCTCATCGAAGAGCGGATCGAAACCGTCTTTCCCCACCGGAGCGAATCGCTGATCATCCCGACCCAGCACAACGAGATCATGACCTATGGGGGATATGCCGGGGTCGAGGTGGACTGCTATTCGAGGGAGTTCAACCAGAAGGTGCAGCTTCTCCTCCATTTCCGGGAGGATCGGGTCGCAGATGCCCCCATCTTCCGGGAGATGCTGGCCCATACCTTCAAATACCGATCCTCCCAGCTCTTTGAATTCATCCGGACGATAACGTACCCGATAGAGGAGCGCCTCTCAGACGCGGCCGCTCAGACCGGTGCCAACACCGGGCTGATCCGCTTTGTCCGGATCTATGTAAAGAAGATCGAAACCCTGCTGGACCGGCACATGGATACCCTTCCCCCGCAGGTCATCAAGAACAAGATTTTGAGAAACTACTTCGACGCGCTGCGGGTCGAATACGGGGATTCGCTCATCCAAAGAGCCCAGACCTTTCTGACCGCGGTGAAAAAGATCGTCAAATCCGATTTTTCGTTCCAGTACTTCTACCGCACCCAGGAGATCATCGAGGAGGCCCGCTCTCTGGGCGCCGGCATCGTGATTCCCCACCCGGAGCAGTTCTGGCCCATATTGCTGGCCGAATACGACGTGGACGGCTATGAGGTCTGGAACCCCCAGTCCCTGAAATATACCGGATTTCTCATCTCGGTTTTGAAGGAGAAGAACCGGAACCGGGCCGAATCAAAGCGGGAACTGCTGATGTTCATGGGCGACGACACCCACATGGGCGAAAAGGTGAAAGAACCTGCCGAGCAGAACCCGGAAAAGGCCGCAAGGGAAATCGGAGTGCAGCCGGCATGGGAGGATCTGAGCATCCGCAAGACTCTGATCAAGGCCGACTTCACCCGGAAGCGGGTGATCGAAGCCTATAAGAGCCGGCTCGACTGACCCCGGAACGCTTCAAAAGTCCCCCAAAGGAGCAAAAAAAGATGTCGGACACCGAACGCTTCGAACATGAATCGATCGAAACCCACAAGAGCATCAGCGAGTACCTCACGGCCCTGCAGGAGGGCTTTGAAAATGGCCGGATTCAACTGACCACCGAGAAGAAGGAGATATCCCTGCTGCCCAACGATTTGCTGCAACTCTCCATCAAAGCCCGGAAAAAGGGCGATAAGAGCAAACTAACCATCAAGGTGTCCTGGCGGGAGTCGGATGAAAAGGAAAAGGAAGACGCCCGCATCACCATCCAGACCTGAAAAAGTCTTTTATGCCTATCAATAACATCATGGAAACCACCTGGTTTCTCGTCACCGAAACCCAGGAGCAGGTGAAGCTGACTTGCGGACTTCTCAACGACTTCAACGAAGATCTGCTGGCAAAGATCGCGTCCAAGGACGACTATGTGGACAACCTGAAGAGCACCGTGGAGGACCTCTGCTTTTCCCGGATTCACAGCGGCGGGACCAAGGATCATAAGGAGGCACAGACGGTTCGGGCCCTCCATGTGATCTGCGTCAATCTCGAGCGGATCGCGGACTACTGCGTCAATACGGCCCGGCAGACCCATTTCCTGACGGACTGCTCATTCATCCACGACTACGACTACGCGCCCATGTTCATCGAGATCGAAAAGGGGCTGGCCCAGATCGCGCCGGTACTCAAGAGCCGGAACCTCTCGGGCGCACTCGACATCTGCAAGATCGAATATGCGCTCGATCATATGTACAAAGAGCAGTTCGACCGGATCATGGCGGAGATGAAGGCCGGAGAGCGGCACATCGGCGATCTCATCACCGTGCTCTTCATCTTCCGGTACCTGGAGCGGATGGGGGATTCCCTGCTCAACATCGGCGAGGCACTGATTTTCGCGATCATTGGGGACCGGATCAAGATCCGCCAGTTCCAGGCCCTCCGGCAGACCCTCTCCGAATCCGGCTTCGACGGCACCTTTTCCGACATCGACTTCCACTCCATCTGGGGCTCCCGATCCGGCTGTAGGATCGGCAAGGTGGACAGCAAAAATCCGGGCAAAGAGAAGAACGAGGGGATCTTCAAAGAGGGGATGAAAAAGAAGATTCAGCTTGAACAGGACAACATCCGACACTGGCATGAGATCTATCCGGGCCTTGCGCCCCGGATCTTCGGATACCAGGAGAAGGACGAGACCGCTTCCATGCTGGTGGAATTCCTCTCCGGCTGCACCCTGGAGCAGATCATCCTCACCGAAGCCGACGACATCCTGAAAAACGTCATCTTCGTCTTCGAACAGACCCTGAGCCACATCTGGGAGATCACCCGCCGCGAATGCCCCTGCCCCACCGACTATATGAAGCAGTTGGGCCAGCGGATCGAGGCCATCGCCAGAGTACATTCCCGGTTTTTCCGGCGCAGTTGCAGCATCAATGCCCTCTCTCTGCGCTCCTCCAAAGAACTGATCGAGATCTGCCGCGGGATCGAAAAGGAGATCCCGGCCCCCTTTACGATCTTCATCCACGGCGATTTCAACGTCAACAACATCGTTTACAACCACGACAACCAGAAGGTCAACTACATCGACCTCTACCGATCCCGGGATGCGGACTATGTGCAGGATGCATCGGTATTTCTCATCTCCAACTTCCGGCTGCCGATCTTCGACCGGCGGATCCGAAGGCGGCTCAACCGGGTGATCACACACTTCCATTCCCAATTTTCCGGGTTTGCGCAAAAACAGGGCGACGAGACCTACGAAGCCCGGATGGCTTTGGCCCTGGCCCGCTCCTTTTTCACCTCCACCCGGTTCGAACTCAACTACGGGTTTGCAAAAGAGATGGCCCTGCGCTCACATTTTCTGATGGAGCGGCTCGCGGCCCACGCGGGGCGGCCCTGGGCCGATTTCAGGCTGCCGGAGCAGGTGTTCTATTATTGAAATAAAACCGGCATTGAAATAAGACCGGCATTGAAAAAAGTTACCTGACAGACTCTTCGTTTCATGATCGAACGAAAATCAAAGGAAAGATGAATATGGCAAAAATCGGTGTCGTCGGAACCATCGGAGGATGGTCTTCGGAAATGCTCGCGGACGCAGTGGAAAAAAAGACCGGATACCGGCTGCTCATCGAGCCCGGGAAGATGGCTTTGGACCTGCCATCGGGCCGGGTGATGTGCCAGGGGGTCGAACTGAACCGGCTCGATGCGCTGATCGTCAAAAAGGTCGGCGCCCGCTACTCCCCGGACCTGCTGGACCGGCTGGAGATCCTCCGCTATCTCAACGAACGGGGCATGCCGATCTTCTCCCGACCCGAAAAGATCATGCGGATGCTGGACAGGCTCAGTTGCACCGCTACCCTTCAGCTTGCGGGGATCCCCATGCCGCCGACCACCGTGACCGAAGATGTGGACGAGGCCATGCAGGCAGTCAACCGGTACGGAATCGCGATATTCAAACCCCTCTACAGCACCAAGGCACGGGGAATGACCCTCATCGAGAAGGGCCCGGATGCCGGGGAAAAGATCCGGGATTACAAGGCCGAACACTCCCTTTTATACATCCAGCAGAAGATCGACCTGCCGGGAAAGGATCTGGGGATCGCGTTTATGGGCGGGAAATACCTGACCACCTACGCGCGGCTGAAAAACGGAGACTCCTGGAACACGACCATCCGCGCGGGGGGAAAATATGAACCCCACACACCGTCTCCGGAGATCATCGCGCTGGCAAAGCGGGCCCAGGACCTCTTCGGCCTCGATTTCACGGGGGTGGATCTGGCTGAAACCGCAGAAGGACCCGTAATCTTCGAAGTTTCCGCATTCGGCGGGTTCCGGGGCATCGTCTCGACCAGCGACATCGACCCGGCCCATGCCTATGTGGAATATGTGATGGAAAGGATCGCATCATGAGATATAAAATCGCGACACCAATGGAGATGGGCGCAAGGCTCCGGTCCCAATATCCGGCAATATATCCTCTGTTTCTCCGCTTCGGCGACTGCCGGATCGGGGTCCAAGCCAATGACAAAGCGATTTCAGACGCGCTTTCTGAATACTTCGGCCCTTTTCTGGACCCGGAACCGGAAAAGGGGCCGGAAAAGAGAGAGGATATCCAGATCACCGTACACGAGGCCCCGACCCCCGAGTTTCCGGCCGAATTCACCATCAAACAGCCTGATCCGGGAAAGACGAAGATCAAAGAGGAATTCCTCGATCTGCCCGGCCGCGGCCGGATCGTCCGGAAGCGTTTGACTGGGATGGTCTTCATCTTCGGCCCCAGCGTACATGCGGCCATCGGTCCCTGCCTGGAGAACCTCAACCAGGTGGTCAACTTCGTCAACAACCGGTTCATCCAGTGGAAGCTCTGCAGGGGCGCGCTGCTGGGCCATGCGGCCGGGGTGATGGTCAACGGAAAGGGATTGGGGCTGGCCGGGTTTTCGGGCGCGGGCAAATCGACCCTTGCCCTGCAACTGATGAACAAAGGCGCTCTATTCGTCAGCAACGACCGGCTCATGGTGCAGAAGAACGGGAATGGTCTTTCCATGTACGGCGTGGCCAAGATGCCGAGGATCAATCCCGGCACCGCGCTCAACAACCCGAACCTCACGGGAATCATGACGGAAGAAGAGCGGCGCCGGTTTTCCGAAATGCCGAAGGAGAAGCTCTGGGATGTGGAGCACAAGTACGATGCGATCATCGACGAGTGCTTCGGCAAAGGACGCTTTCTCCTTGACGGGCCCATGGACGGTCTGGTAATTCTCAACTGGAGCCGCTACAATGGTTCTGCGGTACTGCAGGAGGTGAATCTGAACGAGCGCCGGGATCTGCTGCCCGCATTCATCAAATCAACAGGGCTCTTTTTTATCCCGAATGAGGATTGCCGGATGCCGGAACCGAATGAAGGAAACTATATCGACTTCCTCTCCGGATGCAGGGTCTTCGAAGTCACCGGATCGGTCGATTTCCAAAAGGCCGCACGGGAGTGCATCAGATGCTTATCCGAGTAACGCGCCCCTTATGCCTTCCGGACCCGGTGCGGCTCTCCCTCTACAGCCGCAGCCCGGATCTGGGCCCGAGGATCCTCTTCTTTTCGGGCGGCACCGCACTCCGAAACGCGTGCGCGGAGCTGATCCGATACAGTTACAACACCATCCACATCATCACCCCTTTTGATTCCGGGGGGAGTTCCGCAAAGCTGCGGGATGCCTTTCACATGCTCGCGATCGGCGATGTGCGAAATCGTCTGCTCTCCCTGGCCGACAGAAGCCTCCACGGCAACCCCC
>JAABSP010000119.1 GCA_011390345.1 Desulfobacteraceae bacterium
AAGCAGAAGATCAGGCTGTGGAATCCGAATAGGCAAACACATCGGTCATCACTGTCTTGGCCGGCTTTGCATCTCCATGAACCATTTTTCGAATCTTTTCTACCGTAGAAATATCAAAAACCGCCTCACCGCAACGGGAGCAGACAGATGCCGGAACCTCTTCGATCATCAGAGGTCTTTCCTCCAGGATGAACATTTGGGTTACGGTTTTCGGTTCTCCCTCTTCCGATCCGCAGACATGGCATTTAAACATATTTACCTCCGTTCGGAAAAATCAAGCCAAACCGCTTTGTCAGGCTCATAGATTGTAATGATTCTTACCTTTTCAGAATCCATCCGGGACACCTGAATGTGCAGCGGCCTCATCTGATTAGTAAATCCCAACAGAAGACAGCTCGGATAATACTTATCATCGGGGTAATTTTCAATGATTCGGGCTTCAGACCCCGCTTCCTGTATCTCCGCCTGGCTGATATTCCGCTGTATGATTCTGATGGCTGCATGTTGGGTCAGTTCGATTTGTCCCATCGAGAATTGCTGTCTTATTCTTCCGAGAGATTTCATTGCACAGAATGACGACTTCGGTATATTTATCCATTCAACCAGCCCCTTGCGATAATTTCCGAAAAAGAAAGCCCCTTTTTTTCATCCGGATCGATGGATCGGATGCGGGTGGGCCGGTTGCTCTGGCGCTCGAACCAGTATCCGACCGGAGAGACGAGCAGGTAGTCGATCAGCTCAGGATGGTGCGATATCAATAACGCCTGGATTTCTCCCTCGTTGCACCTGTCGTAAAGCTCCCTCAGCCAGGGCTGGATCTGGGCCAGGGCCAGAAAGTTTTCCGGCTCATCCAGGCACAGGGTATATGGGCAATTCTCATCCATTCCCGCAGCAAGGAGCAAGGTATACAGCGCGATCAGCATCCGCTGCCCGTCGGAAAGTTCATGGAAAGCATAGCCGACGGATCTGTCGTCCTGTTCGTTTCGGAAATAGATCCTCAGCAGCCGGTGCTTCTCTCCGGCCGCTTCGAACTTGAAATAATCGAATCCGGGAAGAATCTCTTTCAGCTCGCTCATCAATTGAAAGGCCACCCCCTGATCCCGGGAGAGAAACCGGTACCAGGAGGTATAGTTTTCCAGATATCCGGAAGGGATCTCTTCGGCTTTCGGGCTCTCCCCGAACATCATCGGCGGAACGGGCTGAACGATGACAATTCGTTTCAACCGTTTTTGAAACCGGGTCAGCCGGGTATTGTCCCCGCGCGGGGGAATCGCGCCCACCGCAGATAAAGAGGCGTGGGCCGGAAACCGGGGGCCTTCGGAAAAATCATCCCGATACAAGAAGACCTCTCCCCCCTTTTCCAGCCGCAGAAGCGGATGATCTTCGAAAAAGAGCCTTTCATGCGCCACTCTTGCTTTCCCCTCTTCCGCATCATGCCCGACCGACAGCTCGTATTCGATCATGGCTGCTCCTGCCGCGCTTAATGCAGGGCATATGCAGCATCATGAGGCCCGACAATAATGAATCTGATGGTTTCATCCGCTGTTTCATCGCAATCCGTTTTTCCATCTTAAAATATCAAAAGCCAAATCCGTTGTAAAGCGATAACATCTTTTTGAAACTGACCATTGACAGTCAGCGCTCATCATACCAAAACCCTTGCTTTTTGCGTATTTACAATCAGTTGAACTCTATACTTGCTCACCATTTTCTTTTTTAACACCTGGACTTTGGGGCCGGCTTTGGGTACACGAGATGCTACAATATGGCAGCATTTTGAAATGTTCAGATGTCGATCCCGGCAATATCCAAGGGTCTCCACCAATTGATTATATGCCTTTTGAATATCCTCTCCTTTTAATTCAAGATAGATCACATCGGAAATGGGTTTCATGATTTCAAAAAGGTAATCACAACGCTCTCTATGATCATCAATCA
This sequence comes from Desulfobacteraceae bacterium, assembly GCA_011390345.1. GTDB lineage: Bacteria > Desulfobacterota > Desulfobacteria > Desulfobacterales > JAABSP01 > JAABSP01. The sequence continues at coordinate 1,939 of JAABSP010000119.1, forward strand.
AACAGTCATCAACTTTAACGACCCCAATCAATTTAGAATCCTCATTTATCAGCTCAAATTTCCTGCCTTTTTCCTCGACAACAATAATTTTGTCCTTCCTGATTTCTGTGCATTTCTCAAAATCCATAAATTTATTCAGCCAACTGAAGTTGAAGAAGAGAATCAAATACCTGATCGAAATCATCTGAAACAGCATCTATGACCGTTGAACCGATAAGTTTTGCTTCCTCATCCAAAATACTCTCCGGAACCCCGTTTTTAATGGTATAGGCACTGACATCCTTATAATCAATTAAAAAATCCGGATCAATGATCTCTTGGATCTTTCCTTCATCAAAATCCTTTGATACTTCGTCGGCCAATATCATATTGTTAAGGGCTGTCAAGATATAAGGGCTATGGGTTGTTATGACAAAATTGTGATGTTTCTTTTTATATACAAGTGCAACAATTGAAGTTATATGTTTTTGTGAAACGGGAAAAAGATGTGCTTCAGGCTCTTCTATGAAGAAGGTAAACCTTCTGTTGTTTTCTAATCCCAAGAAAGGCCAGATGGAAAGAATAACCAACATCGGCAATGCTTCCTGTTGCCCTGAAGATGCATTGACGAGATTGATTCGTTTGCTTTTATTTTCGATCCAGTCCTGTTCATTTTCATATCTATATTTTCCCGCTAAAATGGATTCCGCGAGATTCTTGATTTTGTTTCTTGTTTCTCGTTCATCAATCTCTTTTGAAAACCGGGAACGATCATACAATTGTTTTGCTTTTACATATCGAGAACCAAAATCTTTAATAAATGGATCTATATCAATATTATCTGCTAAAAAGGTAAAAAGGTTCTTTTGAAGGTTTGCAAAAAAGGAACGACTTGCAGGAATGAAAACAGATTGTTGAAAACTGTCACCATATTTTGAATTATAGACACTATTTTTCAAGATATCACGAAAAATATCACTGGGTTTCATAAGAATCGAACTTTCTTCTTCTTCATGAAACTCAGCCAACTTTTGTTTGTAATCGGATTTCAACTTTTTATGCAGAAAGACCAAATTCTTCGAATAATCCAACTTCGTAGAAGTTTTTTGATTTTTATTGTGGAGAATAGAAATCTCGATGTCGTTATGGGTATAAATCAGTTCAAAGTCCTGATCTTCCCATGTATATCTTGGAAAATACTGCTCAAAGTCAGACAGACCTCTCTTTTCAAGTTCCCTTTTACTTTCTGAATTCTGCACTGATTTCAGATAGGCGCCCGAAAGGAATTCTCTGAAAAAATATAATAATTTTGCGATTACACTTTTTCCATTTGCCTGCGGCCCGATGATCAGGGTTATTTTATTTGCTTTTATATCGGCTTCTTTAATGACCAGAAAATTTTTGATTGCGATTGCTTCCATATCAGGACCTTTACATCGGAATTCACATCTGTTGAAATGTTTCATGGCGCGCCAGGTGATCTTTTCCCGGAAAATGAAGATCCTGCGGGCCCTTCTGCATCCTCAGATCCCCAGCCGCCGCGTCTTCTCGTAATACCGGGCCACCGCGTCATCCCGAAGAGCCGCGGGATCGGCCTCGAACTGGAGCTGACGGTTGCCGTAGGATTCCGTGAAGAGAATCCCGTCTATGATCTTTGCTGCCCGCTCCAGACGGTTGCCGATGTCGGTCTCCGAGAGCTTGAAGACCGCGCCGGGGCTGTTGAAGCCGTAGGCGAGGCTGTTCATGGAGACCGCATTGGCCGAAGGGTGAAAATGGAGAGCATAGTCGCAGCAGGCCCCAAGAAAGATGAGATCCGGCAGGGTGATCTTCTCGCCGGTTTGGAACCGGAAAACCCCCCGCTTCTCCCCGGTCTCCAGAAGACCGAGATCCGTAAAGGGGCACTCGATCTCCTCGGCCGCCCCCCGGTCTGAAGGGGCATACATCCGGGTAAAGCAGGAGGCATCTTTTTCAAAAGAGGAGGCCGAGACGCGGGAGAGCGCGGGAACCAATGGACCGTATTCCGTCAGGGACCGGGCCAGATCCTTGACCGTAAAGGCGTTCATGCCGTTGCCGTTCATGGCCATCGACCAGGAGGGGGCTGTGATCCGCGGGGTGAAGAGCTGCCAGTGGAGCAGCCAGAGGGAGGCCGGGTCCTCCAGAAAGGGGTCCCGGCCATCATCTGAGAGGAGCCGGTCCGCAAAGGGAGTTGTGTTCATGGGGCCGCTGAGACGCGGCTTTCCCCCCTGAGCCGGTTCGATGACCTTGAAGGCCGCAGACCAGAAGCGGATGGATCGCACCATATTCTTACCCACCCCCAGCCGCTCGATCGCATCATCAGCATCAAAGATATCAGCATCATTTTTCACCCCGTCATACCCCTTTTTGAGCCAACTGTAACGGGGGCAGAATGTTTCGTGCCGGGCCGGAAAACCTTCGGATAAGAGTTCGGTTCTTTCGATCATAAAGAGGGCTGCGCTTTCTTTGGTTCAAAAATACTCATTTCAGGATCATGCTGATATGGATATGCCCGATTTGAAGATATCTTTCAATACTGTCTTATTTCATTATTGATTGGTAACAATCTGCAAAATGTAGATCGCCTCCTCAAGACCGATTTTTTGATCCCCCTTTACATCGAATCCCAGGTCTGATCCCACAGTCGGCGTCATCCCGGCCATTATCTGAAGCGCGAAGATCACATGCTCCAGACCGATATTCTTCACGTCAACGGTAAAAGTGTCGTCCACTGACTTCTCATTTGATGTTCCTCGAATCGTTATCTCTGCAGTTCCGCTCTGATTTTTTGCATATTCAAGGGTAAGCGTATCTCCGCTGACGGTTGCCGTAACCAGATTCGGATTGCTGTTGGAAGGAACGGTTTTGATGATGATATGATTGTCATTGTCAATCTCTGCAAAAACATCGGCAAGATGAATGATCGTATCCGGGGCATTCATAATGACGTTTACATCGGCTATCGGATGGGCAACGATCGGCGGATCGTCAACAGGATTGACTTTGACGGTAAATATATGATCTACGGTCCTGCCGTTTGACGTTCCTCGAAGAATCATTGTCGCTGTTCCGAACTGATTTTCCTGATATTGGAGCGTAAGCGTGTTTCCGCTTAGGGATGCTGTTACCAGAGAGGGATTGCTGTTCAATAGAAGAGACTTTGTCACAGAATCGGCAGTGCCGTCGGAAACGGTGAAAAGATTGCTTATATCGATGGTCTTGTCCAATGCATCTTCATCAGTATTCACATCTGCAACCGGATCTGCAACAAAAGGATAATCATTCGTCAAGACAGATACGCCCCCGTCGGTTCCTATCCATACCTTTCCCTCTCTGTCTATGGCGATTGAATGGGTTGAATTATCTGCCAGTCCGTCCGTTGCCCTGTATGTGGTCCAGCTCATGCCGTTAAACCGGGAAAGTCCGTCGCTTGTGCCGAACCATTTGTTGCCCCTGGCGTCAAAGGCTATTGAACGGACTGAATTATATGCCAATCCGTCTGTGGATCTGTATGTTGTCCAGTTCGTGCCGTCAAATCGGGATATACCACTGTATGATGTGCCGAACCACTTGATGCCGCTGCTGTCGATGGCGATGGTATCGATATAATCACTGGCCAATCCGTCTGCTGTGGTATAGGTTCTCCAGCTTGTGCCGTCAAATCGGGATATACCGCTGCTGGAAGTACCGAACCATTTGCTGCCGTCGCTGTCGATGGCAATGGCATTGACATAATCACTGGCCAATCCGTCTGCTGTGGTATAGGTTCTCCAGCTTGTGCCGTCAAATCGGGATACACCTTCGCCATAATGGCCGAACCATTTGCTGCCGTCGCTGTCGATGGCGATGGCATAGACAGAATTATCTGCCAGTCCGTCTGCGGTTGTATAGCTCGTCCATAGGGCTCCGTCAAATTTCGACACGCCGCCGTAAGTGGCAAACCATTTGCTGCCGTCGCTGTCGATGGCGATGGCATAGACATAATCACTGGCCAGTCCGTCTGATCGGGTATAGGTTGACCAGTTCGTGCCGTCATATCGGGATACGCCTTCGCCGGAAGTACCGAACCATTTACTGCCGTCACTGTCGACGGCGATGGCATAGACATTGTTATCCGGCAGCTTGTCCGGTTCTGCATAGGCCGCCCAGTTTGTGCCGTCAAATTTGGATATGCCATCGGCATAATGACCGAACCATTTGTTGCCCTTAGTGTCGAATGCGATCGAGCGGACCCAATTATCGGCCAATCCGTCTGCTGATCTGTACGTTGTCCAGCTTGTGCCGTCAAACCGGGATACACCGTATGATGTGCCGAACCACTTGCTGCCGGAGCTGTCGATAGCAACGGCATTGACATAATCACTGGCCAGTCCGTCGGATCGGGTATAGGTTCTCCAATTCGTCCCGTCAAATCGGGATACACCTTCGCCATAATGGCCCAACCATTTGCTGCCGTCGCTGTCGATGGCAATGGCTTCTACGGAATCACTCGCCAATCCCTCTATCGTGGTATAGGTTCTCCAGCTTGTGCCGTCGAATCGGGATACACCGTCTTTATAAGTGCCGAACCATTTGCTGCCGTCCCTGTCGATGGCAATGGACCGGATGGAATCACTCGCCAGTCCGTCTGCCGTGGTATAGTTGGTCCACAGGGCGCCGTCAAATTTCGACACGCCGCCGGAAGTTCCGAACCATTTGCTGCCGTCGCCGTCGATGGCAATGGCATGGACATAACGACTGGCCAGACCGTCTGCCGTGGTATAGGTTGACCAGTTTGTGCCGTCAAATCGGGATACCCCCCCTCCAGCGGTGGCAAACCATTTGCTGCCGTCGCTGTCGATGGCGATTGACCGGACATCATTATCAGCCAGTCCGTCCGATTCGGTATATCCGGCAATCAGCGTTCCGTTCTGATCTCTTTTATAAACCCCTGCATCCGTGCATAGCCAGATATAATCGCCTTCGGCAGCCATTGCATTGATCCTGTTTCTGTTCCTGTATGTGGTAAACGCGGATTGTGATGACTGCGTGATACCGATGGTTGCCGGGCTTTTCATTGTTCCGTAATCTGCTGTAATGATAAGAGAGGCTGTTCTTGATAATCCGGTATTGGCATCGAAGGTTACGGTGACGGCTTCACCATCTGTTCCGGAACTCGGGCTGACCGACAACCAGTGGGAATTCTCCGATACGGTCCAATTCATCGGATCCGTCAGGAGATTGGCGATGTTGAATGTTGTCGTTCCGGCCGATGGTGAAACGACCTGTTGGAACGGGGTAACCGACAGGAGCATTTCACCTGCGGAAATAATCCTTGTCAGTCGGGAATGGAACTCGGCAACGGGCTGTACGCTTGTCGTTCCATCCATCCGATACTCGCTGTGGTCGGGATCGATAACACAGATGTACGGAAGCATCCCACTCAACCCGGCTGCATAGGAAGAGTGTTCCGAACTGATATCAACATCAGAGTACCACGGAACAAAATGTTCCTCGATCAAGGGTCTGATGGGCGGATAAAAGGATTCGCAGACCGTATTCCGCATATATGCCGTATTGCTGCAGGTCATTCTTCCGGCAACCAGCAGTATCTTTTTGCCTTCACTCTTTGCCTTTGCAACGGCATCGGCTTTTGACGTCTCCCAGACCAGGGTATCAGAGCCTGATCCCTGCTTCAGATAAAAAGTCCTGGGTCCGTTTGTGGCATCCGGGGCTGTAATCGTGATTCCGCCGAATCTTGACGGGACAGAACTGGCGTTGTAGGTTACGGTAACCGTCTGATCTCCTGTCCCTGATGCCGGACTGACAGAAAGCCAGTCGGTATTCTCCGTTATCGACCATGCCATTGTCCCTGCACCGGAATTTGAAATCTGAAATGTGCAGGTACCGGCCGACTCTGAAATTTGGAGAAAATTGGGGGTGACAGAGAGTACCGGGACATCCGATGGCCTGACTTCGAACAATCCGGCCTGACCATTTGAATAATCATGGCTCCCCGGTGTGAGATCGCTGAGGTAGAAATATCCGTCGTAATTTCCGCTCCATCCCCAATTGAAATGAAAATAATTAAAACCTTCATAGCCGTCGCAGATAAAAGCATGTCCACCGGTTCCCGAACCGCTGTACAGCACCGGACGGCTTGCATCCAGTTCCGCTTTGAGGAGATTCTCCCAATCCGTATTACTGTACTCGGATTTGTGAGCGATATATGATGATTCATCATACTTGAAATATTGTTTCAATGCATTGTTTGCACGGTATATGGATGAGCTGGAGACATCGGGCCCGAAATTCATGCTCAAAGAGACAGCGCAGTGGTAGATCAGACGGGCAACTTCCGAGTTCGAAGAGGATATGGCACTGGGCATATTTGCCCAATCGTACAGGGTCGTTTCGAAACTGGCCGTCTGAGGGCCGTATTCCGGATGAGCCCTCGGCGTATAGGTGTGAGAGCCCGATCCGATGGAAGGATAGTTGTAGTATTTCAGCACCTGAGCCAGAGCCGTAGCGGTGCAGCCTGCCAGAGCATGACCCCCGGGCCCGTTATCGTCAACCGGACAATAGGCATTGTAAGGCCAGTTCTGATCCCATCCGGTTTGGATCAGAGGGCCGACCACCCTCTCAGAAGCTCTTGCATTTAAGGTATAAGACCTATTGATGAGCCTGTCCCACTCCTCCAGCACCTCCGGGGAAGGCGCCATTCTTTTTCGTTGAGCAGCACTTATGGTCTGTTTTACATTATCCATCCATTCATCAAATGCAGGGGGACGTATGCCGTCGGCATAAGAACCGGTTTTGGAATAGCCGATCACAGGATAAGCGACATCATCTGCGGAAATAATGACCCAGCCTGCCGGGTTGAAATTGAAAATGTAATAGATCTTTTCCGAATCATCATCTGCAATCAATGTTTCAGATATGTCATTCAATTCAAAATGTACTTCTGTTTTTTCATTCATCCAGTTCAATGCAGCTTCTTGAGCTACCTCAAGAGTGACAGGATTTGCAAATGAAACACCTGCCGGAATGAATAAGCATACAATAACAATTACATTTAAAAACATCAGAATGGAAGAGACTCTCTTTTTCAACGACTGCTTTTTGAATGCCATTTTTCTTTCCTTTCTTAAAGGAGAAGTTAAGGGGTATCCTCACAATATCACTCGATGTTTTTAATAATTCCTATTTTGCTTTTCTCAAAACTCGCTTTGATATTCCTTATGCTGCACCCCGTCATACCCTTTCAGCAGATTTTTTCGATTCCTGCTGCCGGGCATCGCGGAAATCAGGGGAGGAAAAGATCGCCTTCATATATTGATCACCCGGTCCGCGAGTTGCAGGGAGGTGACGATGTCGAGCATGTTGGTGGTCTCCCCCACGGCCTTTTTCTCCAGCAGGTTGAAATGGTTGAGGCAGGTGCCGCAGACGAGGATCGAGACACGGTTTTGAACCAGTTCCTCCAGATCGGGCAGCGCCGCGGCCCCCTCTATGGCCAGCTTGACACCGCTGTTGACAAAGACGATCCTCCAGAGTTCGGGCCCCATCTCCTTTAGGGTCTTGATGAAGCTGCCCATGAGACCGGCCCCCAAAGTGTCATCTCCCCGGCCCATCCGGTCCGCGGTGATCATCACGAGAATCTTCTTCTCCTTTGGCGCCGGCGCTTCCACATCGCAGACAATGGGGGCATCTTCCCGGCTCGGCTCCCCGACCCTGCTGCCGGAGATCTCAAAGATCCCTTGCTCCTCCCGGGAGGCGGCCTCGTACCCTCTCGATTCCAGAAAGCGGCTCACATTCTGCCGGGCTGCGTCATTGTCCACGATGACCTGGAGATGCTCGGCCCCCTTTTCCACGACCTTTTTGGTCTCGATTACCGGGGCCGGGCAGGCCAGCCCCCTTGCATCTATGATCTGCATTCTGTTTTTTGCTCCTTTATCGGATAAATATTTTCTCGGCCTCATTTTCCACCACCTGGCCGATGAGTGCAGCAGCATCTGCGCCCCTTTTCAGCAGGGCATCGCACAAGGCAGGGGCCTGGTCGCCTTCCACCGCGATCAGCAGCCCCCCCGATGTCTGGGGGTCGTAGAGGATGTCCTCGATGGCGCGCCTTACCGACGGCTCGGTGACAACCATCTTCTCCCGGAACTCCCGGTTTTTGTACGCGCCGGCCGGGATCATCCCCATCTCGGCATTCTCGATGGCCCCCTCGATCAATGGAACCGCACTCGCATCGATTTCAACGCTCATCTTCGACCCGATCACCATCTCCGAGAGATGGCCGATGAGACCGAATCCGGTGATGTCGGTGCAGGCATGGACATTGTAATTCGCCATCACCTCGGCCGCGGTCCGGTTGAGACGGGCCATCAGATCCGTGATCTTTGAGATGATCGCTTCCGATACAATCCCCGCCTTGATCGCTGTCGTCAGAATACCTGTTCCCAAGGGCTTGGTCAATACCAGCCGGTCCCCGGGTTTCAGGTTCGATTTTGTCAGCACCCGCTCCGGATGAACGAAGCCGGTGACGGAGAGGCCGTATTTGAGTTCACTGTCCTCGATGCTGTGGCCCCCTACAAGCGCCACATCGGCCTCCTTCATCTTGTCGATCCCCCCCTCCAGAATGGCTCGCAATATCGCCATCTCCATGGTCTTCAGGGGGAAGGCCACAAGGTTCATCGCGGTCTTGGGAACCCCGCCCATGGCATAGATGTCGCTCAAGGCATTCGCGGCCGCAATCTGGCCGAAGGCATACGGATCATCTACGATCGGCGTGAAGAAATCGACCGTCTGAATTAGGGCGATCTGGTCCGTCACCCGATAGACACCGGCATCGTCTGCCTTTTCCAGCCCCACGATCACATCGGGATTGGTGGGAATCACCAGCCCGCAAAGCGCCCGATCCAGGTCCCCTGGCGGCAGCTTCGAAGCTCACCCGGCACCTGCAACCGTCTCGGTGAGGCGCACCACTTTCTTCGTTTCTTCCATTATAGAATTCTCCTGAAGTATCCGATTTTATTTTAGTATTTGCTCTCTTCCAATCAAACCGATCCTTTTTCATCGGCCTGTTCCTGTTCCTATTCCTGGGAGATGGATGCGGTTTTGCAGTTCAAGGTTTTTGCGATATCGGCCGGGGACATCTTCAACATCATTCCCCGCTGCCCCGCATTGATCATGACGCTCTCATGCTCCAGCAGCCGGGACTCCATCACAGCCCGCAGCCGCTTTTTGGCCCCAAAAGGGCTGATGCCGCCCACCTGGTAGCCGGTGAGCCTTTCTGCGGTCCCGGTATGGACCATCGCAGCCTTTTTGCCCCCAAAGACCCTGGCAACCATTTTCAAATCGAGCTGCCGATCCCCGGGCATCAGCGCGAAGACATATTGGCCGCGGATATCGGCCACAAGGGTCTTGATGGTTCTTTCCAAGGGAAAGTCCACGGCCCGGGCTGCGTATTCGGCCCCCTTTTGAAGGTGTTCATACCGGACGATCTCAAAGGAGACCTTCTTTTTTTTCAATTCCGTAACGGCTCTTGTGGACATGAAAAGACCTTCCCCCTTCTTTTTTGATCAAGACCAAAAGCCTATATTTTCGCCCAAGGGAACGAAATTGTCAAAATGAAACTTTCGATAAAAGGGTCAGGATGGAATAGAAAAAATCTATGGATGATGATCGGATAAAAATGGGGCCCAAAACAGACAGGGCGGCCCGCAATGAATGGCGCAGGCCGCCCCGGATCAACAGGGATGGAGGGGTTTAAATTTTAAATATCGTAGTAGAGGAAGAACTCATGGGGATGGGGCCGCAGCTTCACCGGGTTCACCTCTTTTTCGATCTTGTACTCGATCCACTTCTCGATCACGTCCGCGGTGAAGACATCGCCCTTGAGGAGGAACTCCTTGTCCTCATCCAGCGCGAGCAGGGCCTCCTCCAGGGAGCCGGGTGCAGAGGGGATCTCGGCCAGCTCTTCCGGGGGCAGACCGTAGATGTCCTTGTCCAGGGGATCGCCCGGGTCGATCTTGTTCTCGATGCCGTCGAGCACCGCCATAAGGATCGCGGAGAAGGCCAGGTACCCGTTGCAGGAGGGATCAGGGGTTCTGAACTCGATCCGCTTGGCCTTGGGAGATGCCGAATACATGGGAATCCGGATCGCAGCACTTCTGTTCCGGCTGGAGTAGGCCAGATTGACCGGCGCCTCGAATCCCGGCACCAGACGCTTGTAGGAGTTGGTGGTCGGGTTGGTGAATGCGCAGAGAGCCTTGCAGTGCTTCAGGATGCCGCCGATGCCGTAGAGCGCCTCCTGGGAGACCCCGGCATACTTGTCGCCGGCAAAGAGCGGGTTGCCGTCCTTCCAGAGGCTGATATGGGTATGCATGCCGGTTCCGTTATCCTCGAAGAGCGGCTTGGGCATGAAGGTGACGGTGTGTCCGTGCCGGTAGGCCACATTCTTGAGCACATACTTGAACCATACGAGCTGGTCCCCCATCTGCAGCAGCGGCATGAAGCGCATGTCGATCTCGGCCTGGCCCGCGGTCGCCACCTCATGGTGCTGTGCCTCGATGGAGATCCCGAGTTCTTCCAGTACCATGACCATCTCGGTTCGCAGATCCTGGAACTTGTCCATGGGCGGTACCGGGAAATACCCCTCCTTGTGGCGGGGCTTGTATCCCTGGTTGGGGCCCTCGTCCCGGCCACTGTTCCAGATCCCCTCTTCGGAATCGACCATGTAAAATGCGCTGTTGCGGGAGGATTCAAACCGGACATCGTCGAAGATGAAGAACTCGGCCTCAGGGCCGATAAAGGCGGTGTCGCCGACTCCGGTGCTCTTGAGATAGGCCTCGGCCTTTTTTGCGATGTTTCTCGGGTCACGGCTGTACGGTTCCCGGGTGATCGGGTCGGCGATATTGCCGATGACCACCATTGTCGGAACCGCAAAGAAGGGGTCCATCTTCGCGGTGGCTGCATCGGGAACCACCAGCATATCGCTCATATTGATGGGCTGCCACCCCCGGATGCTCGAACCGTCAAAGCCGAAGCCGTCTTCGAAGCTCGACTCCTCCAGCTCCCCGACCGGAACGCTGAAATGCTGCCATACGCCGGGGAAATCCATGAACCGGATGTCCACCATCTTTGCGCCCTTCTCCTTTGCCATCTCCATAACCTGCTTGGGTGTTGCCATTCTCTCCTCCTTATGATTGTTCCTGTGCGAGAATTAAAGTTTGTCTGAATAAAGTCCGTTTATAAGATTGCGAGAATGCCCGCCGTCACAAAGCACAGGCATTTCACATGGGTTCACATTCCTGCTTCACAATCCACTACCCACTATCCACTATCCACTACCCACTATCCACTATTCACCATCCACCAGCCACTACCCACGACAATCAGATCGCGTCCTTGCCCTTCTCACCGGTTCTCACCCGAACCGCCTCTTCCACCTGAAGAATGAAGAT